>JAYVJM010000043.1:0-4837 GCA_043769275.1 Cellvibrionales bacterium | reverse complement strand
TCTGCCGTGTAAACCATTTGCTTTCTCGCCTTCATCGAAACTCTCCGCTTTGTATTTTATTGGCAAAACGGTGTCCACTTTTTGCAGCATAGGTCAAAGCACGTTGACTAAGCGCATCGTAAAACGTATTGTTTGCGGCATTTTTGCGATCTTTTTTGTTTATAAACCCTAGGGCTGATTCATGCCAACAACGACGACACCCACCCTCAAAAATCCCTTCGGCGTTGCATCTGAAGTTTCGTTCAAAGTCCCGGGGCAGATGGGCTATGAGCCGGGCATCTACGAGGCCACACTCAAAGTCAGCCACGATTTGATTCAGCGCCAAAAAACCGCAAGCGGCATTGCCAGCATTCAGCGCCAACACTTGAAAAAGCGCATGACGGTGTGGGAGCGCATTCAAGTTTTGTGTGATCACGGCGATGAGCCAAACGTGCTGTACCAGAACTGGGGGCCGAATCTGGACGGTGCATCACTACTGACCGCCATTATTAAAGTCAACGGACGCGATGTGGCGATCTACGGCCATGATTTCACTGTACGCGCCGGCTCCATGGATGCCACCAATGGCGACAAACTGGCGCGTTTATTTGAATTAGCTGGCAAATTGGGCATTCCCGTTGTGGGAATGAATGATTCCGCCGGCGCTTATGTGCCAGCCGGTGTAGGGGGTTTGGATGGCTATGCGAAAGCCTTTTCTGCGTTGCGTAAAATTTCAGGGCGCGTGCCGTCCTTGATGTGTATGTTTGGTTTTAATGCGGGCGGCGGCTCTTATTTACCGCGTCAAGGCAGCTTTGTGATTCAGCCAAACGATACTTTTTTTGGCTTGACTGGCACCGGCGTGGTGAAATCTGTGCTGGGCGAAGATGTAACGCCAGAAGAATTGGGTGGCCCTAAAGTCCATTCGCAATCTGGCGTTACTGATTTTGTTGTGCAGGATGAAGCATCTGCGCTGTATTTAGTGCGCGAATTACTCGATTATTTACCTTCCAACAACGAACAATTGGCACCATTTCGCCCAACGTCTGATCCTGTTGATCGCAAAACATGGGATATCGACATCCTGCTCAAAAAAGCCTTTAACTCGCCCACTGGCTTTAATACACCGTTTGACATTGCCATCATCATTCAACAAATTTGCGATCACGGTGATTTTTTTGAAATACAGCCAGAACGTGCGCGCAATACTGTCTGTGCACTGGGGCGTATCGGCGGTAACGTTGTTGGCTTTGTTGCCAATAATTCGGCAGTAGCATCGGGTCAAATTGATATTGCTGCTGCTTACAAAAATGCACGCTTCATTCGTTTCTGTAATTTGTACAACATTCCCGTAATGTTTATGGAAGACACCACCGGCTTTTTGCCTGGGCGTGAACAAGAAGCGGGCGGCATTGTGCAGGCAGGGCGTGCGATGCTTGATGCGATAGTCGACCTGCGTACACCGCGTTTTCTCATTATTATTCGTAACGCTTTTGGCGGTGCTTATGCTTCCTACAATAACTATCCAACAGGTGCTGATCTGGTGATTGCGCTGCCCACCACGCGCTTGGCGGTGATGGGGCCTGCGGGCATCGATTTTGTTTATAAAGATGAGCTGCGCAAAATTCGCGCGGAAGTGAAAATACGTGCAGTGAATAATGCGCAAGATGCCGCGCTGTGGGGTAAGCAGGAAGAAACTCTGCTCACACAGCGTTACGAACGTGAACTGATGAACCCCAACGAAGCGTTGTCGCTAGGGTCTATTTCCTCAATTGTGATGCCATCTGATTTGCGCCGTGCAATTGCTAAAAATCTGGCACTGCATTTGCGTTGTTACAAGCCCTCGCCGCTCACTGGTATACAGCGTGAATTTTTTTAAACACTGTTATCAAAACAGTTTGCATTAATAGCATTAGCCGAGGTTAACCCCGTGGGCAGCAAAAAAAACTATTTGAATAATAAGTTGATACATAAAACACGCAAACTCAATGCTCACACTTCCGCCTGGGTGCGTGGATTTTCTTGTTCCGATATTAAACCGCTGATTATTTGCCGTGGCCCAATACGCAAAGAGGCGATGGACGTATTTGATGAAATGGGCATCCATGGCTATGGCATTTTACTGTCAGAAAAAGATTCCATTATCTACACCAATGCGCTAGCGCCTGAATTGCGTAAGTTGACAGACCCTAAGCGCGTACATCGCGTGCCTGACTACACAGGAGCCACCAAAGACGAGCGTCATCAGCGCATTGCGCAAATCATTCATATTGCACATGCCAACGGTTACAACAGCATCTTCGCCGGTTATGGTTTTATGTCGGAAGATGCTGAAATGGTGCAGGCGATGGAAGATGCAGGCCTTAAATTTATCGGCCCAGGTTCCTTTACGCAACGTTCAGCAGGCTTAAAAGACGAGGCCAAGCGCACAGCCTTGCAAGCCGGCGTCTCTGTTACGCCTGGTATTAATAACGGCACAACGCTTGCGTTATTGGTGAAATATCCGGATGCCGGCGCGCTGGAAAAATGCATTCAAGCATTCAAACTGGATGTAAAAATTAATCAGATAAAGAATCTGGAAGAACAAGCAGAGGCTGTATTGGCTGCATCCTACAAAGCCGGTGTCGATATCATCACAGTAGACGACGTGGGCGCGGCATTGCACCAAGCCATGCTGTCGGTATTTGAAAAAAATCCGAACAATCGTTTCCGCCTTAAAGCCATTTCAGGCGGTGGCGGTAAAGGCCAGCGAATTTTAAATGCGCCATCTTCTTATAAAGGCACTGCCGCAGAACAGCTTACACAGGCGGCGGCGAATACTGCATCTTTAGTGCGTGAAGTGTTGGCGGAAGTGAAATGCAATGGTGTCGGCGACAATAAAAACGTGCTGATTGAAATGAATATCGAAACTACACGCCATCAAGAGATTCAGGTGGTTGGTAACGGCGTGTGGTGCATCACGATGGGTGGTCGTGATTGTTCATTGCAAATGCACGAGCAAAAATTGCTGGAAGTATCCGTCATACACGAAGACTTAATTGCAGCTCACTCCGATGCAGTTGCGAAGAGCCGTAGCGAAGAAGCGCTGCAATTGGCGCGTGATATTGAGATTTTGGAAAAAATGGAGGTCGAGGCCGTACGATTTGGCCAAGCAGTAAAGCTCAATTCCGTAGCGACGTTCGAGTGTATCGTCGATGGTGAACGCCATTATTTTATGGAAATGAATACGCGCATTCAGGTTGAGCATCGAGTCACAGAATTGTGTTACGCACTCACGTTTAGTAATCCAGAAGATAGCAGCGAATACTTCACCGTGACTTCGTTGGTTGAGGTGATGGTTTTGTTGGCGCATCATGGTCAGCACTTACCAAAGCCCGTGCGCTCTGTGCGTGAAATGTCTGCCGTAGAGGCGCGCCTCAATGCCACTAACGACGCATTGCAGCCCCATGCCGGCGGTGTAATTACACAATGGTCGGATCCAAACGCAGGTGAAATCCGAGACGATCAAGGTATTTCTCTACACAATCCAGACACCGATGTATTCATGAAATACACATTGGCTGGTGCTTATGATTCCAACATCGCCCTGTTGCTTACAGTGGGCAACAGTCGCCTGCAAAGCTATCAAGGCATGGCTGAAACACTGCGTAGCACGGTGTTGCGCGGCAAAGACCTTGCCACCAATCTGGAGTTCCATTACGGCTTAGTCAACTGGTTTATTGGCAACAATATTAATGCGCGCCCAACTACGCGTTTCATCGTGCCGTATTTGACGTTGGTTGGGCTGCTGAAAGATCACGCCAATCGCATTGATTTATTGCATGCGTGGAAGGCTATGCGCAAAGCCGCCATCAGCTCAGTTGGAGACAACAAAGAAAAACAAAAAGTCATGGCTGATGTCGTAGACAGTAAGGTGACGCTGTTTGATCGCATATTTGAACCGTTGTTAGCCAAACCCCACGTTCTTTCTGGCTGGCTCAGTGTTAATAAGCCGCACTTCACCGTGAGTGAGGGCACAGTATCGTGGCTGGAAAACCCGATTAAAGTTTTGGCTAATACCTATCGCTTCCTTAATATGGATGCGCAAAAAAAAGCACCTGCCGCCTATTTAATCTGGGATCACGATCAGGCTATTTTGCAGGAGGCAATGGCATTTTATGCCACGCTGGATGAAAAACTCGGCTCGCCAAGCTGGAAAAACATACAAAAAACATTGGCAGATAAAAGCGCGCCAAAAGAAATTGATGAAAAAGACTGGCCGGCAGTGCAGGCGGCACACAGTGGCTTTCAAGCTGGCTGTGAAATTCTGTCGCTATTGCCATATTTGGCAGAAAAATGTGGATTTTATGAGCTGAAAGTCAACGCGGATTTAAGCGTTGATATTCCGCAATGGCTACATGAAAAAGAACTTCAAGAGCGTATGGTGAAAGTATTGGTACCGCCACTTGCAGCAAAATCTGATGAAATTCTCGCGCAAAGTGGCGGTATGTTTTATGCGCGAGAAGCGCCGCATATGGAAAAATATCTGGAAGTTGGCAGTCACTTCAAAAAAGGCGATGTGCTTTATATTGTGGAAGTCATGAAAATGTTCAATAAAATTTATGCGACATTTTCCGGCACTGTTGAGCATGTGCTGTTGGAAACAGACGGCACTATCATCAAAAAAGGCCAACCGCTATTTAAAATCACACCGGATGAAATTGTCGTGCTTGAAACGCCAGAAGACATCGCTGCACGTCAGCAGCTATTTACAAATGAGTTCTTAACTGATGTTACGCAGCCGCGCTAAATTGCTGAAGTTCTGCATAGGCGGCTCGCGATGCGTTGATGAGTAATTTCCGACAAAGCGCGAAGGGATTGA
>JAYVJM010000042.1:0-16225 GCA_043769275.1 Cellvibrionales bacterium | reverse complement strand
ACACCAAACGCTGTAGCTAGATTAGGCGTGTTCATAATTCAGACGATAACGTTGGCAGTTGCCTGAAGGTTTGGTGTCCAGAATTGACAGCACATGTCAACTCCAATAAAACGGATGTTTGATTTACGCTCACAAAAAGACAACAAAGAAAGACTGAGCGACAGCCTTACGCTCATTGAAAAAAAGCTAAATGAAACACAGACTCAGCTCATTCAATCAGTCGGTGCTGCAAAAGTTCAACTAGAAGCCAGCCTTCTTTTACTGAAAAAAAAGCAGGCATCCATACAGGAAAAATTAAAAAAGCCATGATTCGCGTTCTTTTTGTTTGCCTTGGCAATATTTGCCGCTCACCCACTGCACAGGCGGTATTTGAACAGCGCATTTCCCATGCGGGCTTGCGTAAAAAAATTGCGGTGGACTCTGCCGGCACCGCCGCTTTTCATATTGGGAAAACGCCAGATGCACGGGCAGCACACACCGCTGCCTTACGCGGCTATGATCTGAGCAGGCAAACTGCGCGGCAAATATCACCACAAGATTTTGTCGACTTTGATTTTATTTTGCCGATGGATCGTATGAATCTGGGCAATCTCAACGCACTAAAACCCCAAAACTTTCAAGGGCACCTAGGTTTATTTATGAATTTTTGTCGCCTGCAACGTCAGTACAGCCAAGTACCTGATCCTTACTACGAGGGTGATGACGGCTTTAATTTAGTATTGGATTTAGTTGAGGATGCGGCAGATGGTCTACTTGAACACATCCAAAAAACTAGACAGTAACTGAAGAGAGAAACAACAACATGTTGCACGAGTTAGTTGATCTTCGCCCCTACAACACATTGGCGCTGTCTGTGCGCGCACAGTATTTTTGCGAAGTATCAGGGCCGGATGAATTACAAGCGGCTCTTTCTTGGGCGCACGCAAAAAATCTGCCTGTATTGCCGATGGGCGAAGGCAGCAATATGGTGTTGACACGCGATTATCCAGGCCTCGTATTACGCCTAATGGATCACAGCCTGCAAGTGGGGTACGAAGATGAGGTCTGCGTACATATACGTGCAGGTGCCGGCATGGCATGGCATCAACTGGTAGAAAAAACGCTGGCACTCGGCTGGTTCGGACTAGAAAATCTTGCCCTCATTCCTGGAACCGTAGGCGCTGCACCCGTGCAAAATATCGGGGCTTATGGCGTGGAGATCGCCGCTTTTATTCTATCTGTTGACTGCGTAAATATCGCCAGCGGAGAGCGTTTTATTTTTGACAAAGCAGGATGCCAATTTTCCTATCGCAATAGCATTTTTAAACAGCAACTGCTTGGGAAAACAGTTGTTACATCCGTCGTGTTCATCCTGTCAAAAAAACCACAAGTAAACACGCAATATGCTGCACTACACAATTATTTATCAGGCTATCCGCACACAGAAATAACGCCACACACAGTAAAAGAAGCGGTATGCGCCATACGACGTATGCGTCTGCCAGACCCTACCATCACCCCCAACGCCGGCAGTTTTTTTAAAAACCCGCAAATTGATGCTGCTCACTTTGCGCAATTGCAAAAAGACAATCCCGCCATCGCGTTTTATACGGGAGAGCAAGGCCGCGTGAAATTGGCGGCTGCATGGTTAATCGAGCAATCAGGCTGGAAAGGCCGCTGTATTGGCGATGCCTGCGTACACGACCAGCAAGCATTAGTGCTCATCAATCGCGGCCACGCCAACGGCACAGAAATTTTAGCACTAGCCAACAGCATCGCCGCTGATGTTTATACACGCTTCGCGGTACAACTAGAATATGAGCCGTGGGTTTGGTAAACATAAAAGCACCAGACGATAGCTTCACGCTCCACCCAAACTCGCAGACTGCTTTTAGCTAAATTTATGCAAAAAAACGAGAGAAAAAGTTGTTTACAGTTTTTTGGTCGCGGAAAAGACCCATGCGCTACCGCAGTAGTCTTTGTCGGTGGTGTAGCTTGCACAACCGCTAGAGCTGACATTGGTACTAGAATAGGCAACGCCCCAGTTAATGTCTAACAACGTCTTTGAAACACCAACAGAATTGTAGCTATACGCGCTGTGATTGCCGATCACGTCATCTTTAAGATCGTAGCGACCAACTGTTGCAGTACCGACGATGTCCATCGGGAACGTGTAGCTGTAACCTGCATAATAATGCAAGGCACTACCTGTACCGGCTGCAGTCACTGTGTCGTTACTGTAGTCAACACCAACAACCGCACCAAAAGCACTAACATCCGCATGCGTTTCAGTAAAATCAAGACCTGTCGCACCAGCGTAGTGATAATCGGTATAACGCAGGTCAAACGCCAATTCAGCTACGTTAAATTTATAACCAATGTAGCCATCCTGCTCGGTGTTCGCACGTTTTGTGCCGTTATAAGGAAGATAAACGCTCGACATCCACGTTCCAATATACGCGCCTGACTCATGCTTAAGGTCTAGACCGCCTTGAATCGCTCCGCGCTTATCGCTTTGGCTAATGCCGCGCCAGAGATAATCGCTAACCAAACCGACATTTGCGCTAGCATCAAAGCCATTACCCACGTCAGTGGCCATTGCCTGGGATCCCGCCAAAACAAGTGAACTTACTGCCACTGCTTTTACCAATGCTTTCATAAACAAGCTCCTATTAAAAAAATATCCAGCTACAAAATACGGCTCTTATAGTTTCCCTTTGTGCACCCTGAGCTTTTTGCTGGAGAGGAAAAGCAACCCAACAAAAACCGTTCCTATGTTACGGAATTTTGACAAGAAAAAAAAGCCCCGGCATACAAATTTTTAACACCGACATAATAAAGAAGCCCACAGGTTCTCTTATGCGTTACCCACAATTGCGCATGCGCACATTCAGAACACGAATGCTGATCCTGTAAAAAACACCAAAAACACCAAAAACACACATCTAAAACAAGACACTACTGAGCATGCAACAACAATTTTTTTTCCGCAGCTTCCAAGCGCGTACGTGTGCGTGACAGCACTTGGCACTGCGCATCAAACTCACTGCGGCCGACTAAATCCAACCTAGCCAAGGCCGACTGAAGTAACACATGCAAAATTTTCTCAAACTCTTCACCAGCCAGCTTGTTTTCATTGGATGACTGCCGGAACTCCTGCTCTAACTGCGAGCCAAACTGTGCGGCCAGTTTTTTTATCAGATCAACGGGAATCGTAATCACTATAATGCGCCTGTCTAAATGAAAAAAGAAGAATGCCGCCACTATAACTACCCCACACAGCAAATTAAACGGCAGGCAACGGCCCCCTGATACAACATGTTTGTCTCAATATAAAACACTGCGACTGGCAGTAAACACCGCCTAGCACAACCTGTTTTTTGCTGCATCATTATGAATAGTTGCCCCATATCGCCGCCATTAGCCGAAAATATGCGTAGACACGCACATGGGCTTGCGGCACACTGCGGATACTCCCATAAAACGCTCCGCGAAGGATTTATCATGGCCAGCATACTCGTATTACACGGTCCAAATTTAAATTTGCTAGGCAGCCGTGAGCCCGATGTATACGGCGCGACAACATTGAACGATATCAATACGAGCCTGACTGAGCGCGCGCTACAACAAGGCCACAGCCTGCAGACGCTACAAAGTAACGCCGAGCACGAGTTGATTGAACGCATTCATGATGCCAAACGGGAAGGTGTCGACTTCATTATTTTCAATCCGGCGGCATTTACTCACACAAGCGTGGCGCTGCGCGATGCTTTACTTGCCGTCAATATTCCATTTATAGAAGTACATTTATCAAATATTTACCGCCGCGAAGCTTTTCGCCATCACTCCTATTTTTCCGACATCGCCAATGGCGTGATCTCTGGCTTCGGCGCGATAAGTTACGAGCTAGCACTGCTGGCCGCACTCGACAAATTAAGCGCGCACTAACATCTGAATGATTAATCCCTGCGCAACAACCGTTTAAAGGTGAAAGTATGGACATACGAAAAATCAAGAAACTGATTGAGCTGTTAGAAGAGTCCAATATCAGCGAAATTGAAATACGCGAAGGTGAAGAAGCTGTTCGCATATCGCGTCATAGTGCACCGCCTATGGCTCCCGCGCCAATCATGACACCAGCACCTGCTGTCTATGCTTCCGCACCTGCTTCTCCGCCAGCATTTACGCCTCCCGCCTCTCCTGCGCCACCTACAGGCCACCACACTGTGCGCTCGCCAATGGTCGGGACGTTCTACAGCTCTCCATCGCCAGACTCCCCTCCCTTCGCCACTATCGGCCAAACCGTTAAAGTCGGCGACGTGTTATGTATCGTTGAAGCCATGAAGATGATGAACCAAATTGAATCCGACAAAGCCGGCACCATTCAGTCTGCACTCGTGGCAGACGGCGAACCGGTCGAGTTCGACCAGCCGCTTTTCACCATCGCCTGACTGAGCCGAGATAAACGCTATGTTTGAAAAAATTGCTATAGCCAATCGCGGAGAAATTGCTTTACGTATTCTACGGGCGTGCAAAGAGCTCGGCATTAAAACGGTCGCGCTACATTCAAAAGTTGATAGAGATTTAATGCATGTGCGTCTGGCAGACGAAGCCGTGTGCATCGGCCCGAACAAATCCAGCGACAGCTATTTGAACATTCCTGCGATTATCAGCGCGATGGAAATAACTAACGCACAAGCCGTGCATCCGGGCTACGGCTTTCTCGCTGAAAACGCCAACTTCGCCGAGCAAGTACATAAAAGCGGCTTTGTATTTATTGGCCCATCTGCTGCGGTTATTCGCCTGATGGGCGACAAAGTTTCAGCCAAAAACGCCATGAAAAAGGCAGGCGTACCAACGGTTCCAGGCTCCGATGGCGCATTACCAGACGATGCCGACGCGCTAATCAAAATTGGCCGCGAAGTTGGCTACCCCGTCATTATTAAAGCCGCAGCGGGCGGCGGCGGGCGCGGCATGCGCATTGTGCGTGCCGAATCTCAATTAGTCAGAGCAGTACAAATAACACGCAACGAGGCACTCGCCGCGTTCGGTGACAGCACGGTATACATGGAAAAATTCCTGGAAAACCCGCGCCATGTCGAAATTCAGATTCTGTCCGACGGTCAAGGACACGCCATTCATTTGGGCGATCGAGACTGCTCCCTGCAACGCCGCCACCAAAAAGTGCTAGAAGAAGCTCCCGCCCCTGGCATTCCAGACGATGTCCGCAAAAAAGTAGCGGATTCCTGCGTGAAAGCCTGTATTGATATGGGCTACAGCGGCGCAGGGACTTTTGAGTTTTTGTATGAAAATGGGCATTTTTATTTTATAGAAATGAACACGCGCGTACAGGTGGAACACCCAGTAACTGAAATGGTTACAGGCATTGATATTGTTAAAGAACAGCTAAAAATCGCCAGCGGCCTTGCGCTCACAATCAAACAAAAAGATATCGTGATACGCGGCCATGCATTTGAGTGCCGCATCAATGCAGAAGACCCTAAAACATTTACGCCATGCCCTGGTAAAGTCAGCCACTGGCACGCGCCTGGGGGCTGCGGTATTCGTGTCGACTCACACCTTTATAGCGGCTATACCATTCCACCGTTTTACGACTCGCTTATTGCAAAAATAATCAGCTATGGAGCCGATCGCGCCACTGCGCTTGCCCGTATGCGCGTTGCCTTAGACGAAACGGTTATTGATGGCGTACGCTGCAATATCCCGCTACAGCAAGACCTAGTTCGCGATGTAGCATTTTCAGCGGGTGGCGTGAATATCCATTATCTCGAAAAAAAGCTGAGCGCAGCGTAACAATGCCTTGCACTGTCACTTGCCATTTGCGTTATACTCATCAGAACCTGGGGTGTGCGCCAGTCGGCTATGTCCTCGAGCCGATTCCAAAAACCCAGGGTGCATCTAGATTGTTTTCAGTGTGCATGTCCGCTTCGCGGAAAGCCTTACGACGACACAGGTGTGCCCACCTTGAACTTTGGGTTCAAGGCCACGTCGGCAGCGGCGCTTCGGGTATTTTTCCTTTTCTGCAAACATCATCTCTCCGTGCATAAACATCGCTCACGCTTACGCAAACAATTGCGTCAAGCACGTCGCGCTTTATCTCCCGCCGAACAAAAATTCGCCGCGCAATTGTTAGCACAGCAATTACGCAGCAACGTGCGCTTCATGCATTGCAAACATATCGCTTTCTATTTGGCTAATGATGGCGAGATAGACCCCTCTTTTTTCTTACGCATAGCAGAACGCTATGGGAAAAATTGTTATTTGCCGCGCTTACACCGAGACAGCAGCAATCGTATGGCTTTTCTACGCTATCGCAGCGGCGATAAACTGCATAAAAATCGTTATGGCATTCCAGAGCCGCACATCCAGAACGCTCGCTTACCCGCATGGGCATTGCAGCTCGTGTTACTGCCTCTGGTTGGATTTGACCGCCATGGACAACGCCTAGGAATGGGCGGCGGCTTCTATGACCGCACGTTTGCCTTCAAGCGCAACAGTCCATACCGAAAACCTCTATTGATTGGCCTTGCGCACGGCATCCAAGAAGTGCCATCACTCCAAGTGGAAAACTGGGATATTCCACTAAACGGCATTGTCACAGAAAAAATGCGCTTGTTTTTCTAACAAAAAAATCACTTAGCTATTTTTCTTAGGCAGAAAAGCCTCAACTCCACTGCCGCGCCCCAATAACAAAACATCTGCAGGACGCAAGGCAAACAATCCACCACAGACAACACCCACAATATTGTTAATTTTCTCTTCCAACACACGCGGTGCCGAAATGGTCAAGTGATGCACATCGAGAATAACATTGCCGTTATCCGTCACTACGCCCTGCCTATAAACAGGATCACCGCCGAGCTTTAGCAGCTCTCGCGCCACATAGCTGTGCGCTATAGTAACCACTTCTACAGGCAAAGGGAAACGCCCTAGTGTCACCACTTGTTTTGATTCATCGGCAATGCAAACAAACTCTTTCGCACAAGCGGCCAATATCTTTTCACGAGTCAGTGCTGCGCCGCCGCCTTTGATCAGCTCCAATGCGGAATTAACCTCATCCGCACCGTCAACGTAAATATCAAAATCACCCGTACTGTTGAGGTCAAGCACGTCTATGCCCCGTTCGCGCAAACGATGAGTCGATGCCTCCGAACTGGAAACGCAGCCGACGAATTCACCGCGACATTTGCCCAGTGCTTCAATAAAATAATTAACAGTAGAACCTGTGCCGATGCCAATAATGGATTTTTTGTGTAGGCGCGCACGAACATAATCAAATGCAGCTAACGCTACGGCCTGCTTAAGCTGATTCTGGGTCATCACAGTTATTGCCTAATTAAAGAGAAAAAATTACACAAAATATTTGAGGATTGTGGCGGGCGATCACAAAATCGAGCGCACAGGCCACGCACACCACGCAGGCTCTTCATAAGGATGCACCAACTGCATGGCAGCAATAACGGCTGGCACACAATCATCAGTGCACGTCATTTCTACGCGATACTCCACCTCAGTAGAGACTGCGTATTTTTCTCCACAAAAAGGCGCACTGGCCTCCAACGGACGAAATTGCCCTTGTCCCTTAACCTGCCAACAGCACTGATCGTAGTTGCCAATTTTACCGGCACCCGCCGCAAACATTGCCTGCTTAACTTGAGCTAGATGTGTTTCTGGCACGTAAACAACTAGAGCTTGCATATCGCTCTCCACAATGCGCAGTTACGCGCCTCAGTTGACAACCTTCCATTTGCCAGCCAGCGTCACTATAGTACACCGGCCTGCTTTTCTTAGTTTCTATAAAAGCGAAGCAGGTGAAACGGTAAGTCTGCCACGGCAGATTGTTCTTTTCTACAACTAACTTAATGGTAGGTTGATATGAAAAAGTTACTTAGTTTTTTATCCGTTTTATGTGTTTTATTTGCTTGTCAATACGGCTATTCGCACACACCTATTCCCGTCACAGTGGAAAACAATAGTTCGCATAGCCTTTTTTATTCCGACGCTGTAGCTGCGCCACGAACAGAAATCAAACCGGGGGCAAGTCATCATTTTGACGATGCGACGTATCAGATGCTCTTTGCCAGCCAAGATACGGCCAACCCCCAGTATTTCCTCATGGTTTATGCGACAGATGGGGGCGCTCCCAAACTTTCCGTTTACCCTGATAACACCCAAACAAGCATCCCATTCAAAGTTGAGGTAGACGAAAACATAGACGGCGCAGAAACCCTTACCGGATTCGGCTTCAGCCATAGCCTTGTCAAAGGTCAAGACGGTTACTATGACGCTGGCGGCGTCTGCCGTGGAACAGAGGCGTATGGCATCGCCTGCGCCTTAGCTCTTCCCGCAGCAGGCACTAACACGGTGCACATCAAAAACGCCGTTTCTTCTGCCAGCAAAACAACCATTACGAATAACAGCTCTGGTGTGTATAAGCTTTTTTTACACCCCGCCTATGGGGAGGGCCAGGAGGATGTAGCCACCATCCCAGCTTCGTCATCAACAACGGTAGAGCTGCACCATGCACACTATACGCTGTGCCGCGAGACAGACCCGAGCGACTGTGTGGAATACAAGCAAAGCGAAGAAGCGAATGGCTCACTGCCGGCTTTCAGCAAAAAAGTTTCGCCGCCTACGGTCGGTGAATCGCTTTTCTTGACATTTAAAAACACAGAAGAGTCGAGAAGTGGCTCTTTTTATACCCAAGTTGATGCGTGGTCTAGCGTGGTCTCCGAAGGTATTTGCCGCAGTCTGCTGAACGTCCCTGGCAACGTAAGCTGTTTTATAAACACACAGCTGGGCAGCGCACCCGATCTCGAAATAAGTATCGACAGCAAGACACCACCCGCACCGTAAGTACTTTTGAGTTTATCACTGTCCCGCAGCGACGACAGCTATTGGCCGTTGGGCTAAAAGTAAAAACTCAAATGAACCGCATATCGTCAGGGATGATGATATGCAATCGAGTAATGTTTCTCTGAGAGACTGAATCTGCCGTTACTCTTTCTGCATCAAATAATCCCCTACCACGCCGGCCACCACCACATTGCCTTTGGGTGTCCAATGCTGATCGTAGCTGTAATAGGTTTGCTCACCTTCTGCGGTAGCTTTTCGCAAAGCATCGGTTGTGCTAATGCAGTCAATTTTATTTTGCTCACACCATGCCAACATCACGTTTTCCGTACTATCCAGATTGGCAAAAACCTGCTGCTTAAGTGCCTCCGCATTATCCGTTTTTATTTTTTTGTTTTTGTAGCGCATAAACCGCAACAATTGATCGGCTGGAATGCTGTCTTTTAACAAAGGCATCACCACATGCGGCGTGCTGGGTGCGTACACAAACGTCAGCGAAAACCCATCTTTTTTTGACAGCATGACAAACTTATCTAACACCGCACGCACATTAAGCCAGTCAGAAGATTCCACAAACTCTTTCTCTGTTACGTTTAAATAAATCAAACGCTTTGGGTCGAAGCTGTAATATTGCATCCCGTGCGGCACAGGCAGTGCCAGCGGCATAAAGCCGACTTTTTCCTTATAGCTAGGCACGGGCTTGTCGTGGTTGATTTTAGCCAAAACTTCGGTAGCAAATCGACGCAAGCCCGCCGTTACCGGCGAAGCCTTGGCCATTTCACTCACGCTCATACGATAGCTCGCCTGTTTTCTTGAAATCGCTTCTGGCTTCGCGCTTGGCAGAGGCAAGGAA
The DNA here is from genome assembly GCA_043769275.1 of Cellvibrionales bacterium. Classification (GTDB taxonomy): domain Bacteria; phylum Pseudomonadota; class Gammaproteobacteria; order Pseudomonadales; family UBA7239; genus JAYVJM01. The sequence goes on along the minus strand of JAYVJM010000042.1, from coordinate 6,519 downwards.
GGGGCGTTGCGAAAATCATTGCCTTCGTAAATGGTCACTATCACGCGCTTAGGCTTTAAATCGCGTCCGAGTATCACGAAATTATTTAGGTACTCCAACGGGTCTGTTCCCGCTACACCCAAGTTATAAAGCGATTTATCTATGCGCTTACGCACCAACTCTGTCCAAACTTGATCGTCAGATACCTGTGAGCCTGCCACAAATGAGTCCCCGATTATTTCTATGTCGCAAGGGTTACACGCCTCTTGATTACGAAATCCTCGGGTATCTGATGTCAACACAAGCGAAAACTCAGGATAACCTGCCGGAGCATCAGGGTAAGACCGCAATTGTTCAGGTACATCTTTTTGTAGCAAATCATAGCGCTCATTAGGCGGGCGGTGACGAATGATGCCCGCCAAAGGAATGCCCGTATCGGCATCTACGCCGTGCACTTCCTGTTCGATATAGCGCGGCTGCGCGAGAAAGCCCGAAGCAACCACCAACACAAAAACGCTCAAACCGCTGGAAATATAAATCATTAATAATGCAAAAATACGTTCAGATAATGGCCGGTCACGCGCACAAGCAATGATCGCTGCTGCAATCCACAACATGACGGTCAAAACAAACGAAATAGCAAACTGCGACCGAGAATAACGCCCGAGCAGAATTTCTTCATTAGCGATAATCAGCTTGACGATATCGCTTGATGGAACCCAAATTAACAATCCAACAACAAAAAACAGAAGAGAAAAAATAATACGTTTATTCACTTATGAGCCCTCCTAAGACTTAAATGCATGTTCTCGAATGCGCGTTATTTCATCACGAATAGCAGACGCTTCTTCAAACTCCAAATTTTTAGCGCATTGCATCATCTGCTTTTCCAGCACCTTCATTGTTTTTATTTGCTGATCCAGCGACAACTGCTCGATATCGACCCGATATTTTGCGCGGTGATCTTCCGTTTTTTGCTCACGTTGCTTGTTTTTGCTGCGTGCGCCAGGAATCGCGCCCTCCAAGATATCCTCCACGGATTTTTGCACGCCACGCGGCACTATATTGTGCTCAAGGTTAAAAGCGATTTGTGTTTTGCGACGCCTGTCGGTTTCATCTATAGCGCGCTGCATCGAGCCTGTAATTCTGTCGCCGTACAGAATTGCCTTGCCGTATAAATTGCGCGCAGCGCGACCGATTGTTTGAATCAAAGAACGTTCGGATCGCAAAAAGCCTTCTTTATCGGCATCAAGAATAGCCACCAAAGAAACCTCAGGCAAATCAAGTCCTTCACGCAGCAAGTTGATGCCAACCAACACATCAAACTCACCCAATCGCAGATCGCGGAGAATTTCTACGCGCTCCACGGTGTCAATATCCGAATGCAGATAACGTACTCGCACGCCGTGCTCCTGATAATAATCAGTCAAATCTTCAGCCATGCGTTTAGTGAGCGTAGTCACTAAAATTCGCTCATTTTTTTGCACACGCAAGCGAATTTCGGATAAAAGATCATCGACCTGTGTCGATGCAGGCCGCACTTCGATTTCCGGATCGATCAAGCCCGTTGGACGCACGAGTTGCTCAACCACTTGTGCGGCATGCTCTGCCTCATAAACACTGGGAGTCGCAGAAACGTAGATTGCTTGAGGCACTATTCGTTCCCACTCGTCAAAACGTAAAGGGCGGTTATCCAGCGCTGACGGCAGACGGAAACCGTATTCGACCAGCGTTTCTTTTCGAGAGCGATCGCCTTTGTACATCGCGCCTAATTGTGGAATTGTCACATGAGACTCATCAATAAATAACAGCGCGTTGTCGGGCAAATAATCAAACAACGTAGGCGGCGGATTGCCTGCGCCGCGCCCAGATAAATAACGCGAATAATTTTCGATGCCGTTGCAATAACCAAGTTCTTGCATCATTTCTATATCGTACAAAACACGCTGTTCAAGACGCTGCGTTTCTACATGCTTTTCGTGTAGACGAAAATAAGCTAGGCGTTCTCGCAATTCCTCTTTGATAACGTCGATAGCCGACACCACGGTTTCACGTGTAGTTACATAATGACTTTTGGGGAAAATAGTGACGCGCGGCAATTTCCGTATCGTTTGATTAGTGAGGGGATCAAACAACGTTAGCTGTTCAACTTCCTCATCAAACAATGCGACTCGGATAGCGGCCATATCAGAATCTGCCGGAAAAATATCAATTACATCACCGCGACAGCGATAAGTCGCACGCTGAAAATCCACATCATTACGCTTGTATTGCAACTCGGCTAAGCGACGCAAAATTTCGCGCTGATCTATACGCTCACCACGGCTTAAATGCAGCACCATCGACAAATACGAGCGAGGGTCGCCCAAACCATAAATGGAGGAGACAGTAGCAACGACAATGACATCAGGGCGCTCAAGCAAGGCTTTCGTCGCAGATAAACGCATTTGTTCGATATGCTCGTTAATCGAAGCATCTTTTTCGATAAACGTATCCGACGACGGCACATAGGCTTCGGGTTGATAGTAGTCGTAGTAGGAAACAAAATATTCGACAGCATTGCGGGGGAAAAACTGCTTAAACTCGCCGTACAACTGCGCCGCCAAGGTGCGATTGGGTGCCAGCACTAAAGCGGGTCGCTGCAAACGCTCGATGATATTGGCGCAGGTAAATGTTTTCCCTGAGCCTGTTACGCCCAACAGCGTTTGCCCCATCAAGCCAGACTGCAAGCCCGCCATGAGTGACTCAATGGCTTTGGGCTGATCGCCAGCAGGGGTAAATTTTGACTCAAGAAGAAAAGATTTTGCAGCGATTGTGTGCGGCACACGATTAACCACGGAAAAGGAGGGGTGCGATTTTACACATCATACCTATCACCCAAAAATATTGGCTAACAATTCAGCCGCTCGCCCTGAGCCTGCCGAAGTAACCGAGCCACTACTTGCCCACACAATGACTTTCGACAAGCTCAGGGTGAACGCTAAATCAGAAAGTTACTTCAACCAAATCCTTACTCAGCAACAGACATCACCATGCTGGCTGCACGAAAAATGGCGCGTGCTTTATTTTGCGTTTCCTCCCATTCCAGTTCAGGCACAGAGTCAGCCACTACGCCGCATCCAGCCTGCACATAGAGCGTGTCGTTTTTAATCACCGCTGTGCGAATGGCAATGGCTGTTTCCATATTGCCGTTCCAGCCCAAGTACCCTACCGCACCACCATAAATGCCGCGTTTTTCAGGCTCCAACTGGTCGATGATCTCCATTGCGCGAATTTTTGGCGCGCCCGATAAAGTACCGGCGGGGAGTGTTGCACGCAGTACATCAATAGCATCCAGCCCCGCACGTAATCGCCCCGTCACAGTCGAGGAAATATGCATAACGTGCGAATAGCGCTCAATCACCATTGTTTCAGTCAGTGCGACAGAGCCTGTTTGAGCAATACGCCCGATGTCGTTACGGCCTAAATCTATCAGCATTAAATGCTCGGATATTTCTTTAGGGTCGGCCAAAAGCTCTGCGGCTAGGCGGGCATCTTCTTCTGGTATACGAGAACGTGGCCGTGTACCAGCCAAAGGCCGCACACTCACCGTACCCCCTTCAAGATTGGCCAAAATTTCAGGAGATGAACCCACCACAAAAAAATCAGCGCAATCAATAAAATACATATATGGCGACGGATTCAGGCAGCGCAATGCGCGGTACAAATTGAGTGGCTCGGCAGTAAAAGGTAGGGACATGCGCTGCGATGGCACCACCTGCATAACATCGCCAGCAAGAATGTATTCTTTAATGGTGTGCACTGCCTGTTTGAAAGCGGCTTGACCAAAGGAAGAAAGAAACTGCTGCTCCAAGGCAATATCTGCCGTCAGCGTTATTGCGGGCAGCGCAGGTGCTGCCTCCGCCAATTGTGCTTGCAATTGATCCAAGCGCTTTTCTGCCTGCAACAAAGACTCTTGCCGTGCAGTATCTGCATGCACGATCAGTAAAATCTTTCCGGAAAGATTGTCGAAAACAAGCACTTCTTCCGACAACAGCAAGAGGATATCTGGCGCATCGATAGGATCATTTTTCGGCGCATTACCACGCAGCTTCGGCTCTACATAACGCGCCGTATCGTAGCCAAAATAACCCACAAAACCACCTGTAAAACGCGGCAAACCCTCAATCTGAGGCACGCGGTAGTTGGCTTGAAACTCTCGCACAAAGCTCAGTGGATCATCACTGCGTTCTGTCTGTATAACTGAGCCATCTCGGCTTAGCGTTATGTCATTACCCGTTACGCGCAATACTGTACGACAGGGCAAACCAATAAAGGAATAGCGCCCTAATTTTTCGCCGCCCTGTACCGATTCCAGCAGATAACTGTAGGGCGCTTTCGCCAATTTCAGGTAGCAAGACAATGGTGTTTCAAGATCGGCTAACAATTCACGCAAGACAGGAATGCGGTTGTAGCCCTGCGCAGCAAATGCCACAAATTGTTCAGCCGTTAAGGTTCTCATACGCTTTTCTCCCCCCAAATTTGAAATTCCAATGACTGCTGCGCCCAACAAGACGCGCTCTTATGGGGGGATACTGTACTGGATTTTTATTTGCCGAGTTTTTTGCGCAGCTGCTGTATGGTGCGCAGCTGTGCAGCCGCTTCCAGCAACTGCGATGCCGCACGTGAGTAGTCCATCTCACCGGACTGGTTAGTGAACACTTGCGCTGCCTGTTGGCGTGCAGTTTCAGCCGCAGCTTCGTTTACATCGTCAGCACGCACGGCCACATCTGCCAAAATCGTGACTATGTTGGGCTGCACTTCCAAGTATCCGCCAGATACGTAATAGATTTCTTCCTCACCACCCTGTTTACGCACACGCACAGGGCCTGGTTTGAGATCGGTCAATAATGGCGCATGTCCAAATTGCACGCCAAGATCGCCCAGCGCACCATTGGCGACAATCTGTTCGATTAAGCCGGAAAAAATTGCACCTTCCGCACTGACGATATCGCAATGTAGTGTCATGCTCATAGCCTTTTCGCGCTCACAGGTTTTGCTTTCTTATTTCAGGTTTTTCGCTTTTTCAACCGCTTCGTCTATCGACCCAACCATATAAAACGCCTGCTCTGGCAGGTGATCGTATTCGCCGTGCAGAATGCCTTTGAAGCCAGCAATAGTGTCCTTCAGTGACACATATTTTCCTGGGCTACCGGTAAATACTTCAGCAACGAAGAAAGGCTGCGACATAAAACGCTCGATTTTACGGGCGCGGTTTACCGCTTGCTTATCTTCTTCCGACAGCTCATCCATTCCGAGAATGGCGATAATGTCTTTCAACTCTTTGTAACGCTGCAAAATGGTTTGCACGCCGCGCGCCACGTCGTAGTGTTCTTGGCCAATCACCAGTGGATCAAGCTGACGGCTGGTGGAATCCAGCGGGTCAATAGCGGGATAAATACCTTTAGCGGCAATATCACGACTCAATACAACAGTGGCATCAAGATGCGAGAAAGTGGTGGCGGGCGACGGGTCGGTCAAGTCATCCGCAGGCACATAAACGGCCTGAATTGATGTAATCGAACCGGTTTTTGTCGAAGTAATTCGCTCTTGCAGCTCGCCCATTTCCTGCGCCAGTGTCGGCTGATAGCCTACAGCAGAGGGCATACGACCGAGCAACGCTGACACTTCAGTACCCGCCAGCGTATAGCGATAGATGTTATCCACAAAGAACAATACGTCGCGGCCTTCGTCGCGGAATTTTTCAGCCATCGTCAGCCCCGTCAACGCCACACGCAGACGGTTACCAGGTGGCTCGTTCATTTGGCCATAGACCAAGGATACTTTGTCGATCACGTTAGAGTCGGTCATTTCATGATAAAAATCATTGCCTTCCCGCGTGCGCTCGCCCACTCCGGCAAATACCGAATAACCACTATGCTCAATGGCGATGTTACGAATTAACTCCATCATGTTGACTGTTTTGCCCACGCCAGCACCGCCGAACAAGCCAACCTTGCCGCCTTTAGCAAAAGGCGCTACCAAGTCGATAACCTTGATACCGGTTTCCAGCAACTCGTTACTCGCAGACTGTTCATCGTACGCAGGCGGTTTACGGTGAATTGCCCAGCGCTCTTTTTCGCCAATAGGGCCTTTCTCGTCGATAGGCTCACCGAGCACATCCATGATGCGCCCCAGCGTTTCTTTGCCAACCGGCACAGAAACAGGCGCGCCAGTATTGGAGACGCTCAAACCACGGCTCACACCTTCAGAGGAGCCCATGGCAATGGTTCGCACCACACCGTCGCCCAACTGCTGCTGCACTTCCAGCGTCAGCCCTTTATCTTTGACTTTCAGCGCATCGTACACGCTGGGCACAGCATCGCGTGGAAACTCGACATCGATGACCGCGCCAATGATTTGAACTATGCGACCGTTGCTCATGCTTGATATTCCTCTTTATTAACTGATGTTACGCAGCCGCGCTAAATTGCTGAAGTTCTGCATAGGCGGCTCGCGATGCGTTGATGAGTAATTTCCGACAAAGCGCGAAGGGATTGA
>JAYVJM010000041.1:0-13823 GCA_043769275.1 Cellvibrionales bacterium | reverse complement strand
TCAATCCCTTCGCGCTTTGTCGGAAATTACTCATCAACGCATCGCGAGCCGCCTATGCAGAACTTCAGCAATTTAGCGCGGCTGCGTAACATCAGTTATCAGGTGGCGCTTGCTAGCAGCATATTACGAATATGCCCAATCGCCTTCGTTGGGTTCAGACTTTTAGGGCATACATCTACGCAGTTTTGAATGCCGTGGCAACGGAATACGCTAAATGGATCATCCAGCTTGGCTAAGCGCTCCTGTGTTGCAGTATCTCGGCTATCAATCAAGAAGCGGTAAGCCTGTAGCAGTCCGGATGGGCCGATAAATTTGTCAGGATTCCACCAGTACGACGGGCAAGCAGTAGAGCAGCATGCGCACAAAATACACTCATACAAACCGTCTATTTTTTCACGATCTTCTGGGGATTGCAGCCGCTCTTTAGCTGGTGCCGGTGTGTTGTTTTGCAAGTACGGCTGAATTTTTTCGTACTGGCGATAGAACATGCTCATATCTACAACCAAGTCACGAATGACCGGCAAGCCAGGCAGTGGACGTACGACAATTTTATTCGGCAGGCTGGCTACGCCAATTAAACAGGCAAGACCATTTTTGCCGTTGATGTTCATGCCGTCTGAGCCGCAAATACCTTCGCGGCAGGAGCGACGAAAACTTAAAGTCTCATCCTGTTTTTTTAATTTAATCAGCACGTCGAGCAACATGCGCTCAGAGCCATCTAGCTCCAGCGTGTAACCTTGCATGTAGGGCTCTTTGTCTTTATCTGGATCGTAGCGGTAAACCTCGATGATCCTTGTGCCTTGAATGCTCATAAATAAACTCCTAAACCTACAAATCAGAAAGTGCGTGCTACAGGCGGAACACAGTCAACAGTCAACGGCTTCAATTGCACTGGCTTGTAATCTAGGCGGTTGCCCACTTTGTACCACAGCGTGTGTTTCATCCAATTAATATCGTCGCGTTCTGGGTGTTCATCATGCGAGTGCGCGCCACGCGATTCATGACGTGCAGCCGCAGAAATTATCGTCGCCTTGGCTACCTCGATGAGATTATCCAGCTCCAATGCTTCGAGACGTGCTGTATTAAATACTTGTGATTTATCACGTAGATAGACGTTTGGAATGCGTTTTTCAATGGCTAAAACTTTCTTCACGCCTTCGTCCATTAGTGCCTGTGTGCGGAATACACTTGCATGCGCCTGCATCTCGCGGCGTAAATCGGCGGCAATATCTTGCGCGTATTCACCCGATTGCGTTTGATCCAAACGCTTAATACGCGCCAAACTCACATCCAGAGCATTGTCTGGCAGTGGCTTAAAAATAGATGGCGAGTTGCGCACAGACTGAACAATATGATCACCAGCGGCTTTGCCGAACACAATCAAATCTAGCAGGGAGTTCGTGCCCAAGCGGTTTGCTCCATGCACGCTCACACAAGCACATTCACCGATGGCGTAAAAGCCGTTGACTACGCTCACTGGGTTACCGTCTCTGGGTGCAACTACTTGGCCGTGAATATTGGTCGGTATGCCGCCCATCTGGTAATGGATGGTGGGGATAACCGGAATCGGCTCTTTTGTGCAATCGACATGCGCAAAATTTTTGCCGATTTCATACACCGATGGCAGGCGTTTCATAATCGTCTCAACGCCTAAATGCGTTAAATCGAGAAGAATATAGTCTTTGTTTGGCCCGCAGCCTCTGCCTTCTTTTATTTCTTGATCCATCGAGCGCGAAACGAAATCACGCGGCGCTAAATCTTTCAGGTTTGGCGCGTAGCGCTCCATGAAACGCTCGCCATTGCAGTTGCGCAAAATCGCGCCTTCTCCACGGCAACCTTCGGTCAATAGCACGCCCGCACCGGCAACACCGGTTGGATGAAACTGCCAAAATTCCATATCTTGCAGCGGTATGCCTGCTCGCGCAGCAATACCTAAGCCGTCGCCGGTATTGATATAGGCATTGGTGGATGCTGCGTAAATCCGGCCTGCACCGCCTGTGGCGAACAGTGTTGATGTAGCACGAAAAATAGCCAGCTTGCCTGTTTCCAGTTCCAGCGCAGTGACACCCAACACATCGCCATCGGCATCACGCACCAAATCGAGCGCAATCCATTCCACATAAAATTCAGTTTTAGCTTGCAGATTTTTTTGGTACAGCGTGTGCAGCAAAGCGTGGCCTGTACGGTCTGCTGCGGCGCAAGCACGCTGAACAGGCTTTTCGCCGTAGTTACTGGTATGGCCGCCAAAAGGGCGCTGATAGATAGTGCCGTCTTCGTTGCGGTCGAACGGCATGCCCATGTGTTCCAATTCGTACACCACTTCTGGGGCGCGGCGGCACATGAACTCAATGGCATCCTGATCGCCCAACCAATCGGAGCCTTTTACCGTGTCATAGAAATGGTAGTGCCAATTGTCTTCGCTCATATTTCCCAGCGATGCGCCAATACCGCCTTGCGCGGCTACTGTGTGCGAGCGAGTAGGAAATACTTTTGTTAATACAGCCACCTTGAGGCCGGCTTCTGCAAGTTGCAGCGAGGCGCGCATACCAGAGCCGCCGCCGCCGACAATAACAGCATCAAAAAAAAGCGTGGGGATGTTTTTTGGATCAAAGTTAGCATTTTTGTTATCAACAGCCACGTTACACACCCCACACAATAGCAAGACCCCAAAGGGTATAAACAACTAACAAGCCATTGATGCCAACTTGACACAAAAGGCGCAACGGCAGTGCTTTTTTACCCAGCAGACGCTCGGTGAGGTAGTCGGTCAACACCGCCCACATTCCTATCCAAGCGTGCGCCACAACTGAGAGCAGCGTGATGGTGTTGAAGATTTTCATGCCAATACAATGGTGAAGCGACTGCCAAGCACTGTAATCAAAGTCCTTATGTGCCGTTAGCCAATAGACCATAAAAAGAAAATAAGTTGTCATTACAATCGCGCTTACGCGCTGAATCAGCCAATCAGAAAGACCGCTGCGAGCAAAGCTAGTCACAGGCCTTACCATATCAAAACTCCCGCTAACAAAATGCAAATCACAGCAAGCACTACCACAATGGTCGCGCCACGCTTGCCGCCTTCCAGTGTTTCACCCACGCCGGCATCCATAATTAAGTGCCGAACGCCCGCCAGCAGGTGGTAAATAAACGCTGCCAATATTGCCCACAGCAGGAGTTTCATCGGCACGATTGCTAGCAGGCTTTGTACTTGCGAAAAGCTTTCGGGAGACCTCAGTGAGCAGCCAAGCAAGCCTAAGACCACAGCAACGGCAAAAACAAGCGCCACGCCAGAAACGCGGTGCAGGATAGAAACAGTCGCAGTTATGGGTAGCTTTATGGTTGAAATATCGAGGTTGACGGGTCTTTTATTGATCACAGGAGTACCCATAGGCTATTTGATGTGGTTTAGAGAAAAAGAGCTTTAGATTAGAGGCGAAGCTGTTGTGGGCGATGATTGCTTCGCGCTCAAAAGCAGGCGCGAATTATAGGGTTATGTGCCAAGGAAAATAAAGTAGTTGTTATGCGCGGTTCTGTCGCGCTATTGCATGGGCAACAACGGCAAGTTCCAGTCCTGCAGGAATGGGTTATGTCGTTGCGCCGTGAGGGAATTCAAAAAAACAACCAAACCGGCACATAAACAAACATCATTTATAGGCGTACTTTTACGTGGAATCGTAAAAACTCGGCATCTGAGAAATAGCAGCCTCAGATATTGAGGTGGTTTTTCCAGGTGACTCCATTAAGGCATTCGTGCCTACTGTTGCGGGCGTCTATTATTCGACATCAATCCAGCATTTCAAAAGAAGAGCAAAAAATTTCTGACTTAGCGCACGTCACCGCGGTGAAAACCACGCATACACAAACAGGTTCAACCTGAGGAGCACAGCAGGCGAACGGTTTCAATTTATAGGCCATTTCTTAGTCTGTGATGCCTGCTTCTTGTACTTTTTGTTTTTCTTCAGCGTCAATTTTTGCTTTGTGTTTAATTGTTTTGCCCTTTTTTAGCGCAGCTGCTTTCAATTCGGCAAAGGATTTTTCTAGGCATTCTCGATAAAAGCTAGGGTCTGGCATGCTGGCGCGGTCGCCGACTACAGTGATCGTTACGGTGCCGAAGTAACTAAACACCAAGTGAAACAGGCCGACACCAGCGGTTAGCAAACCTACGCCGTGGTATTGCAGCATTTTTGCGCCGGAACAGTACAGGGGGAACGGTGGCCCTGCGACATTGGAGATGGCTGTGCTGACGCTAAAGGGTAGGCGTTCGGTGAGGCTGTTGTCGACGTACAAACGTACTAGGCTGCGTGTTAATCGCGGTGAAAATACGCCTGCTAGTTTGAGTGTGTCGACGAGCGGTGTCTGTTCGCCAAATGCTTTAGCATCGATTGTGCTTTTATGTATCGCATATAGACGCTCAACAGGGTCTTCAATGTCGGTATGGATATTGGTGAAAACGGAGCCTACTTGATTATTTTCTTCTGTCTCATCGCGGCGCGTTCGCATATTGAGCGGCATGGTGGCCGAAAGTGATTCTGAGGGAAGTTCATTGTGGTGTTGTAGATAGTGGCGCATAGCGCCGGCAATGATGGTTATCGCCACGTCATTGACCTTCGTTCCTGTGGCGTTTTTGACGGCTTTTAGATCGTCCATGTTAAATAGTGCGGCTTCAAAAATGCGATAAGGGCCTACAGCTTGGTTAAATCGTGTTTTTGGTGCTCGGATATCGGGCATAGGAACACGTCCGCGTGCAATATCAAGAATATTGCGACCTGCGGCAAAGCTGTTTTTGTACAGCCCTTGCATTAGGTTCACGCCGTTACGCATGGTGTTAAACGTGCCGCGCGTGAGCATATTGAAAGCACTGGGTTGATGTTCTGCTAAATATATTTCGTTATCGCCCTCTTCATCGGCAGTGCTGGGGTTCGGCTCTAAATCATGTAAAGCAGACATAAATGATGCGCCGCCAGCACCGTCTACCATCGAGTGGTGCATTTTTGTGTAGACGGCAAAACAGTTGTTTTTGTGCAGATGGGCAACGTTGTCTAGCCCTTCGATAATGTATGCCTCCCAGAGTGGGCGCGACATATCGAGTGGGCGTGCATGAAGGCGGGCGATCAAAATACAAAGCTGGCGCCAGTCACCTGGTTTGGGTAGTGCAATGTGACGCAGGTGAAATTCCATATCGAAGTTGTTGTCTTGCACCCAGTATGGGCGGTCATAACCGCCAGGCACTTGTACAAGGCGCGTGCGAAATAGCGGGAGTTTTTTCAGTTTTCGTTCAAAGCTGGCGATCACTTCTTTAAAGCGTACTTTTCCATCCGGCGCGGTGGATTGATCGTAAATGCCTAAGCCACCGACATGCTGGGGTGTATTGGGGTGCTCAAGATTGATAAAAGCCGAATCGAGTATGCCTAGTTGTTTCATGAATATGGCTCGTTTGTCTATCCGTGATGTGAGGTTGCATTATTGGATAAATGCCGTGGATTAACCAGCATAAATCGAGCTTGTGTTAGCGCCGATAAAGGACTTTTTTTATTGCAACAGAATACTGGATTCCATCTCAACTATGGCTGTTGTTTCAGGTTTTTCTTGATGTAATTTTTCTTGTAATAAGCTGCGCAGCATGGTCTCTATTTGCGGCAGTAGCTCATCGATAAGCGATTCAACAATAACATTAGGCGTATTGTTTTCTTCCCCTGCGCATAGGTGAAATGCGTCTACTGCGTTAAGCGGCATTGGCTCTCGAACAATATTTTCTAGCAGAGGAATGTTTTCATTCGCCCACGCCATTGCCGCGATGGAAAGTGTTGGGATATTTTCCAAGTCGTCCCCATCAATTTCAGGAAGCAGAAGGGGAATGTCGTCTTGTGCATCATGAGAAAGCAGTGTGCGTATCGACTCCAGCTCGCCCAGCAGCGCGTCGTGTGTATCATTGCGTGTTTCAGCATCAATATTCGGGAGCGTGGTGTCGGTATTAAGCATGAGTTCTGCCTTACTTTAGGTGATGGGATTCAAGCGCGTATCCTCTTTTTTTATAAAACAGAAAACGCTCTCGACTAACTGCCAGTTGTTGTGGTTGCTGTGTGACTATCTCCGCTACTCGCTCAAATCGACTGAAAAAGCGAGGAACGTCTGTGCCGATGTTGATCAGCAAGTTGTGGTGCGTTCCGATGTCGCCATCGTCGTTGAAATCGCTGCCAATGTGAATGGGTGTTTTTTTGCTGGCGGGTAGCTGGGCGTGTGGGATAAAGCTATCTGGCTTAAAAGACCATAGTAGTTCGTCTATCTGTGCGGCCGCAGCAGGTGTGGCGTGTATATATATGTGATTGCTCAAACGCCACGCCTTTTCAGCCAGTCGACAGGCAATCCGCAGCCGCGCCTGCTCATCACTGTGATCTAGTATGTAAAAATCTACGCGTGTCACTTTTTGATTATTCTTTGGCGTAAGTGTTTTTAGAAGAGGCGGCATAATCGAGCAAAAATTGCATTAACAGCGGCACCGGTCTGCCTGTCGCCCCTTTTTGCCCAGAGCTGTTGCAGGCTGTTCCGGCAATATCCAAATGTGCCCATGGGTATTTTTCGGCAAAACGTGACAGAAAGCACGCAGCCGTTACAGAGCCAGCATTGCGGCCTCCGACGTTGGCAACATCCGCATAAGGGCTTTTTAGCTGTTGCTGATACTCAGCCCATAGCGGCATCCGCCAAGCCTTGTCTTCACTGAGTTGACCGGCACTGTAAAGGTGCTCATTCAGTTCTTCGCTGTTGCTATACAGTCCGCTGGCGTGTGAGCCAAGAGCGACTACACACGCGCCAGTTAATGTTGCTATGTCGATAACGACAGCGGGCTTGTAGCGCTCGGCATAGCTTAGAGCGTCACACAGCACTAAGCGACCTTCCGCGTCTGTGTTGATGACTTCAATCGTGGTGCCATTCATGCTGGTGATAATGTCACCTGGTTTTGTTGCGCGGCCATTGGGCATGTTCTCTGCGCAGGCGAGAATGCCTACAACATTGATTGGCAATTGCAAATCAACCAGTGCTTGCATGATGCCTAAAACGCTGGCGGCACCGCCCATATCAAATTTCATTTCCTCCATGCCTGCGCCAGGTTTGAGGCTGATGCCACCGCTATCAAAGGTGATGCCTTTGCCTATCAGCACCACCGGCGGGGCGTTTTTTTTGCAGCCCTGATAGTCGAGCAAAACCAGTTTTGCGGGTTGATCACTGCCTGCGCTGACCGATAGCAGTGCGCCCATCTTGAGCTCTTGCATCTGCTTTTCATCAAGCACTTTGACGCTGAGTTTGTTTTTTTCGTTGCTCTTTGCTAGATGCCGTGATTTTTCGGCCAAATAAGTGGGAGTGCAGATGTTGCCGGGCAAATTGCCGAGATCGCGTGCGAACGCCATGCCGTGTGCGATGGTGACACCCGTTTGCAGTGCTTTATCTAAAGACTTGTGATGCTTTTTATCGTTGCTATGCCAGATGACGCTTTTTAGCGAACAGGTCTTTTTATCTTTTTTGAGTTGGTCGAAGTGATAGCCGCTGTTGGCTATCTGGCGTGCTGCCAGTTGCGCGCACCAATCGGCATCGCGCCCTTCTACATGGATTTCGTCGAACATTAGCACGGCATCTTTAGCTTTCATTTTTTCTAGTGCAGTCGTCAGCGCGTGGAGCAGGTTCAGATAGTCAGCGCGGCTCATGGTTTTGCCGTCGCCCGCACCCAGTAATAGCAGGCGCTCTGCTTTGATCTCGATGCAGTGCGGCAATAGCAGGTGTTCGCCAAGCTTGCTGCTGATGTCGCCGCGCTTTTGAAGCGTTTCTATCAGCGACCCAAGTGAGCCGTAATCATGCAGATTGGACGCGCTGAAGATTGGCATCACAAGACACGCGGTTTTGTGGGCATATGGAATTATCGTTTTGCTGCTGATTGTGAGCATAAGGTTTTCCGGTAATCAAGGAGGGCGCTTTGCCGATGCCAAGTAAGGGCGATGGTACAGCGGTTATCCAAAGGCTGGTATAGTTTACGCCCTGCTCGGCGCGCCTCAAAACTCAAGTTTGCTGTGATCATTTCTCGTTATCTTACCCGCGACATCCTTTCTACTACGTTGGCTGTCAGTCTCGTGCTCCTCTTTATTTTTTTGGGCAGTCGGTTCGCCAAGTACTTAGCGGACGTTGCTGCTGGCTATATTTCGCGTGAAGTTCTATTTGCTCTACTGCTGTTTCGTATACCTATTTTGCTGCAGCGTATTCTGCCTATGGCGCTGTTTCTTAGCATTTTACTTGTGTTTGGGCGCATGTATATGGATAACGAAATCAGTGTGTTACATGCGTCTGGCGTAAGTTTGTCCCGTTTGTTTCTGTCTTCTCTTTGGGCTGTGGCAGTAGTGGCCTTACTGGTGGCTGTGTTTGCTCTCTATGTTGGGCCTCGCGGTGAAGCAAAAATGGAAAAAACGCTAAACCAAGAACGCAGCCGTAGCGAACTTGATTTAATTGAAGCCGGCCAGTTTTTACAGTTGCGCGGTGGTGGTGGGGCTGTGTACGCAGGAGGCTTGAGTGCGGACCGCAGCGAAATGACGGATGTATTTATTGCCAAGCAGTTGGCTCAGGGTGATTGGGTTGTTGTGCGCTCAGTCAGCGGTCGCCAGCATAATGATGCAGTTAGCGATAAGCGTTTTTTGACGCTCGAAAAAGGCCTCCGTTACACGTTTATACCCGGTACTTTCACGGCAGACCGCTTACGCTTTGATAGTTTGACGCAGCGGCTGGCGACACAAGATGAGTACAGCCCGCGTAAGTTTGATTACGATACGGTTCCCACCTTACGGCTGTTTGGCGATAAACGCCTGCCATATCAGGCCGCCCTACAGTGGCGCTTGTCGTTGATTTTTTTAGTGCCTATCGTGTCACTGCTGGCTGTTGCAATGAGCCAAACAACGCCTAGACGTGGGCGTTATCTGAAATTACTCCCTGCCATGCTGCTGTACTTTGCCTATATGACATCTCTGGATGTGCTGCGCGAGAGCTTGGCCAAAGGAGATTTAGCTCTCATGCCTGGTTTATTGTTGGTGCATGTCCCGTTTGCCATTATTGGTCTTGTGTTGTTGTATTGGAATTATTTGAGCCTGTGGTGGAGGGCGCAGTGATGTTGCGGCTACAGCGTTACGTTGGTGGTTATGTATTGGCAGCCGTGTTATTGGTCAGCATGGCATTGCTGGGTTTATTTGCGGCGGTATTGCTGGCAGATAAAATTAGCGACATGGGAGGACACTATCCACTTCGAGCCATATTGATCCAAGTTTTGCTGCAAGTGCCGGCATTTGGGGTGGCCAATATGGGGTTTTCTATGTTGATTGGCTGTTTGCTTGGTTTGGGAGTTTTGGCCAATCAGAGCGAGTTAACCGTGATGCGCGCCAGTGGCGTATCTGTGTTGCGTATTGTGCGCATGGTGCTGCGCCCTATGGTGGCATTGGTTCTTGTCGTCGTTTGCCTATCTGAATTTGTATTGCCTGTGCTCCATCGTTATGCCGACAGTTTGCTTTTGCAGGCGGAGGAAAACGAGCGCGGCTGGTTTGATAGTGGTCATGGGCTTTGGTTGCGGCAAGATAATGACTTTTTACATTTCAATCGCATCTTGCCAAGTGGTGATATCTATGGCTTCGCCCGTTTCGCTTTTTCCAATAAGGGCGAATTAGAGCAAGTGCAATATTCACCCCATGCTATCTTCGAGGCGCGCAAAAAGGTATCACACAAAGGCAAAGAAGAGCATGATAAATTGAGTGAAAAAGGAGGGTGGCTACTCCAAAAAACACGCCTGACTCGTTTTCTTGCCAATAGCGTGCAAACACAGGTGAATGAAAAAGATACGCGATGGGATGTTCAACTTGCTCCCGCCTTGTTGCGCGTGGTGGTGGATGAGCCGCAGAACATGAATATAACCGAGCTCTATCGCTACGTTAATTATCTTGATAGTCAGGGGCAAGATAGCGCGCGCTTTGATCTGGTTTTTTGGCAAAAGGTTTTGCAGCCGCTGGCGATGTTGGGCTTGGTGTTGGTGGCTATTGCTTTCGTATTTGGGCCTATGCGCTCAACTACGATGGGGTATCGTTTGTTTATTGGTGTAATGGTTGGCGTTGGCTTCCGCTTTTCACAGGATATGCTTGCACCTATTAGTTTGGTGTATCGTCTTTCGCCGTTAATGGCCGTGCTTCTGCCGATTGTTGTCTGTTGGATAGTGGGATTGACGCTGCTATTAAGAACAAGATAAGCGCGTTTTGTAGGCATCTATTTTTTGATATACAGGCAGGTCAAGTGCAGCATCAACCACAACTCACCACGGACAGCGAACAACGCGCAGGTCTTTTATTTGCCTTGGGCAGCGTGTTGTTGGTTTCTATCGCCCAGCTCTGCCTGAAATACGCCATGCAGCAATGGCCTGTTGCGCCGACGGTTCTTGATGCTGTTGCTGTGCTGATACGCGAGCACTCTTTGGCTCTGCTCGTTCCGCTTGGATTTGGTATCGTCTGTTATGTCTTGTCGGTATTAAGTTGGCTGGTGACGTTAGGGAAATTGCCGCTGAGTGTTGCCTATCCGTTGCTTAGTCTTAGTTATTTGTTGGTGCAGTGCGG
Source organism: Cellvibrionales bacterium (assembly GCA_043769275.1). Taxonomy (GTDB): domain Bacteria; phylum Pseudomonadota; class Gammaproteobacteria; order Pseudomonadales; family UBA7239; genus JAYVJM01. The sequence continues at coordinate 3,201 of JAYVJM010000041.1, read as the reverse complement.
CACATTGTTTTTGCCAGGATTCCACGAATTATTCTCTATTCCCCGCTTTTCTGGCCTTATATTGATCGTCATTGGGGTCTACCTCCTTACGCCCCAAAACACAGCAAGATGCAACGGGCAGCTATGAGCGCGCGGCAGAAAGAGATTTTCCAACGTAATGAATCTTTGTTAATTGGCGCAGCGGCCTTGCTGTTGTTTATGTTTGGCACATGGGATCAGCCTTTTGTTAACTTTGAAAGTCGTTTTGCCGTTTTTATGCAGGAAGCATTGCGAAATGGCCTGTCTGTTTTTCCCACATCTTATGGTGAAAACTACCCTGATTATCCTGCTACGGCTTTCTGGCCTAGCTATTTTATAGCCCTGTTTTTAGGTCACGTTAATAAGTTTTCTGCTGTATTGCCTTCGGCTATCGCGGCTGCTTGTACGGTTGTGCTTACCTATAAAATTCTTGAGCCAACATCGAAAATTTGGGCAAGGATGGCTGTTTGTTTTGAGCTGCTTACGCCTTTTTTTGTTGCGGAAGCTCGCTCAATTTCATTAGATCAAATGGTGGCGGCTATCACTGCATGGTCTTTTTATCTGGTCTATAGCGCAGGCATTGGAAATCGACGAGCACCAATTTATTACTTGCCGCTGTTGCTCATATTGGGTTTTGCTATTAGAGGACCGATTGGCTTAGTGATTCCTGCAGGTGTTGTAACAATTTACTACGCATTAAATCGACAGTGGAGAACGCTATTTATATTTGGACTGTTGGCTGCAGCGACACTCTTATGTAGTGTCTGCGCATTATTAGCGCTCGCGCATGTCAGTGGCGGGGCAGAATTTGTGCGCGATGTAATTCACATGCAGGTTGTTGGACGCATGAATGATGCTGCGCCAACAGGCTTTTTTTATTATTTCACTAGCAGCATTGGTAACTATGCTTTGGTGTATCCCGTCGCACTGATTGCCCTTGTATTGATCGCAGTACAGGCGTACACAAAAAGTATTTCTGATGATGCCGTCCCGCTGCTTCTCTTTTTGAGCGGCTGGGCGATGGTTGTGATGATTGGCTTATCAATTCCAGAAACAAAAAAAATACGCTATATCTTGTCGGCCATCCCTCCTATTTCCGCTATTGCTGCTTATGTTTTTATTGATGGCAGTAATAAGGCTGCTCAAGTTTTTAGTAAGTTCCTGCTTTTTGTTTTTACTTTTTTGCCGTTTTTTTTATTGCTTGGTTTGTTTTTTGCTCATCAGCAGGCAGCGAAAAAACATCCGGAAATTCAGGTGGCGTGGCTAGGCATTGTTATAGCGCTGTTTTTTATTCAAGTGCTGGCAGGTATCGTTGCCATCAAAGTGAACAGTCGAGAGTGGCGCGCTCCCGCACTGGCCGCTTTAGCCGCCTTGTCTTTGTGGTGGGTGAATGTGTTCTGTGTCGGGCCTTTCAATATCGCTTTACGTGACAATCGTCCGTTTGTTTTGCAGGTGGAGGAAATTCGCAAACAAAATATGGCTCCCTTGGCGTTTTACCGCATCACTAAGGATGGTGCAGCAATCAAATATATTGTTCATCTAAATCACGATGTAAAGCCGCTTTTTTTTGAAAATTTAGCGCAAATAAAAAATGCAGAAAAGCCATTGTACTTGTTGATGCTGGAGACGACGTACAAGCAGGCAGGTAACTTATACGCATTGAGCGACAAACCGATACTGCGCGGCACCTTTGAAGGCGAAGCCATATTGTTATTTTATGTACCTTAAAGTTTGGAGATTTTGATGAAAACAATAATGGCCGATGACCTGAATAAATTGGGTGCGCAAGCGGCGCAGTCGCCGCGTTTGCGCGCTAATTACAATATACATAGTGATCTGGCAGACCCTATTCAGCGTTTGGTTATTGCGATGCAGCCCGGAACCTATATTCGCCCACATAGGCACCCACACACATGGGAGCTGCTCTACGCTATGCGTGGGCGTTTCTTGGTGCTGCATTTTGATGATGTTGGAATGGTTATCCGGCGCACGATATTAGGCGAAGACTGTAAAGTGCTTGAAACGGCTGCTGGTGACTGGCATGCGGTATTGTCGCTGGATGAAGGTGCTGTGATTTTTGAAGTAAAACATGGTCCATACACGCCAATTTCAGAGAATGACTATGCTGCATGGTCACAGCCTGATGGCACGGAAGAGGCTGCACAACTATTAGCTTGGTATCCTGTTGCAGCTATAGGGGGGAGTTTTTCTGCGCGTAAACTTTAATTTTTTTAGGCTTTTTAATGGATGAACAGCGTTACGCACTCTACGCTATGTAACGGCTGCTTAATCACCGTACACGCATAAAAAGGAGTTTTGCAATGAAAAAGTTGGCAATTTATATACTGTTTTCGATTTTTATTTTCGCAATAACGCCCGCATTTGCAGAAAATATCTCTCCTGGCTGTCTGGCGATAATGTGCCTGTCAATGGCACCGCAAGATAGGGGTGGTGTTACTGAAGTGGATTGCAGCACGGCGATTTCTTCGTATTTCGGCATCATCGTCAAAAAAAGAGCCGGTGATACCGATGTTACTGATTGGGATGCCACCTCTGAGCGCCGCAAGGAGTACCTCAGCAATTGCGCCGGTACTGATTCGAGTACTGTTGATAGCATTAATGCGCAGTACGGAAAGGCGAAGAGCCTTTAAAATTTGGGGCTAAATTTGCTGGATGCGTTAGCAGGTTATTATATTGCTCGTTTTTGAAACGCTGACCTGAAAGCATGTTAAGGAAAATGATTTGCGGGGGTAGGGTGGTCTGACCTTGCCCCCTATTTAACGTACCCCATAAACTGCTCATGATGCGGTTTGTCTATCTTGCTGCTGAGCCCCGTCCCAGCGTTGCTCGAACGTCTGCGGGCTGATGTAGCCCAGCATCGAGTGCAATCGGTTGTGATTGTAGAAGTTTAACCAATCAACCACTTCATCCCTAGCTTCACGGCGCGTCGCAAACTTCCTGCCGTATAGCCTGCCGACTTTCAACTGACCCCACAAACTTTCGGTTGGCGCATTGTCCCAGCAATTGCCACGACGACAGACGACTTCATTTTGTAGTCTTTGAGCATGTCCTGAAATGCCTCGCTGCAATACTGGCTGCCCCTGTCGCTATGGAATATCAAGCCCGCCTTGGGCTTGCGCCTAAACCAAGCCATGCACAGCGCATCACTTACCAAGCTCGTTC
>JAYVJM010000040.1:0-16285 GCA_043769275.1 Cellvibrionales bacterium | reverse complement strand
CCAAACGCTGTAGCTAGATTAGGCGTGTTCATAATTCAGACGATAACGTTGGCAGTTGCCTGAAGGTTTGGTGTCCAGAATTGACAGCACATGTCAATGCTTGGGTGCTAACAGTTAATGCGACGGAACCGGCTACAATACAGCCTTCACTTTCGGGCAATAACACAGTGGCTAAACCCAATATTCGCAATAGGCGGCCACCGCCGCAAAAAAAACAGCCGTTAGCGCTACCTTCGCCTGTAAAAATGGCGTTGTTGCGCGGTGTTCGTGAGTTGAATCTGTTTGGGCTGCTTGCTTTTACTGTGTTCGTGTTACTTGTATTGCTAAGTTATAGCACCACTGATCCGGGATGGTCTCGCACGGCAGCAGCAGACGCGGATATTGACGGTCAAGTACATAATTTAGGGGGGTATTTGGGCGCATGGTTGGCAGATGTCCTGTTTTCTCTGTTTGGTCAGTTGTCTTTTTTGTTGCCTTTATTGTTAGCCGTTTACAGTGCCTTGTTGTTTCGTTTGCGTCGTTCTTTTGGTTACAAACAAGACTCGCTTTCATTTGATTTTGACCCAACCTTGCTGGCGCTGCGTTGTGTGGGTTTATTGCTTGTTATGGTGACGGGTGCAAGCATCGTTGCCATGCATTGGCCTGTGGATGTTAGTGGGTGGCCATTTGCTAGCGGGGGTCTGATAGGGCAGCGTGTCGCGGAGGCTACACAGCATTTTCTCGGCACGCTTGGCGCGACTTTGTTGTTATCGCTCATTTTTTTGTTTGGACTCACCATTTTTACGGATCTTTCGTGGTGGTGGTTGCTGGAAAAAATCAGCATGGTTTTCGTATGGGGCTTTGAACGCGTGCGCGGTGTTGTTGAAAAAGGCAGGCGCACACGTGAGGAAAAACACAGCGGCGAGAGCGCGCGCGAAGAACGTCAGCAGGCGATGGAATCCTATAAAGAACGTCTTGCAGCACGCCAATCACCAATCACAAAAGTGATTGTGCCGCCGCCACAAGCGCTAGAAAAATCACAGATCAGTAAACGTGTAGAACAAGAAAAACAGGTGACTCTTTTTGACGGTCAAGACGCTGACGTAGGAGAGCTGCCGAAAATCAGCCTGTTAGATGGCGTGCAAGCGCATGACAAAAAGGGCTATTCGCAGGCATCGCTGGAAGCTATGTCTAAATTATTAGAAATCAAACTGATGGATTTTGGTGTTAGCGTTGAGGTGGTGTCTGTACAGCCAGGCCCTGTGATCACGCGCTTTGAAATTCAACCAGCGGCTGGAATTAAGGCGAGTCGCATTTCAGGGTTAGCCAAAGATTTGGCGCGATCTCTCACTGTTGTGAGCGTGCGTGTCGTAGAAGTCATACCAGGGAAGTCCTGTGTCGGCATCGAGGTGCCTAATGAACAGCGCGAAATTGTGCGTCTTGGCGAAGTGCTGGCTTCAACCGCTTATGATGAAGCAAAAAGCCCGCTGACATTGGCTTTAGGGCACGACATCGCCGGCGTGCCGGTCATGGCCGACCTCGCCAAAATGCCGCATTTATTGGTAGCAGGTACGACGGGCTCTGGGAAGTCTGTTGGCGTGAACACCATGTTAGTTAGCCTGTTGTTTAAATCGGCACCGGATGATGTGCGCCTGATCCTTGTTGACCCAAAAATGCTGGAGCTTTCTGTGTATGAAGGTATCCCGCATTTGCTAACGCCTGTTGTGACCGACATGAAAGATGCGGCGAACGCGCTGCGCTGGTCGGTGGGGGAAATGGAGCGGCGCTATAAGTTGATGGCCTCGCTGGGTGTGCGAAATTTGGCCGGATACAATAAAAAAGTGCTAGATGCGAAAGCGGCAGGGGAGGCGATACCTGATCCAATGTGGAGAGCAGACCCGACGGACTACACGCCTGTTGATCAGCAAATTTGTCCTACATTGGAGAAGCTGCCTTATATCGTGATTGTGATTGATGAATTTGCCGACATGATGATGATCGTTGGCAAAAAAGTAGAGCAATTGATTGCGCGTATTGCGCAAAAAGCGCGCGCGGCGGGTATTCATTTGATACTGGCTACGCAGCGTCCCTCGGTAGATGTGATTACGGGGTTGATAAAAGCCAATATTCCTACGCGCATTTCATTTCAGGTTTCATCACGAATTGATTCTCGAACAATCATTGATCAAGGCGGTGCAGAGCAATTATTAGGGCACGGGGACATGCTGTATTTGCCTGGTGGCAGCCCTGTGCCTACACGTATACACGGCGCTTTTGTTGACGACCACGAAGTGCATCGTGTAGTAGCGGATTGGAAAAAACGCGGCGCGCCCAATTATCTTGATAGCATTTTGGAAGATCAAAGCAGTGTCGTGGTACCTGGATTTAGCAATGGTGATGAGGACAGTGGCGGCGGCAATGAGAGCGATGCGCTTTACGACGAAGCCGTCGCTTTTGTGCTGGAAACACGCAAGGCATCTATTTCCAGTGTGCAGCGTAAACTGCGCATTGGTTATAATCGTGCTGCACGTTTAATCGAGACCATGGAGGCCGCTGGACTGGTGAGCTCCATGAACAGTAATGGTAGTCGCGACGTATTGTCGCCTTCATCAAGGTGAAAAAATGAACAAGGATTTTTTATGTCAAGGCCTTCGTCTCATAGCTGTTGGTGTACTTTTAGCGCAGTGTCTGTCGGCATTTGCCGCTCCCCCTAGCCGTCCTAGCCGTTCTGCATCACCCTCTCCAGCTTCTAGCCGTTCTACTTCTGCACCTCCTTTCGCGGCTCCTAGCCGTCCTGCTGCTTCTGAGTATTCCACCGCTCCCGTTATTGATCCTTTGAAAGAATTGCTTTTGCTTTTAGAGCCAATTAAAGGTCTAAGCGCAAAGTTTACGCAAGACATGATGGATGCCAAAGGCGTTCTGCAACAACACAATGAGGGCGAATTGCAAGCGCAGGCACCCAACCACTTTTACTGGGAAACACTGGAGCCGTTTCCGCAAAAAATTATTACCGATGGTAAAACGCTATGGGTTTATGATCCAGATTTGGAGCAGGTCACTATTAAGCCTTTTTCTGCCAATTACGCAAAAACGCCGGCCATGATGTTTGCGGGTAACTCTGCCAGCATTCGAGATAATTTCACGGTAGAGAAAATCGCAGCAAAACAGGCTGCCGCCCCCGTAAAGCAAGCAACCGCGCCAAAAACAATGGTCAACAAAGCCTTAGCTCAGCCTATTCCGTTACAGGAAGCCCAGCAAAAAAGTTTTCGCCTATTGCCGAAAAAAGATCAAAAAGATTTATTTGCATCACTGGAAATGACCTTTTCCAGTGGCAAGCCTGTCAGCATGGTAATCAATGATGTAATGCAGCAAAAAACAACAATTTACTTTAGCGATGTCATGCTCAATCCAAAAATCCCTGTTAAATATTTTAGTTTTACGCCACCGAAAGACGTGACAGTATTGAAAACAAAGTAATTTGGCATTAAGTAAGGATTTAGCCAGAGCGGTTTTTTTAACTATTTTGCGTAATATCCGTTTGGCGATGTAAATCACGAGCAAGCCTATCTTGGCATCTATGTATAATTCCGTCCCTCTTTCTATCTTCGTCCTAATCTAATGAAAAGCCCCGAGCAGTCCCAGCACTACCAACCTCACAGCATTGAAAGGCATGGCTATGACACATGGGAAAAAGCCGGATTTTTCCAGCCTTCCGGCGAAGGTGACTCTTATTGCATCATGATTCCGCCGCCGAATGTTACCGGTAGCCTGCATATGGGACACGGATTTAACAATGCCGTGATGGATACACTCATTCGTTGGCGGCGGATGCAAGGGCGCAATACGCTGTGGCAGCCGGGTACTGACCACGCCGGTATCGCCACGCAAATGGTGGTGGAGCGTCAGTTGGCAGCGCAAAACATCACGCGCCACGACTTAGGCCGCGAAGCCTTTTTGGAAAAAGTCTGGGACTGGAAGGCCGACAGCGGTGGCACGATTACACAGCAAATTCGTCGTTTAGGTTCATCGGTTGACTGGTCGCGTGAGCGTTTCACCATGGACGATGGTCTATCAAAAGCTGTGCAGGAAGCCTTTGTGCGTTTGCATGAGCAGGGGCTGATTTACCGAGGTAAACGGCTGGTTAACTGGGATCCCAAGCTACACACGGCCATTTCTGATCTTGAGGTGTTGTCCGAAGAAGAAAAAGGCTCGATGTGGCACTTCCGCTATGCCATCGAGGGCAGTTCCGAAACGCTAATTGTCGCCACCACGCGCCCAGAAACGCTGTTAGGCGATACCGCTGTTGCGGTTCATCCCGAAGACGCACGCTACAAACACCTGATCGGCCAGCATATAAAGCTGCCCATCACTGGCCGCATAGTGCCGATTGTGGCAGATGATTATGTAGACCCCGCTTTCGGTACAGGCGTGGTTAAAATCACCCCAGCGCATGATGTGAATGATTTTGAAGTGGGCAAGCGCCATTTGTTGCCGTTGATTAACGTTTTTGATCGTAATGCTCATATTCTTCACGAATTTATCTCACTGGAAGCTGGAACGTATCAGCCTGCTAGCTGCGAAACTGCGCCTGTCGACTATGCAGGGCTTGAGCGTTTTACTGCACGCAAAAAGATCGTAGAGCAAGCGCAAGCAGAAGGTTGGTTGGTCAAAATTGACGCGCATACATTGAAAGTGCCGCGAGGTGATCGCTCTGGTGTGGTTATCGAGCCGTGGCTAACCGATCAGTGGTATGTCAGCACAAAACCCTTGGCAGTTGATGCCATCAAAGCGGTGGAAGATGGCCGTATCCAATTCGTGCCAAAGCAATACGAAAACATGTACTTTTCATGGATGCGTGATATTCAGGATTGGTGTATTTCGCGCCAGTTGTGGTGGGGGCATCGCATTCCAGCGTGGTATGACGAGAGTGGCAATGTGTATGTTGGCCGCAATGAACAGGAAGTGCGCGCCAAACATGGCCTCTCAGTCGTTATAAAATTGCGACAAGACGAGGATGTACTGGATACGTGGTTTTCTTCCGCTTTATGGACGTTTTCGACGCTGGGTTGGCCAGACAACACGGATGCACTCAAAACTTTTCACTCAACTGACGTGCTGGTAACAGGTTTTGACATTATTTTCTTCTGGGTCGCACGCATGATTATGATGACGATGCGCCTAGTGAAAAGCGATGATGGCACGCCGCAAGTGCCGTTCAAAACTGTGTATGTGCATGGATTAGTGCGTGACAGCAGCGGTCAGAAAATGTCCAAATCCAAGGGGAATGTTTTAGACCCGATTGATTTGATTGACGGCATTGATTTGGAAACACTGGTCGCCAAACGCACGCAAGGCATGATGCAGCCACAGCTCGCAGAAAAAATTGCCAAAGCCACGCGCAAAGAATTTCCAGAAGGGCTTAATGCTTACGGCACCGACGCGCTACGTTTTACATTTTTGTCTTTAGCCGCAACAGGGCGCGACATTAAATTTGATGTGGGACGCATCGAGGGCTTCCGCAATTTCTGCAACAAAATTTGGAATGCATCGCGCTATGTGTTGATGAATACCGAAGGGCACGATTGCGGGCAGGATAACTCGATGGATTACGATTTATCACTAGCAGATCGTTGGATTATTTCACGTTTGCAAGAAACAGAAGCCGCCGTAAACACAGCGTTGGAGCAGTTTCGTTTTGATCTAGCCACACAAGCACTGTATGACTTTTTCTGGAATGAATACTGCGACTGGTATCTGGAATTATCAAAACCAGTTTTGTGGGATGAAAAAGCAAACGCTGAACAGAAAAAAGGCACACGTCGCACACTGGTGCGCGTATTAGAAGCGTCTTTGCGTTTAATGCACCCCATGATGCCGTTTATCACAGAAGAAATTTGGCAGCGCGTCAAAACGCTCGCGGGCAGTGCGGGTGAAACGATTATGCTTGTGCGTTACCCGCAGGCCGACAGCAGTAAAGTCGACACGCAAGCACTGGCGGATATCGCGTGGCTACAAACAATTATTCTTGGCATTCGCACAATCCGCAGCGAAATGAACATCGCCCCTGGTAAATCGCTGCCCGTTTTGTTGCGCAATGGCAACCCAGACGATCGCGCACGCTTGCAGGCCAATCGCCCCTTTCTGATGAAGCTCGCTAATTTGGCGGCTATTCAATGGTTGCCTGAGGGAAAAACTGCGCCTTTGTGTGCGACAGCATTGACTGGCGGGCTAGACATTCTAATTCCCATGAGCGATTTGATCGACAAAAACGCGGAGTTAACGCGCTTGCAAAAAGAAATCGAACGCTTGCAAAAAGAGTGTGAGCGCATACAGGGCAAGCTTGGCAACGACAGTTTTATAGCCAAAGCACCGCCTGAAGTGGTTGACAAAGAAAAAGAAAAATTGCGCGACGCTGCGTTAGCTCTGCAAAAAACGCAGGAACATGTTGAGGTGATTCGAGCACTTTAATCGCCAGAAAAAACTGTGGTTGTCTAGCGATCACAACAAAAATAGTGGAGTAAAAGCGTTGTGGATATTTCCCCTAAAGTTTCTGTGCTTGTCTCTGCCTATAACCATGAGCGTTATATTGAGGAATGTATTGAGAGCATACTCAACCAAACGTACGCCAATATTGAGCTGATTGTGATAGACGATGGCTCGCACGACAGCACGCCGAATATTGTTGCTAACATCCAGCTACGTGCTACAGAAAAGAATAAAACATTTACATTTATCCGTAAAAAAAATACAGGTCTTTCAGATACGCTCAACCAAGCACTGGCTTTAGCAACAGGCAAGTACATCTGCCAGTTTGGCTCCGACGACGTTATGTTTTTAGACAAAACTGAAAAACAAGTGCGTTTCATGGAGGAAAATCCCGATGTGGCTGTGTGTGGCGGCAATGCTTTGTTGATTGACGCTGACGGTAAAGTGATCGCTAAAAGACAAAAGTTTCCGCCGGATCGCCACATTCATTTTGAGCAATTGTTTGCCAACACTGCACCTGGTATTGTTGCTTCTACTTGCATGATACGCAGAGCGGTTTTAGATAAAGAAGGTGGCTGGGATCCGGAAATTCCGCTGGAAGACATGTATATGTGGTTTAAGTTAACCTCACGCAATCACAGCATGTTTGGTGCGAATGATGTGCTCATGTATTACAGAAAGCATGGCAGCAATAGTTATCAAAATACCCGCTATATGTTTTCCTCAATGATAAAAACGATTGATGTATATCGTGAGCACCCGCTTTACCCGCAGGTACGTTCTGATTTAATGCGCAGCTATTTTCTCACAGCATCCAAACATGACCGAAAACTAGCGCGTGAAATTTTGGCGAAAATTTCTCTTTCAGCTTACAACTGGAAGGTATTGAGGGGGATTTGGCATTTGCTGTGCAACTTCAGTTTGTAATTGAGAAGTGACTCCAAAAATCTGGTTCTGTCGCATTAAGTAACGAATAACGAAACCCATGCTTGGCTTCAAGTCATTTTACGCTGCGAAAAGTGTATTGGCTGGCTATAAGTCCGCCTGACTTTAGGCTCACAGGCAATATGCTTGGGTGCTAACAGTTAATGCGACAGAACCATCTAAATATCGTACACGGCATTGTCGGCCGTGTACTATTGATCTCTGGCGGTAAATTGTCGAAGGCAATTACCACCAGTGTGTTCTATAACTCGTAAGAAGCAGCAAAGAAAGTACTGCTATCCGCTGTTATGCCGTCTAAATCTACAGGTTGTATGGAAAAGCAGTTGGTAACGGCATCCTCGTTATCATCTAGGTTGTTTTGTCATTCTTAGATAAGGCTTCAAGGCTTTCCAGCCGGCAGGAAACAGCTTTTTAGCTTCATCGTCTGAAACAGAAGGCGCGATAATTACATCGTCTCCCTGCTTCCAGTTCACTGGCGTTGCTACTTTATGCTTGCCCGTCAACTGCATGGAATCCAAAACGCGCAAAATTTCATCAAAATTACGCCCTGTGGTCATGGGATAAGTCAGCATCAACTTGATTTTTTTATCAGGTCCAACAATAAATACCGAACGCACCGTTGCATTGTTTGCGGCAGTACGACCCTCCGAGGAGTCATCTTCACTTGCAGGCAACATGCCATACAGTTTGGCAACGGCTAAATCACAATCGCCAATCATGGGGTATTTGACCGTCGAGCCTTGTGTTTCCTCGATGTCTTTGAGCCATTTTTCATGCTGATCAACAGGGTCAACACTCAGGCCAATAATTTTGCAATTTCGTTTGCTGAATTCGGGCGCAAGTTTGGCCATATAGCCCAACTCAGTGGTACATACGGGGGTAAAGTCCTTAGGGTGTGAAAATAAAATCGCCCATGAGTCGCCAATCCATTCATGGAAATTAATTTTGCCATGTGTGGTTTTTGCTGTGAAATCAGGAGCTTCGTCGTTTATACGTAGGGACATAATGTCTCTCCTAAGCGGTGGTAAAACAGGATGTAAAAACGCCTACCAGTTAGCCTAATGATGTATTGCAATATTTGTTAATGGTGATGGCCGCCAACGCCGTGTACGTGGCCATGCTCCACCTCCTCTTTCGTAGCAGCACGAACATCCAGCACCGTAACACTAAAATTCAAGTATTGTCCTGCCAATGGATGGTTTGCGTTTACTGTTACAACATCGCCATCAACGCCTGTTACATGCACGCGCTGCATGTAGCCAGACTGATCTTCAGCCTGAAACGACATGCCCGCTTCAATGGTCTCGACACCTTGAAACATCACGCGATCCACCTGTTGGATCAATTCAGGGATAGACAGGCCATAGCCCTGCTCTGGGCTTACGCGCACATCTAAGGCATCACCTGTTTTTTTGCCCTCTAATGCATCTTCAAGGCCTGGAATAATGTTGTTTGCTCCATGCATATACATTAGCGGTGCTTCTTTGCTTGAGCTGTCAAGCAGATCGCCTTGGTCATTAGTCAAAATGTAATGAATGGAAACAACGTTGTGTTCGGTGATTTGCATGATGAGTACTCATGTCGAGGGTGGGTAAAAGGGCATTTTGATACGCGCTGATTGATGTGGCTAAACCCCACTCTAATGCATCAACGGTAAGAGCGTGCCCGATAGAAACTTCAGCCAGCATTGGAAGTGCTCTGACCAACGCGGGTAAATTAAGGCAATTGAGATCATGCCCTGCATTGACCCTTAAGCCTAAAACATTGGCGCGATTTGCCGCCAATGTCAAAGCCAGTAGCTCGCTGTTAATTTGTTTTTCGTCATGTGCGGCAGACGCTTGTGCATAAGGGCCGGTATAAAACTCAACTGCATCGGCACACAGGGCTTTTGCCAAATCAATTTGCGCACAGTTTGCATCCATAAATAGGCTGACTCGACAACCCTGTGCGTGCAGATGCTGGATGATAGGTCGCAGACGCTCACCATCGCGTTGCAAATTGAAGCCGTGATCGGATGTCAATTGGCTGTCGCTATCGGGCACAAGGGTGCATTGCGCCGGACGAACTTGCTCTACAAATGCCATCAAGCCAGGATAATCGCTGTGCGCTGACGCAAATGGATTGCCTTCTATATTTAGCTCAATGGCTGGGTACTCGGGCATCAATGCAGCTAACGCAGTCACATCATTTGCGCGAATATGACGTCGATCAGGGCGTGGATGCACAGTAATCCCATCTGCGCCCAACTCTATGCAGCGGCGAGCATAAGCAAGAACATCAGGATAATTGCCTGCCCGTGAATTCCGTATCAGCGCAATTTTGTTGACGTTGACGCTCAGTTTTATCACGGTTTTGTCGGCGTGTTCTTTTTGCTTATAGGTGCCGTTTTAGTTGCAAGCGGTTTTTTTTCGGGCGAGCCTGCGGCACTTAAAATCACTACGTCGTTCACCGGCACATCAGCGTACATACCCACTGTATGCGTTGGTTCGGCTGCGATTTTATCAACCACGTCCATGCCTTCCACTTTCCCAAATACCGTATAGCCTGGCTGTCCAGCAGAGCTATCAAGAAAGGCATTATCTGCAAGGTTGATAAAAAATTGCGCTGTGGCACTGTCTGGCTCACTGGTGCGAGCCATTGCAATAGTGCCGCGCAGGTTTTTTAGCCCGTTGCGAGCTTCATTTTTAATGGGTTTATGCGTAGGCTTTTCGTGCAGACGTTTTTCAAAGCCGCCGCACTGAATCATAAAGCTAGGAATTACGCGATGGCAGATTGTCTGGGTGTAAAAACCTTCTTGCACATAACGCTGAAAGTTAGCCACGGTTTGTGGTGCCGCTTGAGGCGCAAGCTCAACAGTAATGTCGCCAGCATTCGTTTTTAATACAACCAAGTTGTCTGGTGCTGTTGGTTTCTGCGTGACAGAAGTGGCTTTCGGGAGTGATGTTTTTTGCACCAAGCCAGCACCTCCAGCAAATAGAGTGGTTGCCGCCAGCATGAGGAAGGGTGTCAATATAAATTTTTTCATGTGAGCACTCCTACATTATAAAAAACTGTGGCCACAGTTTGCAGCACGTAATTTACAGCCAGCCATCATTTCGACGCTTTTTACTTAAACGCGGTATCAGCGCTGCAATTAAAGCACTGATCGCCACGAGAAAACCTCCGTACAAAAACCATGTGCGACTGCTGCGATCTTTTAATCGCTCGTTATCCATTTGCAGCACCTCCTTTTCGCTAATCAACAGTTGGTTTTGTTTAACTAACTCAGCGTTGCGCTGATGGACATCAATTTGTGAGGAATACATTTGCTTAATGCCGACAAGCTCGCTCGCTATGCGGGTTTTTTCGGCTTGTAGTTTAGCGAACTGGCTATTAAGTTGCTCAAGCTCCACGCGGGCAACAGGCTCTACACTGAGGTATTGCAGGCGTATCCAGCCTTCGAGATTGTCTGCTGTACGAACTTTTGCGTAGCCTGTTTTTTCGTTTTTTTCGAGTACGGTAACAGTCGCGCCACTCATTAAATCGTTATTGATGATTTTGCCTTTTTCCCCCTCTTCGGCGCGCAGCGGTGCATAGAGCTTGTCTGTAATGTATTGGGTTGGCTGTGCGCTAATTCCGGTACCCAATAAAGCGTCCAAAATAGTAGTAGCAAACAAAGCAAATAATGATGTCCTGGTTTTTTTTAACATATCAAGGAAACACTTTTTTAAAAGGTTTGACTGTGGTGTTTTGATAAACGCCGGCTTGTGTATATGGGTCTGCATCAGCCCATTGTTGTGCGGCCTGTAGTGAGCTGAATTCCGCCACAATTAAACTCCCACTGAAGCCCGCACTGCCTGGCTCTTCGCAGTCAATGGAGGGGAAAGGCCCTGCGAGCAAGAGGCGGCCTTCATTCTGCAAGCGTTGCAGTCTAGCCAAATGCGCCGACCGCACAAGTAGGCGTTTTTCAAGGCTATTGCGCACATCAGTGCCGGTAATGCTATACAGCATCGAAGTATCCAAATGGCAACAAAAAATGACTGTTCATTCTTGATTCGGTTTATCTTTCAAATATGGAGCGACCATAATGGCGGTGACTACGGAAATCAAAATTGTAAAGACAATCGCGCTCCAGAGTTTGTAATTGACCCACGTCTCTTGTGAGAATTGGTACGCCACGACCAAATTTAATACACCCACAATAAAAAAATAAGCACACCATACAAACGTCAAACGAGTACATATTTCACTTGGCAAAGACAGTTGTTGGCCAATCAAGCGCTGCACTATATTTTTGCTTGTGAATAAATGGCTCCCTAGTAATACCGCCGCCAGCACCCAGTTAAATACGGTTGGTTTCCATTGGATAAACAACTGATTATGTAAAAGCAAAGTCGCCGAACCAAACAGTAATACGCTGGCTAGTAGCCATAGCATGCGCTTTTCAACTTTTCGCTTGATAAGCCAAACCAGCAACACCTGCAAAATTGTGGCAAGCATCAATACAGCGGTTGCACTGTAAATGCCATCAAATTCGTAGTGGAAGCCAAAGATATCCAGCACATCGCCTTTCGCGTGATAAGCGAGAAAAAAAGCGATTAACGGTATGAGTTCAAGTAATTGCAGCATGGCAAAAATAACGGTATTGAAATGAAAGGTTGGCATTCTACATGAGTCGGTGGATAATCGTGCGTCATCGTTACACCGCGCTGTTGGAAAGTGGTGCTTTTCCGGCTTTTAGTTGCTGTTGCAGTTCTTGCTTGGCGTTGTTGAATGAGCAATGCCGTAATGCCAGATTATTGCATCGGTTACTCGAATTTTACTCGCGGATCAATTATCGCCACGCAAATGTCAGACAAAATGTTGCCGATCAAAAATAACACTGAGGAAATAAATAACAGCCCCATCACAATGGGATAGTCTCGCTCAACCAGTGAGTCGTAGCCAAGCAGACCCATGCCGTCGATATTGAAAATGGTTTCAACCAAAAATGAACCAGCTAATACGATGCCAATGGCTTGCCCAAACGAGGTGGCAAGCGGGATGAGGCTGTTGCGTAATGCGTGTCGGAATATGGCTTGTTTAAAGGTCAGGCCTTTGGCTATTGCAGTACGCACATAGTCGCTGGCGATATTTTCCAGTAGGCTGTTTTTCATCACCATCGTGGTGACGGCTAGGCTGCCGGCCATGTAAGTAATAATCGGCAAGGTGGCATGATTTAAAATATCGCGAAATTTTTCGCCCGTACTTAAGTCATCAAAGTCGTCGCTTATGAAGCCGCCCAATGGGAAAATATCCCAGTACGCTGCGAATACGGCAATTAAAATTATGCCGAGTACGTAGTTGGGTATGGCGTAACCTAAAAACACCAAGGCGGATGTCCAGTGATCGAAGCGGCTGCTATGCCGCAAGGCTTTTGCAATACCCAGCGGTATGCAAATGCTGTAAGTGAGCAGCAGGGTAATGCTGCCGTAAAAAAGAGAAATGGGCATGCGAGAAACGATCAAGTCCCATACTGGCTCGTTGTAGCGAGTAGATAGCCCAAGATCGAAGTGCGCAATACGTGTCAACCAATTGAAATAACTGAGCAAAATTGGCTTGTCGAAACCATAATAGGCGCGCAGGTCGGCGAGTTGAGCATCTGAGAGCATGCTGGAGCTGGCGGCATCGCGCTTCATGTTTGCGCTGCCCTCGCTGCCGGTGAGTTGTGCGGCCGTTATCATGCGCTCTATCGGGCCGCCTGGCACAAAACGGGTAAGTGAAAATACCAGCAGAGTAATACCCAGAAGTGTAGGAATGGTGAGCAACAAGCGCCGCAGAATATAACGTGTCATTGCCTCGCTAACCTCGTGCTGTTTATGGGTGCGTTGGTTTCGCTTGAGCGAAATGGGTTGATGTCTAGCCCTCCTCTTCGTGTGAAGCGGCCTTCAATCGTGAGTGTTGCAGGTTTGCAGTGTTCGGATATGTCACAAAACATGCGCTCAATACATTGTTCGTGAAAACCTTGATGCAGTCGAAATGAACAGATATAGTGCAGTAAACTTTCGTGCTGTATGGCTGCGCCCTGATAAGCAATACGCACGCTGGCCCAATCTGGCTGGCCGGTGACAGGGCAGTTGCTACGCAATAAATGGCTGACCAGTGATTCTCGTTTGTGTTGTTGTGAGTTCGTATGCAGCAAATTGGCTTGTGGCGTGTAGTGGGTAATGGCGACATCAAGATCGTCCAGACACATATCCGGCCAGATTTGCGTTTGCAGTCGCGAATCATTGACAGACAATAATTCAATAGCCACAGGGTGTTGCACGCACTGCGTTAAATCACGCTCAATGGTTTTTTGCAGTTCAGGAATACTGTTAAATTGCGTTTGGTTGAGCGAGTTTAAATATAATTTGAGCGATTTGGACTCAACAATATTTGGCGACAGTGCGTTATAGGAAAAAATCCCGCAAGCAACATGTGGTTTGCCTTTCGAGTTCAGCCAGGATATTTCATACGCTGTCCAGTAATCTGCCCCGTGAAACGGCAGTGGCTGATTTGCCAAAAAATCATCACGCGTTTGTTTGCGTGCAACGGGTACAAGCAAAGCCGGTGCGTAGTGGTCACAATATGCACTTTGTTTTCCTAGCGGCAGTGTACTGTAATCAATCATGCTGTTCCGTTTATGGTTGATGGTCTAATTGCGCAAACCACCGCTTTTGTTAAGAAGGTGCAGAGAAAATACAGCAGCCAAAGCGATAAAAATGCAAATCATTGTGATGGCTGATGTCATGTGAACATCACTAGTTCCTAGTACGCCGTAGCGGAAGGCGTTAACCATATAAAAAATAGGGTTTGCTTTTGAAACATACTGCCAAAAAACAGGCAATAACTCGATGGAGTAAAACACGCCGCCGAGGTAAGTGAGCGGCGTAAGCACAAAGGTTGGGATAATGGAAATATCATCAAAACTTTTAGCGTAAATAGCGTTGATTAACCCAGCTAGAGAGAAGAGTATGGCTGTGAGTGTAACAACCGCTATCGTCACGCCCCAGTGCTGTACGTGCATGTCGGTGAAAAATAATGACAGCAATGTCACCACCACACCAATACAAATACCTCGCGCTACGCCGCCGGCAACATAGCCCACAAGAATAATCCAGTTAGGTACAGGCGCTACCAATAACTCTTCGATGCTGTGCTGAAATTTGTTGCCAAAAAATGATGATACTACATTGCCGTAAGCACTCGTGATAACTGCCATCATGATAAGGCCGGGTACAACAAATTGGATGTAATCAATCCCGCCCATGCTGCCTATGCGTTTCCCAATCAGCGTGCCAAAAATAACAAAATACAAGCCGGTTGTGATGGCTGGCGGCAATAACGTTTGCGCCCAAATTCGCGTGAAGCGTCGAATTTCTTTTACTAAGATGGTTTGAAAGGCAATGTATAGCTCAGCGGCATTCATGGTTTTTCTCCCAAGACGCGCATGTCGGCTGGAGTGTTTAATAGCTTCACAAATAATTCTTCTAGTCGGTTAGATTTATTACGCATACTGGTGACGTGAATGTTGCGTGCGCTAAGTAACTGAAATAAATAGTTCAGGTCTGTGCCGCGTTTTATTTCAACCTCCAATACCTGCGGTTCTGGGCGCGTGACAATGATGTCCGGCAGTATAGGAACTTCGTGAATGGGTGTGGCGAGATCAAGTATCAACGTTTCTCGATCCAGTTGCGTCAATAGTTTTCGCATGGACGTGTTTTCGATAATTTTCCCATGATTAATAATGGCAATATTACGGCAAAGATTTTCTGCTTCTTCCAGATAGTGCGTGGTGAGAATAATTGTTGTACCAGCGCGATTGATTTCCTGTAAAAACTCCCACATGGATCGACGTAGTTCGATATCTACGCCTGCGGTGGGTTCGTCCAGTATCAGCATGCGTGGCTCATGTACCAATGCACGCGCAATCATCAAGCGGCGCTTCATGCCGCCTGAAAGCGTACGCGCAGGTTGCGCACGCTTTTCCCATAGCCCGAGTTTTTTTAAGTACCGCTCGCTGCGTTCGCGTGCAAGGGAATAGGGCAGGCCATAGTAGCCTGCTTGCGTAATGAGGATATCCAGTATTTTTTCAAATTGGCCGAAGTTGAATTCTTGCGGCACGATGCCGAGATGTTTTCGCGCTTGCGCAAAGTGGCTGTCAATATCGAGGCCGAATATATTGACTTTGCCGGATGTTTTTCGCACCAAAGAAGATAAAACGCCAATGAGCGTAGATTTTCCTGCTCCATTAGGGCCAAGGAGAGCAAAAAAATCGCCTTGCGCAACATTAAGATCAATGCCCTGTAGGGCGATATGGTTATTGGCGTAAGTCTTATACAGGTTTCGAATTGATAAAGCGTAGTCCATCATGAACTCATAGATTTATTATCGGATTCAAATTATGCCACGGTCATAGCAGGATATCGGGTAGTGAATTCCCCGATGGACAAAGCATTAAAAGAGTTTGGCTGGAGGTGGTGCGGATGAAAAATTTGGAGCGGGAAACGAGACTCGAACTCGCGACCCCGACCTTGGCAAGGTCGTGCTCTACCAACTGAGCTATTCCCGCCTGTTTAAAAATGGCGTCCCCTAGGGGATTCGAACCCCTGTCGCCGCCGTGAAAGGGCAGTGTCCTAGGCCTCTAGACGAAGGGGACGCGACGCTCCAATTGGAGAGCGCGCATTCTAGGGAGGACGGGAGTGGGCGTCAAGGTTTTTAGGCGAAAACTGTTAGCCTTGGAGAGAAATATCCTCCGGTTATACAAATCATCTTAGGAACTGATGTTACGCAGCCGCGCTAAATTGCTGAAGTTCTGCATAGGCGGCTCGCGATGCGTTGATGAGTAATTTCCGACAAAGCGCGAAGGGATTGA
>JAYVJM010000039.1:0-21588 GCA_043769275.1 Cellvibrionales bacterium | reverse complement strand
CGAGGCCCCCTGCCGGGCGATCGCCGACAATGCCGGCCTCGAAGGCGGCATCATCGTGCAGCAGGTCGAGAAGGCCAAGAAGAACATGGGCTTCAACGCCGCAACCGGCCAGATGGAAGACCTGGTCAAGGCCGGGATCATCGATCCCGCCAAGGTGACCCGCGCCGCGTTGCAGAACGCTGCGTCGATCGCCGCCCTGGTGCTCACGACCGAGTGCCTGGTTGCCGACAAGCCCGAGAAGGCTCCCGCCGGTGGCGGCATGCCCGGTGGCGGCGGCATGGGTGGTATGGGCGGCATGGGTGGTATGGGCGGCATGATGTAATGCATGCGTTCAAACACGGGCAGTTTGCCTAGTGGAAATCTAGCAGCTCTCAACACCGAAGCCGGGCTTCTATAGTCCGGCTTCGGTCTTTTTAGGCGGGGAAAATATCATGATCAAGGCCTATGCAGCATGTAAAGCAGGCGCTGAATTAAAGCCGTTTGAATATGATCCTGGTGTACTGGGTAACCAAGAGGTTGAAATCGCCGTTGAGTATTGCGGTATCTGCCATAGTGATTTAAGCATGCTCGATAACGCATGGGGCATAACACAATACCCCCTTGTGCTTGGCCATGAGGTGATAGGCACTATTTCCGCTATCGGAAAAAATGTTGTTTCTGTGCAAGCTGGCGATCGTGTTGGTTTAGGCTGGCACTGCGGCTACTGTATGCACTGCATAACTTGCTTATCAGGCGATCAAAATTTATGCGCGTCTGCGCAAGGCACTATTGTCAGCCACCACGGCGGCTTTGCCGATAAAGTGCGAGCCGATGCTACAAGCGTTATTAAAATCCCGCAGGGAATTGACCTGCAAAGTGCGGGGCCGCTTCTTTGCGGCGGCATCACCGTATTCAACCCGTTGCTTCAGTTTGATGTTAAACCTACCGACAAAGTGGCGGTTATCGGTATCGGCGGCTTAGGGCATCTGGCTTTACAATTTTTGAATGCGTGGGGATGCGAAGTCACAGCATTCACATCCAATGCCCATAAAAAAACAGAAGCACTCAAACTGGGCGCACATCACGCTATTGATTCGCACGACTCCACTGCACTTTCATCTGTTGCAGGGCAGTTTGATCTCATTATTTCTACAGTTAACGTAAAACTTGACTGGGGAAGTTATCTCGCAGCATTGCAACCAAAAGGTCGCTTACATTTTGTTGGTGTTACGTTAGATGCACTGGATATTGGCGCATTTCCCTTAATTTCTCAACAGCGATCTATTTCTGGCTCGCCCGTTGGCAGCCCAACAGCTATCGTCAAAATGCTAAACTTTGCCGCTAGGCACAAGATAAAGCCGCTCATTGAAAATTATCGCTTTAATCAGATAAATGAGGCAGTGGCGAGATTACGAAGTGGGGAAGCGCGTTATCGTGTGGTATTGAGCCACTAAAAAGAGCGACTTTCACATGGAGCTTTATCATACGGACGATCCTGCACGAGCTTTATCGCTACAGTCGGCCTCACTGCCAATACGTATTGGCGCGCGTGCATTTTTTATCTTGCGATTTGATCTTGTGCAGAATTATCTGCCAGACAACCCCTCGCTTCCACTGGCAGTGGTTTGCGAACTGGTGCGCGACCATGAGCGCGTTTCCATGCGCGCCTGTGTTTCTGAGCGCGTTGATCAACTGCAAGCATTGGCAAATCTGGAAGATATAGACGCTATCGCAAAGCAGATGGCGTTGGCTGTACTGGATTTTTCTGCGCCGTGGCAATTATTGCCCGTGAATATTGCCAAGCCGTGGGGGCAGGAAATTTGGTATACCGGCATTGAGGCACGCGGCCTGTCGCATGTGGTGTCAGATACCGGCAGTACACCTCTGCCTTGGGCATTGGCTATGAACCCAAAAGTAATACTTGGCGATCAGAAACAGCCGATTTTATTAAAGATTCTCGATCCGCTGCCAGATGCCGTGTACGGCGATCTTTATTTTGAGCTACACGAAAAAAAGCGCGAAGTGTATATCGTCACACATATCGATCAAACTGCATGGCCTAATGGAGATGGTGCAATTCGCTTTGGTTTCTCCCAAACCAAACTTGCACAATATAGAAGCAACGATGGCTTTTTAACTGACTATCGAGAAGCCGTAAAAAAATATCAACAAACTCGTCAAGAAATCGACACAAAAATAGACGTGCTGAGGGCTCGTAGTGGCATTGCTTTACATGCCCCCGTCACTGCACAGCAGATGGAAACTTGGCTCGCCGATATTCCGTCAACGTTAAAGCTACGCGAGTACGAATTACGTACAGAAATGGATAGTTACAGCACAATAAAAACCTTGCGTGTGGGCGACGTACTGTCGGTGCCCTGTTTCACCCCACATGCCCTACAGCATGGCGTGCGCGTTGTGGAATTTCAAACCCCAACATACGAACGAAAAATATTGTCTTTCGCGCAAAAGGTATTAACGCAAGCCCACTGGGACACTGACGAGGCGCTAGCAGTCGTCGCCCTGCAAACACCGGAGCCAGCACCTTTTCCTGTGCTATGGGATACGAATGGTGTGCATATCGAACAAATTGTTGCTTTTAGCGATTTTGAAGTGCTGCGCTGCTTTATTGCGCCAACATGCGGCTATGAATTGCCAAACTGCAACTTTTATCAGATCGTTATGACAGTGATAGGCGAAGTATGTTGTACGGATATTTTGCTTAAAGCCGAGCAAGCCAGCTTGATACCGGCTCATAGTGAGAGGATCACACTACGCAATGATACACACGAACAGGCCGTCGTTTTGATAGCTAAACCAGTTTGATTTTTTCCTAAAGACAATTATCTGGCTTAGGCAAGCCCGCAATTTTCGCCGCAAGTTTTGCGGGGCTGCCAGGAAATAAACTCAGCAAATAAATACTATTGACGTTCTCTTTTCCTGTTTTTTGCCGCAAATATTTAACAAGTGGACGCATGGTTGGTGACAATTGAAAACAATTATAAAATTCGCGTAACGCATTCAGCACACTCCAGTGCTCTAGCGTCAAGACAATATGCTCGGCGCGTGCAATTTCCTCAGCAACTTCCGGCGACCAATCATTTAGATCGCATAAATAACCCTCAGCGTCTCGCCGTAGATATTCTAGTGTCATAAAAACCAGCTTACGACTTTACTATGCACACAACTTAGTTCGACAAAATCAGCATCGGTAATTGCGCTTATCTCTAGCATTACACTTGCATCTTTGCCTGATGATAGCCACCGTTGCAGGCCACGCGCGCAGACATCAACCTGCAAGCAATATAAGCGAATGCCCAATGAGTGAGCGGCATGAAGCGCGTGTTTATTCGCAATAATGTATACGCCATTTTCAATTAAAAGCAGGCTGTCGCCACTTGTCGCGCAACGCAACAAGCGCTGAAACAATTCCGGCTGAGAGGCGTTTAGCGTATGAAGGGTATTCGCTCCGATATTCTGCATGGCGTTATAAACTCAGCACACAATCAGCATTACGCACCATTTCTCGCATATCTTTTGTTGATAACACAACCACAGGCAGAGAGAACTGTTCGACACAAAGTCCGCGCGCATGTAGTGAAACCGCATCCACGAAGATCGTATCTATATCGTAAAAAAGTAATGCGCCCAACAGGCGTGAAATGTCTTTGCAATCAATGTCGCCGCCCTGCTGTTCCTTTAATAACTGCCACAAACCCTCACCGGTAAATAACAACTGTATCTGCTGATCAAATGCTGCTGCTGCAAAAACAACATCCAACGCTTCACGTGCACGCGCCTCACCATAAGGCGCATGCTGCAAAATAAATAAGATTTTTTTTGACCTGACGCTCATTGCTTCTATCCAAACGTCAGTAAACGGTCAGCGCGGATAAGAGCATCAACGAGCTGGCCTAAACCTGCCAAATTCATTTGCGGTGCCGCATTGTGCGCGGCAGTTCCATAACGCCGACTTTCATGTGCATCAATGATGCCGCGCTTGAGCGCAGCGGAGACACATACAGATGCCTCGACTTTATGCTCTTCGCAAAACTGCTGCCATTCTTTTGCCGGGTTATTTTCATCTTGCGGCACAACTATGATCTGGCTGGCGTTATGTACGCCGTCCTGAAAGAAAAAAACCCGCTCAATACTGTGTCCGCTACCGATGGCTGCACGCGCAAAACGCAAAGCAGTTTGAGAGCCTTGCTGACTAAATACTGCGGCAGTGACAAGTAGTGCAAATTTCATTAAACCTCCATCGCGCACCTTAGGTTTTTAGTAACGCCAAAGCCGTGCTGTAAATTGCTTTGCGCTTGAAAAAAAAATCTATACGAGACCCACCTTTTTGTCTCCATAAAATGGCAGCGCGTATACCGCCAAGCAATACAGCACGCACCTGCGCAACGATCGCTATTTTTTGCAAAACATCGGGTTTCCCATTGATTTGTATGCGTAAACGAAGCGTGCTAACCGTATCCACATAAAGGGCTGCGATATTGGCAATCACGTCGGGATGTGTCTCACTACCGGCAACATTGGCCAGCATCTGTGTGTTCTGCAAACGATTGTATATCGTCTCCATTAAATCACGACGAGCAACAAGGGCTTGCTGAACACGCAGGATGTTATTGCAATAGCGCAAAATATGCCCGTTGCTATTAATCCCTTCCGGCTCAAACAGTTTCGATAAAATACTCAATCCCACCTGTAGATGCTGACGGCCGATAAAAACACTTTCACAATCATCAGCATCAAGTGCCAACACGCTGTGAAGGGTGCCAGCCAAAGCTGATGTATCACATTGCCCATCACTGGCAATTTTACTAGCCAAGGCTGCTGCCTGAATCATGCCAGCCAACGCCAGAACTTGATCAGCAATAGAAGATGTCTGCATTACGTACCTCGATAAAACACAAAAGCCAGGGGCTAGCCCTGGCTTTTGTCTTGCTGCGGAACACAACGGCTACTATTTATTTGCCAACTTTTCGAACATTGGCAGGTGTGTAATAGTCTTCAGGGCGTTTCTGTTTGGGAACTGCAGGCGGCCCACCTTCTTCATTGACCATGCCATTAATCATATACGCCCCTTTGTCTAGGTCGTGATATATCTCAAGGCGGCCAGTTATGCCAGGCATATCGTAAGCATTAAACAGCGGGCGCATAGTAACGCGCCACAGGTTACCTTGACTATCGTAGTTGTCAAACAGCGCGCCAGCCCAGCTATCTTCATCTAAATACATGCGACGCTTACTATAAACATGGCGCTTGCCTTCTTTCAGCTTGGCTTCAACTACCCATACGCGATGTAGTTCATAGCGCATGTACTCTGGGTTTGGATGGTTCACCGTCAGAATATCGGTGTACTTATGGCTGGGGCTGTCCATCTCATAGCTATTGTATGGGATGTAGACTTCGCGCATAGGCTCCAACTTCCAATCATAGCGGTCAGTAGCACCAATGAAACCTTGCGCATCATCGACCGTACGCAATCCACCTGGGCCATCGGGGAAGTCATAAGCAATGGTAGGAGCACGGCGTACACGGCGCGTACCAGGCAAATACTGCCAAGCGTTGCGCGGTATTTCAGTCAAATCCATATACTCATGCACCAGCGTGATTTTGCCTTTTTCGCGTGGCGGATCAGTAACCTCAACGAACACTTTGGCCAAAATGCCATCGAATGTTTTGTACGTAAGCGCAGGATCAAACAATTGAAAATAACGGCTTTCAAACTCTTTACGCATTGAAATACTGCCATTACTGAACACGGCTCCGCTGGCAACAACACCTTCCGTCAACATGGGTTGCGCAGAATACTCGTGATTCCATATTGCCTCTACACCCGTTTTAGGGATGGGAAAAGGAGGGCCACCAAACGCGTTCTGTACACCGTTCCCGCTAGGAACAAGTTCGGCCGTAGCCGCATTGCCTTTAACACTGGCATAAAGGCGATCGTCGTAACGCACGTCGCGCTTGCTTGGAAACACTTTCATCTTGAAGGTTTTTGGGTATTTTTTGAATAGGGCAATTTGACCATCACTCAAATTTGCTTTGTATTTCTCCCAATTCGTGCCGTCAATAACAAACAATGGCTTTTCATTCGGGTAAGGATTGGGGTAATACGTGCCAGTACCCTTGTAAGCTATGTCTTTTGGCGCGCCTAAAGTCGTACCCGTGTAAGGAGGAATAGTCCCAGCCGCATTGCCTTTAGGATTAGCCCCCATTTTTGTCAAAGTAGTTCCAAGACTATTTGCCTCCGCCTGCCTTGCAGGGTTGACTTTGACATCTGCTGCTTTAGGGCGAACGACTACAGGAGCATCTTCTTGTGCGTGGACATATTGCATACTTATTGCGGCCGCGAGCAGCACAACGCTCGCCGATACCGTCGCTTTTATTTTTATATTCATGGCGTTTGTGTACTCCAAAAGTTTACTGGATTTCTTTTATATTTATGGACGCACCCCAAAAACATTAGGGACGAGGCAGGGTAACCAAAAAAACAGATTTGTAAAACCTGTATTTCCCTAAAAAAACTACGATAAATATCGTACACGCAAAGACATCACTAAAGTAATGTCGCCAGCTTCTGCACCGTGTAGTATCCTGCGCGCCCGCCGTAAACGCCCTCTTCTCTTGCAATTATGTACGCTTACACTGCTATAGATCACAAAATTTTGACTGAACGCGTAACACAGTTTCGCGGCCAAACAAACCGTTTTTTAAACGGCGAAATGGCCGCAAACGAGTTCCTGCCGCTGCGCTTGCAAAATGGTCTTTATGTCCAACGCTTGGCACCCATGCTGCGTATCGCAGTGCCTTACGGGTTGCTGTCGTCAAACCAAGTACGAAAGCTGGCTCATATTGCGCGCTTCTATGACAAAGGTTATGGACATTTCACTACGCGCCAAAATATCCAGTTCAATTGGCCAAGACTGGAGGAAGTGCCCGACATTTTGGCAGAGCTGGCTGAAGTTGAGATGCATGCTATTCAAACTAGCGGTAACTGCATACGCAACGTTACATCTGATCAATATGCGGGTGTAGCCAGCGATGAAATTGTTGACCCACGCCCCTATTGCGAAATTATTCGCCAATGGTCAACCTTTCATCCTGAGTTTGCTTTCTTACCTAGAAAATTCAAAATTGCCGTTAGCGGTTCGCTAGAAGATCGTGCCGCCATACGTTTTCATGATATTGGCTTACAGCTTCTGAAAAATGCGCAGGATGATATTGGTTTTCGCGTATTTGTCGGCGGAGGTCAAGGGCGGACACCCGCTGTGGCTCCGGTGATACGCGAGTTTATCGAAGCAAAGCACATTCTCACGTATCTTGACGCAATTCTTCGCATCTACAACCTTCATGGTCGCCGTGATAATAAATACAAAGCCCGTATCAAAATTTTAGTGCGTGCGTTAGGTGTGGAACAATTCGCAGCCAAAGTAGAAAGCGAATGGGCATTTTTGAAAGACAGCCCAGCCACTCTTACAGAGAGCGAAATTTCTCGCATACAAGCGTTTTTTGTGGCACCACCCTACCGAATATTTAATGAAGAAAAGGTTGCAGCAATAATCGCTGAACAGGCTCAACAAGCGCGTGCGTTTTCAAACTGGATGTCGCGCAATGTTCGCGCACATAAGCAGAGCGGTTACTGTTCTGTCGTGCTTTCGCTAAAACCAACAGGTGTGGCTCCAGGCGATGTCACAGATGCGCAACTAGATGCCATTGCCGACATATCTGACGAGTACAGTTTTGGTGAGGTGCGCGTCACGCACCAGCAAAACGTAGTACTGGCTGACGTGGAAGCTATTCGTCTATATGAGCTATGGAAAAAACTTAAAACACACGGATTTGCCACGCCAAATATAGGCACGCTGACCGATATGATCTGCTGCCCAGGCGGCGACTTTTGTGCGCTCGCCAATGCAAAGTCCATCCCTGTTGCAGAGGCCATTCAGCGGCGCTTTGATGACCTCGATTACCTGTATGACCTAGGTGACATTGAGCTTAATATTTCTGGTTGCATGAACGCCTGCGGCCATCACCATGTTGGCCACATTGGCATACTGGGTGTTGATAAAAAAGGCGCCGAGTTTTACCAAGTTTCACTGGGCGGCAGTGCCGGTAACCATGCAGCAATTAGCGACATCCTAGGCCCGTCATTTTCACAGACGGAAATGCCTGACATTGTAAGCAAGATAATTGAGGTTTTTGTCGAGCAACGTATCGAAGGCGAAACATTTTTGGCCACGTATCGACGCATCGGTATTGAACTTTTTAAAGAGCGTATTTATGCCTGAAACACCACGCAAACTGATTAAAAACACATCCGTCGTACTGGACGATCAGTGGCAACTCGTCGATAAAGAACAAGCCACAATTCCTGCGGGTGATAATTTAGTTCTGCCATTTGTTCTATGGCAGAAACACGAACAAGAAATAAGCACCCGTAACGATGTTGGCGTGTGGTTTGACAGTGACGAGTTGCCATTTGCAGACATAGCCGCAAAGCTGCAAGCGTTGCCTTTGATTGCAGTGAGCTTTCCAGTGTTTAGCGATGGGCGCGGTTTTTCTATCGCACGTTTATTGCGCGAACGCTTTGGATATAAAAATGAATTACGCGCTATCGGCCATGTATTACGCGATCAGCTATGTTTTATGCGTCGCTGCGGCTTTAACAGTTTCGTGCTGCAAGCGCATGTCGACGCGCAGGCAGCACTGTCATCGCTAAACGAATTCACAGAGTTCTACCAAACTGCGGTGGATCAACCTCTGCCGCTTTTTCGGCGGCGAGGCTAGCACTTGTTTTCTCCGCTCCCCTGCGGCGAGCAGCCAGCGCTATAGCAACATAAGCCCAACCGCTAAAAATAAGCTCGATGGCAACAAACAGCCCTATCACCCAAAATCCAGATGCGGGCCATCGGGCAAGAATCATACATCCCAAAATGACAGAAATAAGGCCAGACACCAATGGCCATACCCACTCTTTTTCTGAGCGCAACTGAATCGCCGCAAAAGCGCGGAACACACCGGCCACAATAAACATGTAAGCCAAGAACAATGTCAGCGTAGCCGAGGCAACGATGGGGTCAACAAAGATAAGAAACCCTGCAACGATATAGAGGATGCCAATCAATACATGCCAGAGCATGCTTTTCCAGCCATGACTTTTAAATGCGTTAAATAACTGGAAACCACCACTAATAATCAACAGCCAGCCAAAAAACAAAACGCTGGCTAAGGTGAGGCCAAATGTCATCCAAAAGCCCAACGACCCCAGCACAATAAAAAGTATTCCCAGCGCCAATAACCAACGCCAACTTTTTTGTAAACCTCCAAACAGGCCTTCTGTAGAAGCGGATAACTTGTCTTCTGTACGGTTACACATGACGAACTCCTCACAATGACACCTGCCATCACAGTTAATATGGGCAGACTTGTAAACAAGGTTTCTGTGTTATTTCGTGCAAAAAAACGATTTTTGCACCTGTTAGCGCGCAGGGGTAGATCGACGTAACGGTTTTCTAAGGTCTCGGCGCATTTTCACGCGATCCTGTAATGTTAACTCCTTCATTTCTGGTATCGGTAAGCCCACTTCCTTGTAGAGTATAACGAGTTCATTGGGTAGTAAATCTTGCCAACGTCCTTCCGGCAATTTGCTGGCTAAAAATACCGGCCCAAAACGCACACGCTTCAAGCGCGATACTCGAAGACCTTGCGACTCCCACAATCGTCGCACTTCACGATTACGACCTTCCATCAAAGTACAGCAGTACCAGCGGTTAATGCTGCTACTATCATCTTTGTGCATAGGTGCTACGTCGGTAAATTTTGCTAGGCCATCATCCAGCTGCACGCCATCACGCAAGCGCTGCAACAATTCGCCATCCACTGCGCCCATTACGCGCACCAAATATTCACGATCGATCTGCGCGCTTGGATGCATTAGCTTGTTTGCCAGCTCACCATCTGAAGTCAACAACAACAAGCCGCTGGTGTTGATATCTAATCGCCCTACTGCAATCCAGCGACCTTTTTCCAATGGTGGAAGGCGCTCAAAAATAGTTGGGCGACCCTCAGTATCTGAGCGCGTACAGATTTCACCTATAGGCTTGTTATACAACAATACGCGCTGACGGGGGCCCTCTAAACGCTGTGCGGAGATAGGCCTTCCATCTACGCAAATTTTGTCTGTCAATGCTGCGCGATCACCTAGTTTTGCAACTTTTCCTTTTACTGTGATACGCCCTTCAGTCAACCAAGTTTCTAGTTGGCGCCTTGAGCCAAAACCTGCTCGCGACAATAATTTTTGCAGTTTTTCTGTAGCCGGCGGGACAGCTCTTTTTTCTTCTGATTTTCTTGTGTCGACACTCTTTACAGGGGTTTTATCAGCAGATTTTTTTTCAGGAATTTTGTTTTTTATTCCTGTCTTTGCGGGTGTTTTTTTTGCTGTCGTGTTTTCATCGCGCTGCCTTTTTTTACTATCTGTAGATTTTTTTAACGGTGATTTTTTCGCGTCAACTTTCGGTTTTTTACTTACTTGAGGCTCAGATGGCTTTGCCATATTTTCTCTCGATAGGGAATAAACTAATGAAAAACTAATGCCGTAGAGAAAAACCCCTTACATCAATTCAATATTGTCACTTTCTAGCGCTTCAGCATCCGGCGCAATATGGGCATTGTCACCGAAATACGGAACCAGTATTTGCTCTATTTTCTGACTTTTCTCAAAATCAAGCTCTGCGTTGATTTTATTAAAGTCACGTATTTCTCCAAAAGCAGGTAACTGATCAAGGCTTTTCAAATTAAAATAGTCCAAAAACTGACGTGTAGTAGCAAAAAGCGCAGGACGTCCGGGCACATCGCGGTAAGCCACAACGCGAACCCACTGCCGCTCCATAAGCGTTTTTATAATGGATGTACCAACAGAAACACCACGAATATCTTCAATATCGCCGCGTGTAATAGGCTGTCTATATGCGATTAGCGCCAGTGTTTCCAATACTGCACGCGAGTATTTAACTGGCTTTTCTTCCCACAAACGCCCAACCCACAAAGCCAGCTCTTGTCGCACTTGAAAACGCCAGCCTGTTGCTACCTCTTGCAATTCGTAACCGTGGCCGTCGCACTCAGTGGCAAGAGTATCTAGCGCCACTTGTATTGCGTGTTCGTCTGGCTTTTCAGCATGCTCTGCAAAGATTTCTACCATGCGTTTAATTGATAGTGGCTCGTGGCTGGCCAACAATAGTGCCTCCACAATTTTCTTCAACAGTTTTTTATCAAAGCCGCTCATAGCGTTACTTTTCCCCGCACTAATTACGAACTATGCGCAGTATAGAAAACAACATCACAGTGAGCGGGCTTTAACATGTATTGGGCCAAATGTCTCATTTTGAATAATTTCCACGAGTGATTCTTTAATCAATTCCATCACGGCCAAAAATGTTACTACTACACCTAATTTTCCTTCCTTCGCACTGAATAAAGTAACGAAAGGCACAAACTGTATTCCTGTCAACTGAGCCAGTACCTGCGACATACGCTCTCGAGTAGATAAGCGCTCTCGTTCAACTTGATGACTTTCAAACATATTGGCTCTGCGCAACACTTCAGCCAGCACAACCAACAACTCTTGCATATCAAGTGCAGGGTATGGTCTACGCGTCTCACGCTCTGGCGGTTCGACACTGGCTATAAAAAAATCGCGCCCGTCCCTTGAAAGAGCATCAATATTCTCTGCTGCTTGCTTAAAGCGTTCATACTCTTGCAGGCGACGAATCAATTGGGCGCGTGGATCTTCCTCTTCCTCCTCAGGCTGCGTAGAGCGTGGCAAAAGCATGCGTGACTTGATCTCTGCCAGCATGGCAGCCATTAGCAAGTATTCAGCAGCCAATTCAAACTGCAAAGCATCCATCAACTCTATGTAGTGCATGTACTGTGTTGTAATTTCAGAAACATTGATATCAAGAATATCAATGTTTTGGCGGCGGATTAAATACAGCAATAAATCCAGTGGGCCCTCAAATGCCTCTAGGAACACTTCTAAAGCATCAGGCGGAATATACAAATCTTTAGGCGGTTCAGTGATACTTTTCCCGCGCACAATGGCAAACGGCACTTCCGTTTTTTCATGCCCCATCATTATTTTTGCTTCATGATGGCAAGCGCAAGCCACGTTGCAGAATCATTTCCTGTCGACAAAAGCGCACGGACAAACCAACTCGAAAGCGCGTTCATGTCTTTTGGAAAGGCAGAATCGCACAATAATATGCCGCCACCGAGCACGCATTTATCCACTTCTGATCCACCTATATTGTGAGCAGAAAGAGTCCAGTGATTTCTATTGCGCGTCATCACTGAAAAACCATATTCGTTAGTCGCTGTTGAATACTCAACGTGCATACCAGCAATTTCAAGACCATTACGCAAAGCTGTAACTGGTGGATCAATTAATGATCCGCCATTGCCGACAATCAGCTGTGCAGGGTGCCATTTTTCAAAATTTAGCACTTCAAATAGGTGGATATGCCCCGCAATCAGCAGTTGTAACGAGGGAGAAAATGTATTGTGGGATGCATATTGCAGCATGTCCTGACCCTGCACTAACTGCATTTTCCCATCACCTAAGCGCCGGTTCCAAAATGCGTACACGGGAGCATGCATGAGCAGCCAGCTTGTTTTTGTAGCCATTTGATTTATTTTTTTAAACTGCGAAGTAAAAATCTCAAGCTGTTCTGGCTCAACTTTAAAGTCATTCGAAGACGAAACGTCCATTACAATCAACTGCGGATCCATGTAGTGAACAGCGTAAGGCTCTGTATAAGGCGAGCAGCTTGTTGGCATGGGTCGCGGATCCATAAACCGGAAAAAAGTCATCCCTGCCCTTGCGCATTTTTCATGATTACCCTGAACGAATACCCACGGCGCAGAGGCAAGTAGATTGCTCGCTGGGGTAAAAAAATCCGCCTCCCATGATGCCCAATTGTTGCCGTAGGGACTGCCAACGCAGTCCGCCTTATTTTCAAGACAAGGGGATTCACGATAAAAATAATCGCCAACGTGAATAGTTAAATCGGGATGGGTTTTGGCAGCCGAATCTGCAATCACGCTAAATGGCCACTCGGCGGTGGAGTTACAGCCCTGCACACTTTCCCCTTTAAGGCGACAGCCGGTATCCCCCAAAATGAGAATGGTTTCCGGCTTTCCTTTCGGTAATGCTAATGACTGTCCATTAATATCTGCCGTTTTAGCGGTAATGGGAATTGGCGCATCACACACCGTGACTGGAAAGTCTTTGTCAGGAGCCGCACGAAGCTGCATCGCACTCACCACACCATCAATTTGTATGTTTGGACAAGTCGCAGCGGCCGTAATCACGCGGGCTACCGCACCTTTATCGCCAAGAACCGTGTAACTGAAAAGCACATCTTTTGCGTTTAATGCAGATACGTTATGAGAAAATAACGTAAGTCCCACGAGGATGTATGCACTTAATTGTCTGATAACGCACTGCAACAAAAATCTTGGCATAACAGAAAATCTCCTCATTACGCGGAAATATAAGAACAACAAGGGGTTCATTTTAGTAAAAACTGGGAATTACAGCGAATATTGACGACACATCTCAGCGTCGCGCCAAAACCGCTGCTGCAAAAAAAAACCTCGAAAAAAAACGACACGCGGGCACAGTGCTGTGTCGCTGATCACTTTATCACGCGTCATATTGACCCGTACAGCGCCTAATTGTGCAGTATTCAAGACTTGGATGTTGGACGTTTGATAGCGCCTGAGCACATCGGCATTTGGATGATGGAACTTATTGTTAAATCCCGAACTAACCACAGCTAAAGATGGCGCGACGGCACGAATAAATTCTATAGATGAAGATGTTTTACTGCCGTGATGTGGAACGAGCAATACATCTGCCGAGATATCAACACCAGCAAAAATTAACGACTGCTCTACCATTTTCTCACTATCGCCAGTAAGCAAAATCCGCTTACTTCCGTTATCAATCATCAAGATGCAGCATCGATTATTGGTTTTTTCTGGGAGATAAGTATCCGGTGCTAGCACGCGAAAATCCACACCATCCCAATGCCAGTGCATGCCTGCACGACATTGATTAAACTCGTAAGCTGTATGCAATAATTCTGGGGTACCAGACAACAATTGCTGTGCCGGCAGTGCTTGCAACAAACCACTGATGCCACCCGCATGATCTTTATCGCTGTGACTCACCATCAGCATACTGATCTTATCGGCTCGATAATTGCGCAAAAAAGGCGTGACAATATCGCGACCACTATCAAATCGATCAGAAAAATGATCGCCCGTATCATACACCAGAAGATGATGCGCCGTTCGAACAACGACAGCCAAGCCCTGCCCTACATCAAGCACGGTCATTTCGGCTGTGCCTTTAGCTGGATGATTTATCTGCGGGAATAGTAATGGCAAGCACAATAAAATGCTGAAATAGCGCGAAGACACACTGCGTGGCAACAGCCATAAACTGATTCCAAAGATAGCCAGCACCACAGAAAAAATATTTGCACCGGCTAAATCAATCGTCCAGCCTTTACAAAAAGAAACGCACCATTGGAGTACTTGCCAATAAACATCTAGACTCCACGCCGATAGTTTAAAAAAAACAGCCGAAATAAAAGATGATAACGGCATAAACACTAAACCAGCGAAAGCAAGAGGCAGGCTTAAAAAACTCATCCAAGGGATGGCAAAAAAATTCAGCGGCAAGGACAGAAGAGGCATACGCCCATAGATATATAACAAAGGTGGAGC
Source organism: Cellvibrionales bacterium (assembly GCA_043769275.1). Classification (GTDB taxonomy): domain Bacteria; phylum Pseudomonadota; class Gammaproteobacteria; order Pseudomonadales; family UBA7239; genus JAYVJM01. Next base: position 6,807 of record JAYVJM010000039.1, on the reverse strand, counting down.
CATTAAGAAAAAAATCAAGCACTGCGATTTTATCGACTCGACAAGCCAATTGCGTTTTCCAAAACGGCCATGTGCAATCAGCAATAAAAACCCTGTAGCTAAAAACGAAAACCAAAATCCGCTACTAAAAACGGATAGTGGATTAACAAGTAATACAAGAAACAACGCCAACATAAACGCTGTTCCAAATGCAAAGCTTTTGTAAAAAAAACTTTGCACAACTACGCTAGCAACCATAATTAATGAGCGTACAGTCGGCACAGAAAACCCAGCTAACAGTGCATAAATCACACTGCTTAAAAGAGATGCTATGCCACCCCAGAATGCAGCAGGCCACCACAAAACAGGCAGCACAAGATAACGACTCAAATGGAAAAAAATGAAATAGGCAATGCCAGCGGCTAAGACAATGTGTAATCCTGAAACAGACAAAATATGTATCGTGCCGCTATCACGTAAGAGTTGCCATTGGGTCATTTCAATATCGGCATAGCTGCCAATCAACAGCGCAAGTAATGTGCTGCGAGCATAATTGCTCATCGGCACCGCCTGAATGTTTTTAGCTATTTTTTCACGCCAGCGCAAAAGCGTATTGGGGGCACTGCCATCGCAAGAAAGCACATCACGGACATTACCCGTAGCGCGATAGCCACTTTGCAACAGCCAGGCCTGCCTATCGAACAGGTCAAAATTATTAAGGCCGCGCGGTCGTTTTAATTTTGCCGATAACCGATAAACGCAATCCGTCTTCGGCTTATTTGCAAAATTGAAATTGAGTTTTATTTTCCCAGATAGCTCGTGCGCATAGAAATCGGCAGTCCAGCCATGCTCACGCATCTCTGGAAAATCTATGATATATCCGCTGATAATCTGCTCTTTGTTTTCTTCAGCCTGCGGCAGTAGCGACACCATTACATAATGACAGTACGATGCAGAACTTATAATGCCGGCCAAAAAAACAGCACTTAATTTTGCCACATTGCAACGAAAACAAAAAAGACTAGCCGCTATAACGATAAAAGAGCAGAGCAACCACCACGGCAAAAGAAAAGGCGCCAACACTGCAGAGCACAAGCCCGCGCAAGCGAAAAAGCAGAGGGAGACAAATGAGAGTTTTTTTGTAGCATCCATGTCACATCGTCTTTTCTTGCTAATTGATATCTGTGCACAGAAAAAGCATATGCAACATTATTAAGCGGTACACAAGACAACTGAGACATTGTCATTAGCATCACGCGCAAGCGACAGCGCCAATAACTGTTCACAAGCCGCCTTATCATCAACGTTTGCAAGCAAGATAGCCTCAATATCGTGAGGACTCAGGATGTTCGTCAAGCCATCTGAACACAGCAAAAAACGATCACCGAGTTGAGCTGACACGGATAGACAATCTACCTGCATTTCCTCGGCACCACCACCCAGCGAGCGCGTTAAATAATTGCGAAGTGGACTGTGTTTGGCCTCATCGACAGACAGTGCCCCCTCGTCAATCATGCACTGCACCAGTGAATGGTCACGCGTTAATTGCCTCAACATCCCTTGACTGAAATGGTAACAACGAGAGTCTCCAATATGTGCGATATAAGCGATAGATTCGCTAGATAATTGCCTCAAAAAAAGTGCCACTAATGTTGTGCCCATAGATAGAAGCTCAGGCTCTTTTAGGATTCTCTCACGTATCGCAACATAGGCTTCATTGGTAACTGCACCTAACCAATCACAATTAATATGCTCTACAAGACCGTACGACGAAAGCCAAGCTCGCTCAAACTGCGCAGTACAAAGGCTGCTGGCTATAGCACCACCAACATGACCGCCCATACCATCTGCGACAATGGCTAACAAAGCGTTTTCGTTTAGCGTTTTTTGAAAAAAAATACTGTCCTCATTGTTGGGGCGAGCGCAACCTGCGTGCGTACAGCCGGCCATAGACAAATTTTGCTTTGGGGGTTGTGGCATTATTAAGCAAACTCCTCGTCCAATGCCTTGTGCAAAGCAATAGCCATATCACCGGCGGTTGCATAACGATTACTCGGGTTATTCTGTAATGCTTTATTTATTATTTTATTTGCGCTGTCAGGTAGATCAGAACGAACTTTGTCCATTGGGCGAAACTTTGTTTTTAGTATTTGGATAGAAAGGCTGGCAATATTATCGCCTTGAAAGGGTAACTCGCCCGTGAGCAATTGATAAAACGTAACGCCTAGACTAAAAATATCTGTGCACCCACTGACCATTTCGCCTTTCAACTGCTCTGGAGCCATATACAGAGGACTACCAAGGATATCTCCTATACGCGTGCGCGCAGTTGCCGCATCCATAATTCGGGCGATACCAAAGTCAGCTACCTTTACTTCATGCTTTCTCTCATCAAATAAAATATTATTTGGTTTGATGTCTCGATGGACGATGCCTTGTTCGTGCGCGTAATCAAGCGCATCGGCTACCTGTGCAACAATCCAATAAACCATGTCGACATCAAGTAGATTTTCTTTGTTGGTATATGCAGCAAGAGAATTCCCTGCTACATAATCCATCGCGATATACGCAAGATTTCGATCTTCTCCTGCATCATAGATTGTCACAATATTAGGGTGCCGCAATCGACCTACAGCCTCTGCCTCACTAAAAAAACGCCCTTTTAAATCGAGCAACTCTTTTTGATCCAATTGTTCACATTGCAGTGTTTTAATCGCTACCTGCCGAGCAATTTTGGGGTCATAGCCCAAAAACACAACGCCCATCGCGCCTCGTCCCAACTCTCGTTGCAACTGATACCGCCCTAAAGTTTGTGGTGGTATGTTCGATAAAGGCGCCATTGGTGTAGCCTTTTGTACAGACTGCGGCAACTTTTTGGCAGGCACAGAAACTGCGTGACTATCTACAATAGCGATGCTTGTAACCTGTAAAGACGAGGGCGTATAGACATTGCGGCGTATGGATAACAAAGTCATCACACAAAAACCGCCCAACAAAAACGAAAGCCATACACCGGATGGCAACCACCATCGATAAATCAACAAGCAAACTTGCTGTGTAATTATTACAGTCAGCGCTAGCAATAAGGCAATTGCAACGCCCAACCGCAGTGGAATAAAGCGCAGTGCTTGCAAAAAAAGCATGATGCTGATTAATGCAATCGCGTTGAGCCATAGAAAATGCGCCGGTGTATAGGCGTAATAACCACGCTCAAGACTCAGTAAGTGATAAAGCAAACCCTCAGCCGCGTCGTCACCCTCTTCCGAAAGAACGAGCGTTTTTCCACGCAATAAACGCGACACATCAAGTGTCACAAATTGCGCCAAACTGTAATGGGGTAGCGTTATGCCTCCTGTGTATTGCGCATTAAAGTGTGGGTAAATAGTGCCGTTACCCGAGGTGGGTAGCATCCTGCCATCATTGAGTTGCACTCCAACTCCCTGTACCCATTGCGTATTGTGTAAGCCTTGCTGACGCATAAAAATAGCCAACAGAGCATCTGGCTGCAAACCCTTGTCAGTTTGCCACAGCAAGGGGTATGCAAGCCCATCCCCTACCCACAAAGGAAAAGAATATGGAATGCCTAGGGTTGCAGCAGGCAATACAGGAAAAGGCTCATCTAGCCACGCTGCCCAAACAGAGGACTCCGTTAATTCAGCGGAATACGTAGCAACCGGCTTATCTTCCGGTAACTGCTTGACCGCAAAAACGATATCACTGTTGGCAAGTGCCGCAGCCCAAAGGCGGGCATTAGACAAAATCTTTGCCAATGCCTGCGTCATATCGGCGTTTTGTACGGACTCAATGGCGCCCGTATAGTGCTCGAGAAAAATATCTGCACTGTTTTGATACGGGCGTAACGGCTCAGACAAAACCACAATAACCCCGCGAGTAAAGCCCTGTCTTACGATATCCAATAGCTGTAACGTCGCAGTTGCACTTATAGTATCTTGTTGCAAGGCTTGCATATCTGCATGGCTAAGATCAACTCGAATATAAGTATCGTCATTACCTGCAGCTTGGCTCTGCAAGCGGCTACCCAAAGCAAACAAACCGCGATCTAAAAAATCTGCAAAACCAAAATGCTGGAATGGTGAAACCACTAAAAACACCGTTAAGCACAGCAGAAAAACGCGAAAGTCCAGAAAGCAAACCAACCGGTGCAATAACACGCGGCCATCTACAGCCATGACGTTCACCGGAAGCTATTCCTCAAAAAAAGGTTGTGTTGCTTGCAGTCTCTCTTATTCCTCTGTCTTTCTTTCTGGCGCGCTTTCGTCGTGACGAACAATTTTTGTATTGTTGCGCAATTGCTTCTCAAAAATTTCAAATGCTGTAGCGCCGACACCCTGATTCAGGCGTGCGGCCACTGCTTGATATTCGGGACTACCTGGCAATGACTTCACGTCGTCTACAGCAGTCAAACGCACTAACGCCCAATCTCCATTTTTTAAGGCAAAAGCACTCACTTGCGCCTGTTTATCCTGCGGCCTTGGCATAGAAAACACATCACCCACTAAATTGGCTTCCTCTCCACTTGCATCACGAGTTTTCGCTGTTGCCGTCACATCCTTCAACTTTTCTTCAGCGGCAATAGCTAGAAGCGAGTCTTCTTTTTGTGCGCGCGTCTTTAATCCAGCCATTTTTTTCTGCAACTGTATTACCGCTTCTGCATGCTTGAGTTTTTCGATAATACTTGGCTTTACTTCGGAGAGATCGCGCACTGTTGATTTTGTATACTCTGATAAGCGCAAAACCACTGCGCGATCAGAACTTAACTCAATAACTGCACTGTTGCGACTCTTCTCCAATATATCTTCAGAAAAGGCGGCTTCAATAATTTTTTGCTGGCCAAATAAGCCCACCCCGCCCCGCCGTGTGAACACATCACTTTTGTGCACTGCCATATCAAGCTCTTGCGCTGGCCCTTTCAAATCAGTCGCACCGTATGTTGACTCAGCAAGCAATGCTATTTTTTCGTTAAAAAGCGTATCTACCTTGCCGCGAGTCAAGGCTGCTTCTAGTTCATTTTTTCTCTCACTGAATGGCTTCATTACTGTTTTATGCCGCTCTAGCAATTTAATAACATGATAGCCAAACTCTGTTTTAATGGGTTTGGAAACGTCACCGACATTCGCCAAATCGGCCAATGCTTTTTCAAATTCTGGCACAAAGACCGAGCCTGTCGTAAAGCCAACATCCCCGCCATGTTTTGCTGAAGCTGTATCAGACGAATACTCTTTAGCCAGCAAAGCAAAATCTTCGCCTTCGTGTAAGCGTTTTTCAATGCTATCTAGTTTTTCCTGCTGCGCGCCATCTTTGGCATCAATCAAAATATGTGCGGCCTTGCTCTCCAAAACGGGCTTAAAATCAGCCGCTTCTTTGTCGTAGGCTGCCTGCACATCAGCTTCATTAAGCTTTATCGACTTTTCTAAGATTTTTTTATCGAGATCAACGTATTCCAGCGCAACAGTCTCCTCGCTCATAAACTCGCTTTTGTGATCTTTGTAATACTGATCAATAGATGCATCGCTCACGATAATTGCGGCTTCATATGTCTTTAGTGGGAATCGGATATAGTCAAAGCTCCGTTTCTGCCCTTCCAAACGAGCAATGTCTTTTATTTCGTTCTGTGTAACAAAAGCCGTATTAGCCACACCATCCTGCAACTGGCTAAGTGACAACTGTGTACGCAGGCTTTGCTGATAGCCTAGCGCTGTAACACCTGAACTACGCAAACGCTCTTTGTAATACTCCGGATCAAATTTTTTGCCATCACGGCTGAAATTTGCATCACCTACGATTGCTTGATCTATCATCTTGCTGCCGACAGTCATGCCGAGCTTGCTGACTTCAGCCTCTAGAACCTTACGGCTTATGAGTGACTCTAAAGCCGGCTTGCGCAACATCGCGTCATTTAGAAAGCTAGCATCAACCTGTTCCCCTAGCATTTTCACATACTGGCCTCTCAAAGCCACAATGGCGTTCGCCAATGCAGGTGGAGTAATGTCTTCGCCGTTAACGACAGCAACTGCCTGCGAGTGGCTGCCGGACTGGAATAGCTGCTCCACACCCCACAATGCAAAAACGGCGCAAAAAAAGCCCACGATAATCATGGCAAAAATACCGCGCATTTTTTCGCGAATAAGCTCAAGCATAACTACTCCACCATTCAAAAAATATTTTTATGCATTGGAAACACGTTCAGTTTAAGGAAGCACATTGCCGACTCAATAAAAAGGCGCACCCTTGGATGCGCCTTTATCTGGCACTGCCAATGCCCGTCAAACTCAATTAAGTGCGTCTTTCAATGCTTTGCCTGGCTTAAACGAAGGTATTTTAGCGGCCTTTATTTCTATGGCCTCACCTGTTTTCGGGTTGCGTCCAATACGAGCGGCGCGTTCTTTTACGGCAAACGTGCCAAAGCCCACCAGTGCTACTTGGTCACCATTTTTCATTGCTTGACTTATGCCTTCTAACACGGCATCCAGCGCACGGCCTGCGGCCGTTTTTGGCAGATCAGTAGCACTCGCTACCACGTCAATCAGTTCAGATTTATTCACAGAAAACCCCTTGGATATTGTTCCATTGTATAACGATTACGGTGAGCCTTGCTGGATAGCACCACATCCTGCGATTTGCGCGGCTAACCGCACAGCCTGTCCCAAGCGCAGGACTAGTTTTATACCCCGTGCGCCCACAAAGGGCAAGTATGAATTCTCGCTTTTATCAACTGATGTTACGCAGCCGCCCTAAATTGCTGAAGTTCTGCATAGGCGGCTCGCGATGCGTTGATGAGTAATTTCCGACAAAGCGCGAAGGGATTGA
>JAYVJM010000038.1:0-7920 GCA_043769275.1 Cellvibrionales bacterium | reverse complement strand
CTTCCGTCTTGCCGCTACCCTTTTTGATATGCAACAACACGCGTTTTTTAAGGTCTTGACTGTAGCTCATCTGATTAGTGTATTCATGTCTTGTTGTTTATGTGATTAGCTATATAATTGCTCAGACAGGAAAGTGGCTGGACTTATGGCGCTTTGGTCAATCATGTGGATTCATTTGCTGGCCAGTCTAGCCGCCAGTATGTGGATGCCACCTTTAATGCAGCCATTCCCTGTGAGCCGCACTAAATACCGCCGCTTGCCACGATCTAGCTGTTTTGGAATAAGCAAATTTTTTTAAGGAACGTTTAGATGTGTTAGCTGTCTAAATATTCGCTGCTGGACTGAGGCCGATAGCGGGGTTTCTGGATGATCTGGTTACACGAGTTATTTGAAAAGTCCCCTGAAATAGCGTTGTTTTTGTCATTGGCGATAGGTTATGCCATTGGCAAAGTCAGCTTTGGTAAGTTCCAGTTAGGCGGTGTGGCGGGTTCGCTACTGGCGGCGGTGCTCATTAGCCAAGTGGGCGTGCAGATAGACAATGGCGTTAAAGCCCTGTTGTTTGCTTTGTTCATTTACGCGGTTGGTTATGAGAGCGGGCCGCGCTTTTTTAGCTCCTTGGGGCGGCAGAGCTTGCGCGAAATCGTGTTGGCGGCTGTGCTTGCGCTGGTATCACTGGCCACCGTTTTGTTAATGGCCAAGTGGATGGCTCTGGATGCTGGGCTGGCAGCCGGTATTGCGGCAGGCGGTTTAACGCAATCGGCCATTATCGGCACGGCGAGTGAGGCAATTGGCCGCTTGCCGCTCTCTGTTGAAGAAATCAAACAATTGCAAAGCCATGTGGCAGTAGGTTACGCCGTCACCTATGTGTTTGGCTCCTTCGGCGCGATCATTGTGTGCGCCAATATTTTGCCTAAATTGATGGGCACAAGCCTGCGCGATGATGCGCGTAAAGCGGAAGTGGCTTTGCAGGTTGGCGCGCCCAATCTGGGGCAAGGGCAGCAGTTAGCCGCGCCTGATATCGTGGGGCGCGTATTTCGGGTGATGGGACAGAAAAGTATGACTGTCGCGCAGGCGGAAGCCTTGGATCCTAGCGGCAGTATTGCGGTCGAGCGCATTAAGCGCGGCAGGCAAGTCATTAAGCCTTCACCGGATTTTGTTTTTCAGGCCGGCGATGCCGTGCTTGTTATGGGTCGGCGCGCGGCCTTGGTGACCGTCACACAGGGCATCAACGTACAGGAAATACCCGTTGATGACGATATGACGTTTGTGATTGTGCAGCGCATGGTTTTACTGGACAACAAAAATTTCGATAACAAAACTCTAGGCCAGTTGCAGGCCGAGACAGCCCCTGCACTGCGTCGTGGCGTGTATTTGCTGGGTGTGCGGCGCATGGGCGTTGCCCTACCGGTGGCATTAACCACGGTGGTTAAGCAGGGCGATGAGCTTACGTTGTACGGTGCTGAAAGTGATGTATTGCGTGTGACGCAGGAAGTTGGTTATCCAGTGGTGCTCACGCAGAAGACAGACTTTGTTTATTTGGGTGCGGGGCTTGTGGCTGGGTTGTTGCTGGGCTTGGTTTCAGTGCGTTTGGGCGGTCTGCCGTTGACGCTGGGCAGCGGCGGCGGGGCATTGCTGTCGGGGCTGCTGTTTGGTTGGGTGCGCGCTAAACGTCAAACATTTGGTGCGATGCCAGAGGCCGCTGTGCAAATTCTTAAAGATTTAGGGCTGGCCGGATTCGTGGTTGTCGTGGGCTTGAACTCTGGTTTGCAAGCGGTGATGACTGTGCGCGAGCAGGGCTTGAGCCTGTTCATGGCGGGCGTGGTGGTTACCCTCGTTCCTCTTTTGATGACCATGTTGATTGGCCGTTATGTTCTGCGTTATGACAATGCCGCTATTTTTGCGGGTGCTTTGTCAGGCGCACGCAGTGCCAACCCCGCGTTTGGCGAGGTTTTAAATAAAGCAGGCAATTCAGTACCCACTGTGCCTTTTGCCATTACCTACGCGCTGGCCAATGTTTTTCTCACGCTGCTTGGGCCGTTGATTGTGGCGCTGGTGTAGCCAGAGAAATCCTCCTCGGCCATCCGGCTATGCCATACGAAAATTCCCCTAGCCCCCTTTTGCAAAGGGGGGGTTGAGGTGGATTTAAACCCCACAAACAAATAGAGAGGAACTGCCCGTGGACGCTGCCAAACTTAAATCCCTCGTCGAACTAAGCCCCTTTGAATTGAAAGACCTTTTACAGCAAGCCGCAGCCAAGCGCGGCAACGCCATGATGCTGAATGCCGGTCGTGGTAACCCCAATTTTTTAGCCACTATCCCGCGCCACGGCTTCTTCCAGCTCGGTTTGTTTGCCATGAGCGAGGCTGACCGCTCTTATATTTACATGCCGGAAGGCGTGGGCGGTTTTCCGGCACGTTACGACATTGAGGCGCGGCTGGATAGTTTTGTTGCCGCACGCGAAAACGTACCCGGCATTAAATTTCTCAGTGCGGCGGTGTCGTATGTGCGCGACCAACTAGGGTTGCCTGCGGGCGACTTTATTTACGAAATGTGCGAGGCTATTTTAGGCTGTAACTACCCAGTGCCAGGCCGCATGTTAAGACGCAGCGAGCGTATTGTGGGCGAATACATTCGCCGCGAGATGATTGGGCGTTATCCATTCAGTGGCCACTTCGACATGTATGCGGTCGAAGGCGGAACGGCCGCCATGACGTACATTTTTAACAGCTTGAAAGAAAATCATCTGATTAAACAAGGCGATACCATTGCGCTGGGCATGCCCATTTTCACGCCCTATATTGAAATTCCTGAGCTCAATGACTACCAGTTGAACGTCGTCCATATCGAAAGTACGGGCGAGAGCGGCTGGCAGTTTCCCAGAGCCGAACTCGACAAACTGCTAGACCCCAAAGTCAAAGCGTTTTTTCTGGTTAATCCAAGCAATCCACCGTCGGTGACGATGGACGATATCACGATGCAATATATCGCCCAGATTGTTAAGCGCAGACCCGACCTCATCATTTTGACAGACGATGTGTATGGCACCTTCGCCGACAATTTTGTGTCGCTCTTTGCCGTGTGCCCCCACAACACGATTTTGGTGTATTCCTTCTCCAAATATTTTGGGGCGACTGGTTGGCGAATGGGCGTAGTGGTCACCCACGAAAATAATGTGCTGGATAAGCGCATTGCCGCATTGCCTGAACAACAGCTCAAGGAACTGGATGCGCGTTACCAATCCATTACCGTTACGCCGCGCACGCTCAAGTTTATTGATCGCCTAGTCGCAGACAGCCGCACCGTGGCACTTAACCACACGGCCGGTCTTGCAACGCCTGTGCAGGTGCAAATGGTGCTGTTTTCGTTGTTCTCATTGATGGACGAAGCGCAAGCTTACAAAGCCGCCATGAAACGTATTGTTCACCGTCGCAAAGCGGCACTGTATCGTGAGATGGGTGTGGCTGCGCCACATAACCCGCATGCAATTGATTACTACCATTTAATTGATGCGCTTAAGATCACAACGGATCTGTATGGCGCTGATTTTAGTCAGTGGCTTCTCAAAACCCTTGCGCCCAATGAGGCACTGTTTCAACTGGCGGAGAGCAGCGGTGTGGTGTTGTTGCCAGGGAGGGGTTTTGGCACATCGGATCCTTCAGGGCGCGTGTCGCTGGCCAATTTGGACGAGCCGGATTACATCAAAATTGGTGTGGCTCTGCGCAAGTTGGTGGACACTTACTATGCGCGTTACCTAAAGGAAGGCGGTAAAGCGAAGGCTTAGGACAAGTCGTAGGGGCGCGCTCAACAAGGGTTGCTAACCTCTCTCCAGCGAGGAATTGTGCGGGAAACGGCAGCTAAACACGCTGCCTTGACCCAGAGTTGAGTGAATCTCCAATGTGCCTTTGTGGCGCGCCAGCGCGTGCTTGACGATGGCTAAACCCAAACCGGTGCCGCCGTCGGCGCGCCCGCGCCCTGCGTCAACGCGGTAAAAACGCTCGGTTAAACGGGGGATGTGCGCTGCGACAATACCCGTACCTTCATCCGCTACGGAGAAAAAAACGCCGTTTTTGTCTTCGCCCCAGCGCACTTGTACCGTGCTGCCGGCGGGCGAATAACGCACGGCATTGGTTATCAGGTTGGAAAAAATGCTGTGCAATTCGCTTTCACTGCCCAGCAAGGTCAAGGCAGATCCTTGGCTCTCGATATGGTGCAGCGGCGACAGGCGACGGGCATCTTCACATAAGCGCACGGCCATTTTATCGACCGCTACCGCTTGCTTTAGCGGCTCGTGGCGATGGTTTTCCAGTTGCGTTAGCAGGGTTAAGTCGTCGATTAACTGCTGCATGCGCTGTGCTTGTTGTTGCATATGGTCGAGTGCTTGGTGCCAGCGGGCGGGTAATTGCTCGCGGTTATCGCCCAGTGTTTCCACGTATCCTTTAAGCACCGTGAGCGGGGTGCGTAGCTCGTGTGAGACGTTGGCGACAAAATCACTGCGGATTTTTTCCAGTTGATGCAGGCGTGTGACATTGCGCACCACCAGCAATTTTTCGTTGTCCCCAAAGACGTTGACTTGGATTTCTAGCCACAGATTATTTTTGATCGGTGAATGCAGGGTGAAGGGTTCGCTGTAAACCCCCTCTTGCTCATACTGCGCAAACTGGACATCGCGGAACAGGTTGCCGAATATTTGTTGTTCATCAATATTGCGCTGCAAACCCAATAACTCGCCGGCAGCATCGTTCCAGAATGTAAGCAGGCCGCGCCTGTCCAGCACTACCACCCCATCTTGCAGAGCGGCGGTGGAATCTTTCATGCGTTTTAATTGTTGCTGCAGGTGTTGTTGTTGACGTTCTTGTGCGCGGAGCATGCGCCAGATGGCATCTGAAATGTCACCCCAAACGCCGCTGCTGTGTGGCGGCACAGGGTCAGCTTGATCGCCGTTACAGCGCGCCAGCCAGAGGTAAAAACGCTGCATTTGTCGCAGCAAAAAAGCAGCATAGAGTGCGCCGCCGATAAGCAGGCACGGCACAATATACCCAGTCAGCCAGCCGATGAGTGCGCAAAAAGCGACAAACAGCAGCAGTCGCTGAATTTCACTGCGTAAGCCTCTATACAAAACAGCACCTGCAAAACGGAGAGAAGATACTGGCTATTCTACAGCGCACATCAGGGCAGGTGGCGCACAGAGAAGCGGTAGCCTGTTCCCCGTACAGTTTGCACTAAATTATCGTGATTGCTGGGTTCCAGTGCTTTGCGTAGGCGGCGGATATGAACATCCACCGTGCGCTCGTCGATATAGACGTTGGTGCCCCAGACCAAGTCGAGCAACTGCGCCCGTGTGTAAGCGCGTTCGGCATGCGTCATAAAAAACTCCAGCAGGCGGTATTCCGTTGGCCCCACGTCCACGGGCTTGTCGTCGCAAAATAGCCGTTTGCTCACGCGGTCGAGTGACAACGTTCCTGCGCTCAGTGTTTCTTTATCGTCTGCGCCACTGGCCACGCGCCGCAGCACGGCTTTCACGCGCGCAACCAGCTCGCGGGTGGAAAACGGTTTGGTGATGTAGTCGTCCACGCCAGATTCCAGCCCTTGGATTTTATTGTCCTCAGCACTTTTTGCCGTGAGCATAATCAGCGGCAGTTTTGTTGTGTGCGCATCGCGGCGCAAACGGCGCGCCAATTCCATGCCGCTGGTGCCAGGCATCATCCAGTCGAGCAGCGCGATATCCGGCGGCGTATTGAGAATCATGGCGTGCGCGTGTTGTGCGCTGTCAGCCTGCACGCAGGCGAAGCCGGCCAGCTCCAGTGTCGTGCAAATTAAGTCACGAATGGCGGGTTCATCATCAACCACAAGAACGGTCGCATGTGTCATAAGACAGCCTATAAAAATAAAAAAGATCGAGTTATAAGGGGGTTTTTCCGTTCGCGGTGACTTGTTTCCGGTCGTCCTGAGCCTGTCGAAGGAGTCGAACCATGAACAGCCCCTCGACAGCCTCAGGGCAAACGGGGAAATTTATGACCAAATCCTAAGTCGCTGGTGTGACGGCAATATGACAGGCCAGTGGCGGGTTCACCCGTGCGCAGCGCGCAGCGCATAATCCGCCGCAATACCGGCAAATATCACCAAGCCCACCCATTGATTGTTAAGGAAAGCGCGAAAGCAGGCGGCGGGTTGGCGCAAACGAATGAGCCATTGCTGCCAGCCAAACAGCCCCACCACTAGGCACAGCGCGATGTAATACAAGTAGCCCAGCGCGCATTGTTTGCCTAGCAGCAACAGCGTCACAAGGAAAAATGCTTGCAGGAAGGCGGTGATGACGCGGTCGGCCTCGCCAAACAAAATAGCCGTAGAGCGCAGGCCGAGTTTGGCATCATCGTCACGGTCGACCATTGCGTAAAACGTGTCGTACACCAGCGTCCAGAGCAGTGCCGCGCAGAACAGCAGCCAAGTCACCGGCTTGAGTGTGCCGGTTTGCGCCGCCCACGCCATCGGAATCGCCCACGCAAAAGCCGCGCCGAGCACGACTTGGGGCAGTGCGGAGTGCCGCTTACAAAACGGATAAAGGACAGCCAACACCAGCGCGACCAGTGCCAATTGCGCGGTGAGGCGGTTGCAAAACAGCAGCAATAGCGCGGAAAGCCCGCACAGCGCGCCAAAGAGCAGCAATGCCTGTACGGGCTTGATGCGGCCAGTGGCCAGCGGGCGATTGCGTGTGCGCGCAACATGGCCGTCGAAATGGCGGTCGGCGTAATCGTTTATGACGCAGCCGGCCGAACGCATAAACAGACAGCCCAAGGTGAAAATAACGAAGTTTTTAAGGCTGGGTAAACCGCCTGCGGCCAGCCATAAACTCCACAAAGTCGGCCATAACAACAACAGAAAACCAATGGGCGTATCGAGGCGCATCAGCTGGATGTAGTCGAAAACAGTCGCTGCTGGCGCTGTTTGGAAATCCAATTTTATTTGTGTTTTGGATGCAGGCATGTGTTGGCCTTATTGTGGTGAATGAGCGCGGGCAAAAACACTTCGCAAACTAAAATTTTACTGCGCGGGTAACAAAACAGCGAGCGGCGCGCCCATAGCGTTTCTGGTGGCGATAACGGCAGCGACGGGGGCAAGCGTGCGTGCGGCCAGCGCGCTTGCATAATTGTTCCGCGCCGGAGGGACGGCTGCTTGAATAAGAGCTCGCCTAACGGGCGCGCACCCAAGGTACGCAAGCGGCAGAAAGCCCCGCGCAAGACAGACGCGGGCAGCACGCTACGCGCATACACCCACGCTTGGCCGTCGCCGTAGAGCACCACCTCGCGGATAAAAACACGGCTGCTGCTCGGCAAAGCCAGTGCGTGTGCTTCATCTAAGCGCGGGCGCGCCCAGCGTTCAGACAGCACGACCACAGACAAGCGACTGTTGCTGTGAGCACGCAAACGCTGCGTCAGAGAAGCGCGATCCAGTAGCCAGTGGCGCAAACGCTGTGGGCAGCGTGCGTCTTTTTGTCGCCAGTGTGGAATGCTGCGCATATCAACGAGCTTGTAGGGAGGAAGCGGCAGTTTAGCAGCCCGCTGATGCTTACCACGTGCCGAATCCTGTCATCGCGTACCCACAGCCATTGGTTGCGGTGTGTAGGCCGAGTGTTGGTGGCTGCAAACAAACAGGAGCCGGTTGATCACTATCCGTATATGGAGGCGGCGGCGCGGGTTGTGCAATAGATTGGTGTTGGCTATCAAAAAGTGCCACCCGTTGCGCCGCGTGCAGCATTTGTATAGCGGATAGGAGGCTGATGTTTTCATACGCGGCAAGGCTGACTGCCTCAGCATACAAGGTGACTGTGACATGTGCTGTCAATTCTGGACACCAAACCATCAGGCAACTGCCAACGTTATCGTCTGAATTATGAACACGCCTAATCTAGCTACAGCGTTTGGT
>JAYVJM010000037.1:0-6647 GCA_043769275.1 Cellvibrionales bacterium | reverse complement strand
GGCAACGTCGACACTCGCGCTTAAATGATGTTGCGCCAGTCGCGTTTTACAAGCAGTTTTACGCGCAGCAACAGATAATTGCGGAGGCCACATGTGCTTGAGATCAGAACCAAAACAGGCGGTGGATTTGTGGATAAAGGCCAAAAGCCGCCTTTTACCCACAACCCCACCGCCTCAGCAATAGTAACAACACACCAAACGCTGTAGCTAGATTAGGCGTGTTCATAATTCAGACAATAACGTTGGCAGTTGCCTGAAGGTTTGGTGTCCAGAATTGACAGCACATGTCAGCATGTGATATGCCAAGAAGTAGGACACACGTTTGGCCTTGATGCCCAGTCTACCGACGGTAACTCGCTATACACCTGCATGGACTACTTCTCAAACACAGGCGAAAACGCAACAAACACGCAAAGCACGAAACCAAACGCACAAGACTTCGAGCAGCTAGGCAATATTTACCAATATATAGATTCCTTTACCACAGTTGCTGAAAATACAGCGCTCGATGCATTGTCCTCAAACAATGTGACGGATAAATCCAATACATGGGGGCAGCTTGCGGAACAGTCCAACGACGGCCGCAGCTCAGTCTATAAAAAAGAAAACGTAGATGGCTCTATAACCATGACACACGTATTCTGGACAATAGACGCAGCACAAAACGACTGCACGGGTTGCGATCACCGCAATCGTTACAAATAAACCTTACAAGAGCTCTTTCAGCCTCTGCTCAAAAATTTGCGGCGTAATTGGCCCATGTACAACATTATTGATCATCACGTTGGGTCCATTAACGCAATTGGCGAGGCAACGAAAAGGCTCAATACGCACACGCTGCCCAGCATCACACTGGTAATAGTCAACCCCAAGAACGCGCTTGGCGGTGGCGGCTAGCTCTAAACCGCCCTTGCTGCAACAGTTATCGGCACAGCAGATATAAACCAAGTGCTCACCTGGGGCTTTCAACGACAAAGAAGGCGCAAGCTCTATGGCCTTGTAAATACTGGCGCGCTCGCTACCGGTAACTTCACTAATCAAAGCGATACAGGGCGGCGGCACAAAACCCAGCGCATTTTGCAGTGCGTTTAGCATGTCCATCAGGTCATCACCCTTGGCATGACAGTGGGAAATAATGTTTGCTGCGGTGTCGAGTGTATGCGGTGTTGTCATTGATGTGTATGTTTTAGGTGGGCGAATGAAAAAATGGCTTTAACCAATGCGTGATCGCTTAAGTGCGGCTTATCGTGACCCAAATGCTGACTGACGACATCAAAACTCTGTAAGCGCCAGCTAGAGCCAGCCGCACGCGGATGAAACTGTGATGAGAACAGTAAATGATCCAGCGCAAACAGCTCGTCATCTCCACAAAACGTGATGTATTCAGAATGCGGCCGAGCCAGATTTTTCTCGTAATCTGCCAGTTGCAGCAAGTGATACAAGCCCCAGTTTGCACGACGACCACTGCGATTTGTGCCTTGGCGGCGAAAACGTGCATCACCTTTAATAATATCGAGCACGGTGCCAGGGTAGCGCTCATTAAAATCGCCAGCGACAATCACAGTATCCGTGCCTTGCGCCAATTGGCCGTTAATCAGCACCCGTAAAACAGCCGCTTCAGCAGCGCGGCGAGTCGCCGCCAACGCACGGCCTATGTCTAGCCAATGATCGGCACCTACCCCGTAATAGAGCGTGTCGTTTTGTTGCGGCGCAATCGGCAAACGCGACTTCAAATGCACGATAAAAACACAGAGCGTGCCTCCGGTTTCCATGCGCAAACGCAACTTCAATACAGGCCGCGAAAAGTGCGTGATGTGCAGCGCCACCTCGTAACGCGGATCGGTGCTTTTCCACCGCATATCGGCAGGAAAAGCGTGCAGCCATTCATGGCTAATGATTTCACAATTTGGATGCACTGCCGCTGCGACATGCATATCGCGGCCATCTTTAACAACATTTTCATCGCTGAAACAAATGCTCTGGTAGTGACTCAGCCCCGCTTCGACGAGCACTTCTTGCAAACAACGCGCATTCCACAGCTCCTGCAAACAAAAAAGCTCCACTGGATGCGCAGCAAACTGCTCTGCCGTCCAACGCATTTTTTTGCCGTATTGTGCTTGCGTCCAAACAAAGTCACCGAACATCGCTTTGCTTGGTAACTGTAAGTTGCACAAATTAAAAGTAGCAAGAGAGAAGTGGCTCACACAAAACGCCTTTGCCCAAGGAGGAAAGCCCGCTGGTAGCGGCCAGTAGGCACCGCTATGATTGCGACCTCTTTTTTATTGGGTTGAGTGTGCATCATGAATGATAAAAAACCAGTTATTGCGGTTGTGGGCGGTACGGGCGACTTAGGAACAGGGCTTGCGTATCGCTGGAGCCACGCAGGCTATCACGTCGTAATCGGCTCACGCAAAGCCGAAAGTGCAGCAGAAGCTGCAGCCGCGATGCGTGCGCGCTTACCAAACGCACACGTTGAAGGCATGGACAACGCCGCAGCCGCAGCCAAAGCCGACATTGTGTGCATGACAGTGCCGTTCTCTCACCAGCAAGACACGCTGGCGGCTATTCACTCTGCCGTGCAGGGAAAAATATTTATTGATGTCACCGTATCGTTGAAACCGCCCAAAGTCAGTACCGTGCAACTGCCAACGGAAGGCTCCGCCGGAGTAATCGCACAAAAAACGCTGGGTGAAAATGTACGTGTTGTATCGGCATTCCAAAACATTGCTGCCAAACATTTAAACGATGGCGATGATATTCATTGCGATGTGCTGGTAACCGGTGATGATACCGACGCACGCCAAGCGGTCGTGCAACTAGCACAAGCCGCCGGCATGAAAGCGTGGCACGCAGGCACAATTGCCAATTCCGCCGCCACCGAGGCGCTCACATCCCTGCTGATCTTCATCAATAAACGCTACAAAATTGCGGGCGGCGCAGGCATTACGATCACCGGCGAGCCACAGGCTTAAGCAAATGGCCGCTTTGCAATTAACCGCGCTGGCGGATTTTCCGCTCGTTAAACCAGGCGACAATCTGGCGGACGTAATCGCCCAATCCCTTATCGCCAATAATCTAATGCTGCAAGATGGCGACGTGTTGGTGCTGGCGCAAAAAATCGTCTCCAAAGCTGAAAATCGCTATCGCTCATTGCGCGATGTAAAACCCACCGCTGAAGCACTGGAACTGGCCGCCGCCACCGGAAAAGATGCGCGCGCAGTTGAGCTTGTGTTGCGAGAGTCCAATCGCGTCTTACGCTTTCGCTTTGGCTCGATTGTGGTCGAGCACAAACTCGGCTTTGTCCACGCCAATGCGGGCATAGACCAGTCCAACTTGCCCGACAATCTGTGCTCTGAAACTGTGCTGTTATTGCCAGAAAACCCAGATAAATCAGCCGCAGATTTACGTGAAAAACTACAACAACAATTTCATACACGGATGTCTGTTCTGATTAACGACAGTTTTGGTCGTGCTTGGCGTTTAGGCACTTGCGGCATTTGCATTGGCTGTGCAGGGTTTGATCCACTGCTGGACTTGCGCGGCGCGCCAGATTTATTTGGTCGCACACTGGAAATTACGCAAGTGGGCATTGGCGATGAAATTGCTGCTGCTGCATCTTTGTTGATGGGGCAAGCAGGCGAAGGATTACCTGTCGTGCTGGTGCGCGGGCTACAGCTGCCAGAATCTGCGGGCACGGTGCAAACACTACTGCGTAAACCGCACGAGGATATGTTTCGGTGAAAAATTCATATTCTGGAAAAGTACTGGCATTGTGCGGCGGCGTGGGCGGTGCAAAACTCGCATGGGGTTTAGCGCAGATGCTTGCGCCTAAGCAACTCACGATTGCCGTCAATACCGGCGATGACTTTGAGCATTTCGGGCTGCACATCTCACCCGATATAGATACCGTAATGTACACATTGGCCGGTATTAACAACAGCGAATTGGGCTGGGGGTTGGCTGGCGAAAGTTGGCAGTGCATGGAAGCCATGACCGCACTGGGAGGCGATTCATGGTTTCGTTTAGGCGACCGCGATATGGCCACGCACCTGTTACGCACACAGTGGCTGGCGCAAGGGAAAAGTCTCAGCGAGGTTACGGCGCATTTATGTGAACGGCTCAACATTGCACATACCGTAGTTCCAATGAGCGACGACTCGGTGCGCACATGGGTCGACACAGACGAAGGGATACTCCCATTTCAACACTATTTTGTACGCGCTCAATGCGCGCCTGTCGCAAAAGCGGTGTTGTACGCCGATGCGGAAAACGCAAAGCCCAATCCTGCTATCTTGGCACTGCTAAACGAGCAAAATCTGCGAACAATCATTATTTGCCCCTCAAACCCGCTACTAAGTATCGGCCCCATACTTGCGCTGCCTGGCTTGCCTGAAGCCATCAAAAACAGCAAAGCAAAGGTGTTTGTTGTGTCTCCGCTGATAAAAGGCCAAGCACTAAAAGGCCCCACTGCCAAAATGATGCGGGAACTCGCTATACCAACAGACTCCACCGCCATCGCCGCGTTTTATGCTGAAGTTGCTGACGTTCTGATTATCGACGAGAGCGACGCAAACGACGCAGATCGCATCCCTATCGCCACGTACATTTGCAAAACACTGATGAAAACCGATGCCGATAAAATTGCACTAGCGCGTGAAATATTGGCTAGAACTAGAATCTGAAAAGTCGCATCACAAAAAGCCCGCCAACACATTGTTCAAAAACAAAAATCCATGCTCTGTTGTGGCTAGACGCTGCGCATCATTTATCAACAATCCCTGCTGAACCAAAAGCTGCCGCTGCTTATCAATGCTGCGTACCGGAAAACCCGTGCGTGCGGCAAACAAACGAGCATCAACGCCCTCTTTCAAGCGCAGCGCGTTCATCAAAAACTCAGACGCTAACGCCTCATTCAAAATGCATTTTTTTTCAGCGAAAAAAGTGTCGCTGCGTTCCAGATAATGGCGCGGCAAACGGGTTTTGCTGTAACGAATAATTTGCTGCGTTTCAGGCAAAGTAATTTTTCCGTGTGCGCCCGCGCCTATGCCTAAATAATCACCAAACTGCCAGTAATTTAGATTATGCCGACCGCGCTGATTGCCTTTAGCAAAAGCGGATACCTCGTACTGCACAAAACCATTCTCTTGTAAAAACGCTAAACCTTGCTGTTGAATTTCCCATAAATCATCTTCTGCAGGCAAAGGCGGCCGCTGCTGATAGAAAACAGTATTGGGCTCTATCGTCAACTGATACCACGAGATATGCGTCACGCCGAGAGAAACGGCTTGCTGTAAATCTGCCATCGCTTCGGTGCAATTTTGATCTGGCAAGCCGTGCATTAAATCAATATTGATACGCTCAAAACCGGCATCTTGCGCAAATACAACAGCGTTTTTTGCTTGTGCGCTGTCATGTATTCGCCCCAACTTGTCTAAATGCTTCGGCAAAAAACTCTGCACACCAATAGAAAGACGGTTAATGCCTACTGCGTGAAACCCCGCAAATTTTTCGGCTTCTGCTGTACCCGGGTTTGCTTCCAGCGTGATTTCAATATCATCTTCAAAATCAATGCGGTTTTTTATGCCCCTTAAAATATCGCCAATAGATTTCACCGAAAACAAACTGGGCGTGCCGCCGCCAAAAAAAATGCTGTGCAGCTTACGCCCTTGCACAAAAGGTAAATCTTTTTCTAAATCCGCTAACAATTGCGCGACGTAAGTTTTTTCTGGAATTGTTTTTTCTTCGTGCGAATTAAAATCGCAGTACGGGCATTTGCGCACACACCACGGAATATGAATATACAAAGCCAGCAGCGGCAAGATGAGCATTGTGAAAGTGACTACTGCAATACAACGGTGAGTTGATGTAGCAAATGTTGCATCGCGCGCGCGCGGTGACTGATGCTATTTTTTTCTATTTTTGATAATTGCGCCGAGCTACATTGATGCTCCGCTACCCAAAACAGCGGATCGTATCCGAAACCATTTTCACCTAGAGGCGCTTGCAAAATATGCCCTGCCCACACGCCATGAGCGATTAACGGCGCAGGATCACTGGCATGACGTAAAAACGCCAACACACAGTGAAACTGCGCCGTGCGCTTTTCTGTTGGCACATTGCGCAATAATTCCAGCAGCTTTTTATTGTTGTCGGCATCGGCGGCGTTTTCTCCCGCAAAACGTGCGGAAAAAATACCAGGCTCGCCATTCAAAAAATCTACCGCAAGGCCAGAATCATCCGCCAATGCGGGCAAGCCGCTTAAACGCGCTGCATGACGCGCTTTGATAATTGCGTTTTCAACAAAACTCAAACCATCTTCTACGGCATCGTCTATGTCGAAAAACGATTGAGGAAGCACTTGCAGCGACAAAGAAGACAGCATCGCCTGCAACTCCAGCAGCTTGCCGTTGTTATTTGATGCGAGAACGATTTTACTCATTAGCGTCTCCACAACGTGCCATCTGCTCCTCTATCCAATCCCAGCGCTTGTCTTTCACCATCACGAAACGGCAGCGATTTCCCGAAAGCGCAGCCCATAAGCTGACATTTGCTGTCAATTCTGGACACCAAACCTTCAGGCAACTGCCAACTTTATCGTCTGAATTATGAACACGCCTAATCTAGCTACAGCGTTTGGCGTGTTGTTA
>JAYVJM010000036.1:0-18272 GCA_043769275.1 Cellvibrionales bacterium | reverse complement strand
TCGCAGCACCAAAAGTGCTCAACAAATAGTCGGTGTATAAATCAAGGTCGGCTTTTTTCATTCGGCAAGCTTATCAGGGGAGGGTTGCGTAACATCAGATTCTTATTGAATTCAGCAAGACTAATCTTGAGCCTGTATTTCAGCACCGTGATTTTTACGTGCTCAAAAATGGCGTTATCACCAATAAAGCCTAATCCATAATTTCGCATAATTTTCCTTGCCGACAATAACGACAAATGGGTTCCCGCTCGCGCGCCCCGCAGGAAGTGCCCTTGGGGTACGGGAACCACAACAACGGCTCTACAACACCATCTCGGCAAACTGGCGAATTCGCCCCATGTCGGCGGCGGGGTCATCGGTGCGGCTGATCATCAGTGTGGTGATGGCCGATTTTTTCCAGTCGACCAAACGCTCTTTGATGCGCTCGACGGGGCCGGACAAAGAAATCTCGTCGGCCAGCGCGTCGGGGATGGCTTCAATGGCGCCGGCATGGTCGCCCGCCAGATACAAATCCTGCACTTTCTGCACATCAAAACCCATGCGTTCCATCACGTTTTTATGGAAGTTTTCTTCCTTCGCACCCATGCCGCCAACATACAGCGCCAGCATCATTTTGGTGGGCAGTAACGCCTGCTTCAAATCATCGTTGATGTTGGTTTGCACCATGGCGGTGATTTCAAAATTAGGCGCGCGATTTTTGATGGATTCGTCAAAAATGTGCATGCGGTAAGGCGAGACAAAAATCGGGAACCAGCCGTCGGCAATCTGCGTGGCCAGCTCGATATTTTTAGGCCCTTCTGCGCCCATAAATACCGGAATGTGTTTGCGCAGCGGGTGGGTAATCGACTTAAGCGGCTTGCCTAAGCCTAGGCTGTTCGCGCCTGTAAACGGCAACTGGTACTGGTTGCCCTGCAACGTGACCGGCGCTTCACGTTTTATCACTTGGCGGAAAATATCCATCCATTCTTTGGTGCGCTCCAGTGGCTTTTTAAAACCTTGGCCGTACCAACCTTCCACCACTTGCGGCCCCGACACGCCAATGCCCATAATAAAACGCCCGCTGGACAGATGATCCATGGTCAACGCCGTCATCGCCGCGCAGGTAGGCGTGCGCGCCGAAATTTGCATCACCGAGGTGCCGAGGCGGATTTTGCTGGTGTGCGAGCCGAGCCACGCCAGCGGTGAAATACAGTCGGAGCCGTAGGCTTCGGCTGTCCAGATGGAATCATAACCCAGCGCCTCTGCCTCTTTGGCAATTTCAATACCGGGGTAGGGGTTGCGGTTCCAGTAGCCGAGATGCAAACCTAATTTCATGGGAATCACCTTTGTGGGATGGAAAAAAATGATGGCCGTGTTGATGGGGATGTGGGGTGTCCTTCGACAGGCTCAGGATGAGCGGCTTGTGGGCGTGCCTCAGAACGAACGGTCATAGCGGTTTGGCTTGGCTCCGTTCATGGTGAGCTCGTCGAACCATGAGCGGCATGACGAATCGCGTGTTGTTTCATCAGCCTGCCTCGTCAAAACCAGAGCGGTATAAACGGGCGTAAAAACCATTTTTTTCCAGCAGGCGGGCGTGCGTGCCGCGCTCAACAATGCGCCCTTTGTCCATCACCAGAATCATGTCGGCCTGTTCGATGGTCGATAAACGGTGCGCGATCACCAGCGTGGTGCGGTTGTTCATCACACGCTGTAACGCCTGCTGGATTTTGGCTTCAGACTCATTGTCCAGCGCCGACGTGGCTTCATCCAGAATCAAGATGGGCGCATCTTTCAGCAAGGCGCGTGCGATAGCAAGGCGCTGACGTTGGCCTCCCGACAACTGCAAGCCATTTTCGCCAATTTGGGTATCCAAACCCAAAGGCAGCTTGTCGATAAACTCCATCGCGTTGGCCGCCTGTGCTGCCGCGATGATCTCGCTGCGTGAACGACTGGCCAAGCTGCCATAAGCGATATTGTTCGCCACGCTGTCTTTAAACAACACAACATGCTGCGTTACCAGCGCAATCTGCGCGCGCAGGTCGGTCAATTTGTAGTTTTTGATCGGCGTGCCGTCGAGCAAAATTTCACCGGCTTCATATTCGTAAAAGCGCGGTATCAAGCTCACCAGCGTCGATTTTCCGCTACCGGAATGCCCCACTAGTGCGACGGTTTGCCCAGCGGCGGCTTCAAAATCAATCTCGATCAATACCGGTTCGGCCTCGGCAGAATAGCGGTAAGACAATCCGTGCACACGCAAATCGCCCGCTGCCCGCACACAGTTCACGGTGCCGCTGTCCACCTCCGTGGGCGTATCCAACACTTCAAAAACACGCTGCGCGCCGGCGATGCCTTTTTGAATATCCCCATTAATTTCACTGAGCTGTTTAACAGGTTTCGGCAGCAACGCCACTGCAGTGATATAGGCAATTAAGTCGCCCGCACTGGCATGCTCAAGCACGCTGGGCTGCAAGATCAAAAAAACAATGATGGCGATGGCAATGGCGACAATCAATTGCAAAACGGGTGCGTTAATGGATGCCACTTTCTGCATCTGCATCTGTAGCTTGAAGCTTTTATCGCAGGTTTCAGCAAAACGATCCTTTTCGTATTTTTCGCCACCAAAACTGCGCATGACGCGATAACCCGTCATCATTTCATTGATAACCTGGAGCGTATCACCGGCAATATTTTGCATTTTGTGGCTGACTTTATGAAAACGCCCACCCGCATAACGCACCATAAAAGCAATAAAAGGCGCGATAACCAAAAAGGTGAGAGACAGCTCCCAGTTGCTGTAAAAAATATATCCCACCAGAAAAACAACCGACAGCCCCTCGCGCAACACCACCACCAACGCCTTGGTAATGGCCGCCGTCACCATGCCCACGCTGCCTGTAATGCGCGCCACATTCTGGCCGCTGGGGGTGGCATCAAAATACGCGGCCGGTAGGGTGGTGTAGTGGTTGAATAGCTCTTTTTGCAGATTTCTAACAATGGTGCCGGACACATGCGCCATCGAATAACCGCTGATAAACGTGCCTAAGCCCTGCAACGCAAACACGCCGACCGCCATCCACGGCAGCGTCCAACGGGCGGCAACGTCCTTGTCTTGAATCGCGTTGACGATGTGTTTCATCAGCTCAGGCAACAAAGGCTGTGCCGCAGAGAAAATCACAATGCCCAGTACGCTCAACAAAAACATGCCGCGCACCGGTTTCACATATGTCAACAAACGCAAATAAACATCCATGTGGCTGTGTGGCGCAAAGTCGGGCTTGCGTTTCGATTTAGATATCTTTTTTTTCATGGTCTGGATTGGTTTCATCAGCAGAAAGCAGGGGGCGCATCAAGCCGCCAGCGGGCGGCGATTATACTGCAAGCCCTCCGCAAGCACTGATGACCACTATGCAATACACCGCCGTCCTACGCGGGCTTTACGCCATCACAGACAGCGCCTTGCCCGCACAGCAGTTGCTGCCTGCCGTAGCGGCGGCGCTGCGCGGCGGCTGTCGCTTGGTGCAATACCGCGACAAAAGCGGCAATGGTGCCGCCCGCCTGCAACAAGCCCGCGACATAGTGACGCTGTGCAACAACTTCAATGCGCGATTGTTGATTAACGATGACGTAGCACTGGCGCTGGCAGTGGGTGCGCACGGCGTGCATCTAGGCCAACAAGACACGCCACTGGCGAGCGCACGCGCCGCGCTGGGCACACAGGCGATTGTCGGCGTAACGTGCCACGGCTCGCTTGAACTCGCCCGCGCCGCCGAAGCCGGTGGCGCAGACTACGTTGCGTTCGGGGCTTTTTTTGCGTCGCGCACAAAAATGAACGCGCAGCGCGCGCCGCTGCCTGTTTTGGCGCAAGCCAAAGCCGTTTTAAAAATACCGCTGGTGGCGATAGGCGGGATTGACGCAGATAATGCGCCGCAACTGCTTTGTGCCGGTGCCGATATGATTGCCGTGATTAACGGCCTATTTGCTACTGACGCGGCATTCGACGCAACGGTTATAGAAACCCGTGCGCGTGTTTTGTGTAGGCTATTTGCCGCCGCGTAATGTCACGCAATACCCATCAACATACCCATCAGCTTTTTTAGGATTCTTGCATGAGCCGTTCCGAGCTATTATTTGAACAAGCCTGCCGCGTGATCCCTGGCGGCGTGAACTCACCAATACGTGCCTTTAAAGCCGTGGATAGCACGCCTTTGTTTATCGAGCGCGGCGAGGGCGCGTATTTGTGGGATGCCGACGGCAAGCGTTATATCGACTATGTGCTGTCGTGGGGGCCAATGATCGCCGGCCACGCCCATCCGCATGTGCTCAAAAAAGTGCGGGCAAAAATGCAGATGGGGTTGAGTTTTGGCGCGCCCACCGAGATTGAAGTGCAGTTGGCGGAAAAGTTGTGCGCCATCATGCCCAATATGGATTTAGTGCGCATGGTCAACTCTGGCACCGAGGCGACCATGAGCGCGATACGCCTCGCGCGCGGCTACACCGGGCGCGACAAAATCATCAAGTTTGAGGGCGGCTATCACGGTCATTCTGACTCCCTTTTAGTGAAAGCGGGTTCCGGCGCTTTAGAGATGGGCGTACCCAGTTCAGCCGGTGTGCCGGCAACACTGGCCGAGCACACACTGACCTTGGCGTACAACGATGTCGCAGGTGTAAAAGCGGCCTTTGCAAAATACGGCGAGCAAGTCGCCTGCGTGATCGTTGAACCAGTGGCGGGCAACATAAATTGCGTGCCGCCGCTGGCGGGCTTTTTGGAGACGTTGCGCGCGGAGTGCACGCGCTATGGTGCACTATTGATTCTTGATGAGGTCATGACCGGCTTTCGCCTAGGCTTGCAGGGCGCGCAAGGTTATTACGGCATCGAAGCCGATCTCACCACGCTCGGCAAAGTGATCGGCGGCGGTTTGCCGGTGGGTGCATTCGGCGGCAAACGCGCCATCATGGAACAGATTGCTCCGCTGGGGCCGGTGTATCAGGCGGGTACCTTATCGGGCAATCCCGTGGCGATGGCAGCAGGACTGGCAACACTCGACCTGATTTGCCAGCCCAATTTCTATCCTTCCTTATTTGCGCAGACAGAAAAGCTGGTGCAGGGCTTGCGGACAAGTGCCGCAAACACAGGTATTCCGCTGATCTGCAATCAAGCCGGCAGTATGTGGGGGCTGTTTTTCACCGACAAACCAGAAGTGACAAACTACACGCAGGTAATGGCCTGCGACACGCGACGCTTTACGCATTTTTTTCACAGCATGTTGGATGCGGGGGTTTATCTGGCACCGGCGGCCTATGAAGCGGCGTTTATGTCTTCTGCGCATAACGATGAAGACATTGCCGCCACACTGCTTGCCGCTGAAAACGCGTTTGCTTGCCTCGCAAGCGCATGAGTACAAACGAACACTTTATGCGCCACGCGCTGGTTTTGGCCACAAAAGCCGCGCAACAAGGCGAGGTGCCAGTGGGTGCGGTGTTGGTGCGCGAGGGTGAAATTATCGGCGAAGGTTGGAATCAACCCATCGGCTGTTGCGATCCAACAGCTCACGCTGAAATTGTGGCCCTGCGTGCAGCGGCCACAGCCTGCGCCAATTATCGCCTGCCAAATACCACGCTGTACGTGACGATAGAGCCTTGTGCAATGTGTGCGGGCGCATTGATACACGCCCGTGTGGCGCGACTGGTATTCGGTGCACATGAGCCAAAAGCGGGTGCTGTCGTGAGCAATGCGCGGCTGCTAGATGCGCCGCACATTAACCATCGGCTGGCGTATGCAGGCGGTGTGCTTCAGGCGGAATGCGCGCAGGTGATGGCGGCCTTTTTTCAAGCGAAACGGCGCAGGTGAACCTAAAAAAAGCCGTTAAATGATGCAAATCCTTTGCAAGGCAAAAAATCACACTGTGATGGAGTCACACTTACCTGACTCCATCACAGCTCTTGTAGAGCACTTTGTCTTGTTAAGGCGAAAGCGTATCCGCCCCACCGTTTGCACGGATTTGTTCTAACAGCTTGGCCCTGTCTTCATTCGCCTCCAGATACAGTGCCTGCTGTTCAGGGCTTAAACTTTTATACAGTGCAGACAGACGCCGAGTAGACTCAACAAGATAGTTTTGTTCTGCCGCAGTAATCTCACCCGTTATCGAACTAACAGCTGTTTCATCGAGCGTCGCCCCTTCGGTGCTCGCCGTATTTAACTGCTGTTTAAGCTCCTGCGCCCGCAGTTCGTGATCAGCTTTGAGTTTACCTAACTCCCTTATTTGCTCTTTTTGATCCGCTGTATATTCAATGGGTTTGGCAGTACGAGGCACCGTTTCAGACTCCATTTGCCGTAATTGTGCTGCGGTCGTAGCAGAGGCAG
The DNA here is from genome assembly GCA_043769275.1 of Cellvibrionales bacterium. Taxonomy (GTDB): domain Bacteria; phylum Pseudomonadota; class Gammaproteobacteria; order Pseudomonadales; family UBA7239; genus JAYVJM01. The sequence goes on along the minus strand of JAYVJM010000036.1, from coordinate 11,932 downwards.
TATTTCCAGACGGTGGACTGGCGGGCTCTGCTACGGGCTGCGCACCATCAGCACCGCTGCCAGGCACCAAATCTTGCGGCACCTGTGCAATAGGTTCTTGGGGCGGCGTAGGCTCTGCAGGCGCTGTAGGTGCCGGCGGTGGTTCTGGCGTTTTTGGTTCGTTGAGCGCGTTGTTAACAAGCGCGCCAGTGGCACCCGATGCAACACCGCCGATGACACTGCCAGCAATGCCGCCGATAATACCTGCAGCAGGGCTACCACCACCGCCTCCACCACCATGAGGTGCTGCGGCTTTTTTGTCGGCTTTTGCTTTTTTATCAGCGGCTTTTTTGTCAGCGGCGGCTTTTTTATCAGCGGCTTTTTTATCGGGAACGATTGGCTTCTGGTAACCATCAGAATCTGTGCTTGATGATCTTTTAACTCTTGGTGCTGGCGGTACCGGTGGCTGCGGTTGTGTTTTGGCCGATGGCAGTGGCGGTGGCGGTGGCGGTGGTTTTTTGGCTGCTGCCTTTTCGTAGTCATTAGATGGTGACTTAGGCCCTAGCTTTTCGTAATCACTAGAGGATTTTGGCGCGCCCTCTATGGCCTTGGGTTGCGGCGCGGGGGGCGTCACATCTGGAACAACGCCTTTCTGAGGGTCGAGTTTTTTCCCTCTTTTTTTCAAAATCTCATCACGGCGCTTGGCTTCTGCTGCTGTAGTCGCCTCATTTCCCTTGGCGACTCGAGCCTGTCTTTCCTCGAACGTTTCTTTAGGTTTGGGTGCCGGCTTTTGGGCAGCGCCTGGTTTATTTGCGGCAGCGTCTGGCTTGGCGCTCGGCGTTCTTCCTGGAATAGCAGCGGAGCCGCTGTTACTAGGCTCGGCATCTCGACTCGCTGCGGGTTTTCTGGCTGGCGGGGCAGTTATTGCCGGAGGCTGAGCCGCTGGCGTTGAAGGAGGGTGAGTTGGTGCGGGCGTTCTTGCGGGGGTATTGTCCCCCGCTGGCGTTGAAGGACTCCGAGTCACAGGTGGTGTAGGGCGAGCCGCTGGCGTTGAAGGAGTCCGAGCCGCTGGCGTTTTTGAGGGAGGCCGAGCCGCCGCCGGTGCAGGGCGAGCCGCCGGCTTGGTTGGGGGAAGAAACTTGCCTGGATTACTCGCTGGCGCAGGGGGCGTAGGGCGGCTAACAGGGGAAGGCGTGCGGTGTGGTGGCGGTTTTTTTTTGCTCCCTGTGGCAAAAACATCGGCCGCAAACATCGCGCCACAAATGGCCAAAATCCAAGCTGTATTACGAAACGGCTTTGCTTTGTGGAAAGCCGACCGACAAAAAGATGCCATAACCTTTCTCCTAGGGATTTTTTATGTGTGCATCTAGGAGAATAGTTCTTGTTGTGGGTTATTCCATTCCATGCCCTGCAATATTTATATGCATTATGCTGCACAAGATAATCGCTTATAAAAACATCGCCTTATGGGGTGATTAGTGCGCGGCAAGCTGCTTTTCGGCCTATTCAGTTTTCCGCTTATTCAGTTTCATGATCTACGCTGTTATGAATTCACACGGAGGTGATTCCATGACAGGCTTTGCGCAATGCATAGCAGTGAAACAAAATACACGAACAACACCCTGGTTTAGCAAAAAAAAACAATGGCCATGGGTACTGCTTTTTGCTTGTTTCCCTTTGTGGTCTGCCAGCAAACAAAATGCGCGTACGCTGTCTCCTGCTATTTTGCAGGCCGTACAGCCCGCCAACACAGCACAACCCTTTGCACGCGGGCAAAAACAGGCAACTGACCCCATTGAAAACCGCTTACACAACGCATTGAAGTTGGATAAAAACAGCCGCTTTAGTTTGGCTCGGGAAAACACCGATCAAGGCGGGCGCACACATCGGCATTACCAACAATATTACGCAGGTATACCTATCTACGGCGAACAGCTTTCCACGCACAGCGATGCCAGCGGCGAACTGCACTCACTCACAGGTTATGTGATAACCGGCCTGTCAGATTCATTGGCACCACAAGCCACACAAAAGCTTTCGCCCAGTGATGCTATGGAAAAAGCCAAAAAACAAGCGGATATTTATCTATCTGGGGCGGCATCGACAAATACGCAGGTTGGTGTGCCGCCCGTCGGCAAAAAAAAGGTAAAAACCGTTCCCAACAAAAAATTTCACAACGAAAAAATCGAGCGTGTTATTTATTTAGGCAACAACGGGCAGGCTCACTACGCCTACGCGATTAACTATTTGGTGGATGCAGAGGGAAAACACGCATCGCGTCCCTTTTTCATCCTAGATGCAAATAGCGGCGATATTTTGAAAAAATGGGAAGGGTTAACGCGCCTATCTATCGACGTACAAAGCAGCCGCCAACTAGCAACCAAACAACGTGAAAAAACACTTATTCCGCCATTCGATGGGCTCGTCATCGAAAAAATAGGCACAGGTCCCGGCGGCAATTTAAAAACCGGTGCCTATGCCTACGGCACGGGAGCGCGACCTTTTTTGGATATTACGCGCCAAGGAAACGCATGCTCTCTGAGTAATGGCGCGGTGCGCACCGTGGACTTAGATAACGGCGAAAATTCAATAACAACATTCAGCTTTCTCTGCCCACGTAACACGCACAAGTCCATCAATGGTGGCTTTGCGCCGCTCAATGATGCCCATTATTTCGGCACTGTCACAGATGCCATGTATAAAAAACTGTTTGGCGTAGCACCACTCAATGCGCCCATTGTGCAGCGAGTACATTACGGCAACGGCGAAGACAACGCGTTTTGGGATGGCGAATACACCAATTTTGGCGATGGTTCAACCACGTTTTACCCGCTGTCTACCTCGCTCAATGTGGTGGCGCACGAAACTTCACATGGCGTGACAGAACAGCATTCTGGCTTGATCTACGATGGCCAGCCTGGCGGCATCAATGAGGCATTTTCTGACATGGCCGGTGAAGCGGCAGAGTTTTTTTTGCACGGCACCGCAGACTGGGTGGTCGGTGCCGATGTGATAAAAGCACCAGGAAAAGCCTTGCGTTATTTTGCCCGCCCAACGCGAGACGGCGTGTCCATCAGCAACGCAACTGACTATTTTTCAGGGCTAGACGTACATTATTCCAGCGGCGTATTTAATCGCGCCTTTTATTTGCTGGCCACAAGCCCTGGCTGGAATCCCGCCAAAGCTTTCAGCGCGTTTTATTATGCCAACATCAACTATTGGTCACCGCAATCCAGTTTTACCGATGCCGCATGCAGTGTCATTGATGCTGCCGCCGATCAAAACTACGACAAAAACGCTGTTAGTGCGGCCTTTCATATGGTTGGCATTGACTGCCCGCTGCCGCCTTCGGACGGTGACCGCGACCACATGGACGACGCATGGGAACTAGCGAACGGCTTAAATGTTAAGCTCGATGATGGCGCGTTTGATCCTGATCTCGACGGCCTAAGCAACTTTGATGAGTATCGCTTGGGTGCGAACCCACAAAATGCCGACTCCGATGGCGATAACATCGCCGACGCTTATGACATTTATCCAAATGATGCAGACTGGTTAGGTTTTGTCCGCTTGAGTAGTTTTGCAGGCAAAAACGACATGGCTGGCGCAAGAGCCGGCTATGCAGTGAGCAGTGCTGATGTCGACGGCGATGGCTTATCCGACAGCATTATCGGCATGCCGTTTTTCAGTTTGCTGTACAACGGCGAACACTACAACAACATTGGTTTAGTTGTCGTGATCTCTGGTAGTACGGGTGAGGCTCTGTGGTATCAATCGGGTAGCTGGCGCAATGAGTTTTTTGGTAAATCTGTGGCCGGTACCAGCGACTTAGATGGTGATGGGCTTGCTGATTTTGTGATTGGCATACCTGGGCGCGACATTGCAGATAACAGCGGCGCATATATGAAGGCCGCTGGCGGAGTAGAAGCCTATAACATCTTCGGGCTTATCAACAGTTTTGACGGGCGCGCCGCTGGCGACCATTTTGGCGCATCAGTAGCCGGCATAAAAACAGAGCAGGGCACCGCTTACGGCGACATCATCGTGGGTGCGCCGCAAGCGAATATCCGTGTCGGTGGCAAGATAAAGCGCCATGCGGGTGCCGCGTATATCTACAACGCCTATAGCGGCACTTTGGTGGCCGGCCTGCAAAGCCCTGCGCCAAAAACAGCCCTCGCTTTTGGTACGACAGTCGCAGGCATTGGCGACATCACAGGCGATGGCCGTCCAGACATTCTTGTTGGCGCACCCCAAGCAAACGGTCGAGGCACTTTTTCTGGTAGTGTTTTTCCTATTGCAGTTTACGGTGGCGTACGTTATCTACCCGCCATCAACGGTCGCCAAGGCGAACAACTCGGCAAAAGCCTTGCTGCGCTGGAGGATATAAATGGTGATGGCATAGCAGATTTTGCAGTCGGCGCACCAACTGCCCGCAACAGCAAAGCCCAGCGCGTAGGGGCGGTGTATCTCTATCTCGGTCAAGGCAATAGTGGTGCATCGCGAGCTGCGAGTTGGTTTGGCGCAGCAACAAACGATTATTTCGGTGCCAGCATCGCCAATATCGGCGACGTGGATAACGACGGTAGAGGCGATGTGCTGGTGGGCTCCTATGGACATGACATCAACGAAGCCGCCACCGGCAAAAAACGCTCCAATGTCGGCTTGCTCCAAGCGCTCTCTGGCGCAGATGGGCACACACTGTGGCAAGTGTCGGGTACAAGTGCGGGCGAATATTTTGGCTGGGCAGTAGCGGCCGCTGATGTGAATGCAGACGGCAAAATGGATGCTATCGTAGGCGCTAGCGGAGCCAATACACCGATATCTTCGGGCAAAAAACTGCAAAACACCGGTGCCGTATCCATCTTATCTGGGAGTGGCGGCGGCACAACCCCGCAGATCGCACAACTGCCATAACCTATCAAGGCAACACGGATCGTTATACTGGGCGGCCTACCCTTGAGGAATGCCCTATGTCTCGCCCAAGCGGCCGCCAACCCTATCAGCTTCGCCCTGTCAATATCGCCCGCCATTACACCCGCCACGCTGAGGGTTCCGTATTGGTGGAATTTGGCGACACAAAACTCATTTGCACCGCCAGTGTCAGCGGCGGAGTGCCGCGTTTTATGCGCGGCGAAGGGCGAGGCTGGGTGACCGCAGAATATGGCATGCTGCCCCGCTCTACCGCCACACGCATGGATAGAGAAGCTGCACGCGGAAAACAAACAGGCCGTACAGTGGAAATTCAGCGTTTGATTGGCCGCTCACTGCGAGCGGCTATCGACCTGAAAAAGCTCGGCGAAAATACAATTGTCATCGACTGCGACGTGATCCAAGCAGACGGCGGTACACGCACAGCCGCCATCACCGGTGCTTGTGTTGCACTAGCTGATGCTTTGCGTTTTATGCAACAAAAAAACATTATCAAACACGAGCCACTCACACGACTAATAGCCGCTGTCTCGGTCGGCATTTACGCTGGCGAACCCGTGTTAGACCTCGATTACGCGGAAGACTCTAAAGCCGAAACAGACATGAATGTGGTGATGACCGCCGACGGCGGGTTTATTGAAATCCAAGGCACAGCAGAAGGCGCACCGTTTAGTGCGGCACAGTTCGAAACAATGCAGACTCTGGCAAAAAAGGGCGTTGCGGAATTGATTCAATTGCAACAAGCTGCGTTAGCTATGTAGCAGGCGACTCCTGCTCTTGGTTCAACACACTCACCATGTAAGTGAGACCTATCACCATGAGCGGGAGTCCAACATCGAACCCCGCCGCCCAATCATCAACAACGGTTATTAGCCGCTCATCCTGAGCCGGTTGAAGGGCGGCTAGGGCGCTTTTAGCGGCCGATCAAAACAGCTCACTGTCGTAATCAACAATCAACGGCAAGTGGCTAGAGAATGTCTGTTCGCTATAAAACCGCGCGCGCTGCGCATGCGGAGCCAGCTCATGGGACACCACCTGCGCGTCAACTCGCCAACCATCGCCTGTGCCAACCGTGCCGCTGGGCCACCAACTGTAAATATCGCGCTCACTGCGAAGCGTGCGCAAAACATCGACGTAGGCTGTCTCGTTGTACAATTCATGCAGCCACTTTCGCTCAAAAGGCAAGTGGCCTGGGCTGTTTTGGTGTATTTCACCGTTTTGTAAATCAATTTTTTGATGCGCTATGTTCCAGTTGCCACAGATAATATATTTGCGACGCTTATTGCTGATTTTCTGAAAATGCGCCTGTAAGTAATCCAGAAAACGCATTTTTTCTTCCAGTGACTGCGCGGCATCAATAGCCGCCGGCACCAACAAGGAAACCACGCTCATCTGCTCAAAATCCGCGCGAATATACGCACCGTCCAAGTTAACGCTATCGCTATAACCAAAACCCATCATCACAGCGCGCGGCATCTGGCGCGTGTAAATTGCCACGCCTTTGCTGCCGTCAACGGTGTCACAAAAATATGCACAATAGCCCTCTGGAAAATAAACAGGCGACTCTAGTTGCTCTTCGCGAACACGCAAATCCTGCAAGCAGATCACATCGGCCGCCTGCTGCTCCAACCAATCGTACAGGCCGCGTTCGGCCGCCTGTACAATACCATCCACACTCAAACTGATTACTCTCATGTCATCTCCAGGATTTGCCCTTGTACCATGCGCTACAGAGTCAATCCCTTTTGCCTACTACTGCGCATGACCATTACTGTGTGTGTTATTTGAAACAACAACCTAAGGGGAGCCGCCATGCACGCATACCAGCAACAATTTATCGAGTTGAGTTTGCGTTACCAAGCACTGCGTTTTGGTTGTTTCACACTCAAATCTGGCCGCCAAAGCCCCTATTTCTTCAATGCCGGCCAATTTCAAACTGGCCGAGCACTCGCTGAACTGGGTCGCTGCTATGCAGCGGCTTTGATGGCTTCCGGCATCGAATTCGATATGTTGTTTGGCCCCGCCTACAAAGGTATACCACTGGTCAGTGCTGTAGCGATAGCCCTGACAGAGAACTTTGACCGCGATGTGCCGTATAGTTTCAATCGAAAAGAAATAAAATCTCACGGCGAAGGTGGCATGCTGGTCGGCGCACCGCTGAAAGGACGGATTGTCATCGTCGACGATGTTATCACCGCTGGCACCGCGATAGGGGATGTCATGCAGCTGTTCGCCACACAACCCCACGCGCAAGCCTGTACTGTATTGATAGGTTTAGACCGGCAGGAGCGGGGGAGTGGATCCGTTTCCGCAGCACAGGGCGTGAGTGATCGCTATCACATTCCCGTCTTGAGCGTGCTTCAAGTCGAAGACTTGATTCACTACTTAGAAACACAAGCAGGGTCAGAAAACACACTGGAAGCGATACGAGCATATCGCGCTTTATATGTTTGCTAAAAAACCAAAGAAAGCTACCGTTAAACTAGAAAAATTACAGGAAACTACGGTTATGACGATTAAAAAAATCTCCATATCGCAACGAGCAGCCACAGGGCTTTCTTTGTGTGCCCTACTGGGCAGTGTCAGTGTTTTAGCGCAAACAACACAACAGGGTGCGCTGCGCTTGTACCGCTATACCAATGAGAAAGGTGTTGTGGTAACCGGTAGCCAAATCGACCCTGAATCCGCAAAAAAAGGCTATAAAATCATTGATTTGCATGGAAAAACACTAGAAAATATCGCCCCAACACCCTCTACCGAGCAGCGCGCCGTACTGGAAGCGGCATACGCCGAAAAAACGGAATCCGATAAAAAAGACGCGCTGCTTTTGGTGCGCTACAGCAGTTTACATGAGCTAGAAAGCACCCATGAACGCCAACGCAAAGACGGTGACAGCAAAATAAAAAAACTGGAAAACAGCGCCGCTAGCCTCCAAAAACAAGTCAAGGAAATGAAAGCGAAAGCCATTGAGGCTGAACGCAACGGAGGAAAAGCTTCCGCTGACATCGCCATCAAACTAGACAGCTTGAATCAAACGCAAAGCACAACACAAAAAGCCATTGAAGAACAAACACAAGAAAACAAGACTACAGAAGCCGCTTTTATCGAAGACATAGCACGCTATAAACGGTTGGGCAAAGAGCACAAAGGAAAAGCGACGGAGCAGTCGCAATAACCACAAAAAATCAAGTGCTGCGTGTGTGTACGCGCTCACGGGCGCGAGCCGCTGCCGCCTTAACTTGCGGCGGCGCAGTGCCGCCGATGTGATTGCGCGCATTAACAGAGCCGTCCAGCGTCAATATAGAAAACACGTCGTTATCAATGTTATGGCTGAATTGCTGTAACTCCGCCAAACTCATTTCTGCCAAATCTTTTTGTTGAGCGATGCCGTAGGCAACCGCCTTGCCCACCACCTCGTGCGCATCGCGAAACGGCATTTTTTTACGCACCAAATAATCCGCCAAGTCTGTGGCGGTGGCAAAGCCACGCCGCGCCGCCTCCAACATCACGGCCGGCTTGGGTTGAAGCGCTGGAATCATGTCCGCAAAAGCACGCAAACAGTCTTTGACTGTGTCAACCGCATCAAATAAAGGCTCTTTGTCCTCTTGATTGTCTTTGTTATAGGCCAGAGGCTGCCCTTTCATTAACGTGAGCAGGGCAACCAAATCGCCATTAACGCGCCCCGTTTTGCCACGCACCAACTCCGGTACATCTGGGTTTTTTTTCTGGGGCATGATCGACGAACCCGTACAAAAACGATCGGGCAGAGAAATAAAATTGAACTGTGCAGAGGTCCACAACACCAGCTCTTCCGACATGCGCGACAGATGCGTCACAATAATTGCCGCTGCCGCACAAAATTCGATAGCAAAATCACGGTCGCTGACCGAATCCAACGAGTTTTCGGTGGGGCGATCAAAACCCAGCAAGCGGGCGGTTAAAGCCCTGTCTATCGGATAGGTTGTGCCCGCCAGCGCGGCCGCACCCAAAGGGCTTTGATTCAAGCGTTTACGGCAGTCCAACAAACGGCCATCATCACGCTCCAACATTTCATTCCACGCCAGCAAATGATGGCCGAATGTGATCGGCTGGGCGGTTTGCAAATGCGTGAAGCCGGGCATAATCGTGGCGGCTTCACGCTCAGCCAGCGCAATGAGCCCTGTTTGCAGTCGCGCCAACTCTGCACGAATCACGTCGATTTCCTCACGCAAATAAAGACGCACATCAGTGGCAACCTGATCGTTACGTGAGCGCCCTGTATGCAGTTTTTTACCGGCATCGCCAATGGCTTGCGTCAAACGCGCCTCTATATTCATGTGTACGTCTTCCAGCGCAACTGACCACACAAACGCCCCGTGCGTAATTTGCTGCTGGATCGCAGCCAAACCGCCCTCAATGGCGGCCAGCTCCGTCTCGCTCAACACACCTACGCCAGCTAACATCTGCGCATGGGCGAGCGAGCCTAAAATGTCATGCCGCGCTAGGCGTTGATCAAACAGAACCGAGGCGGTAAAACGCTCCACAAACGCATCCGTTGCTTCATTAAAACGTCCGCCCCACGGCTTGCTGTTTTCTGGGTTACTATCGGTTTTGCTTTGATCGCTCATGCGCCTTGTCCTAACCACATCAAAAGAGCGGCCATTATAAGCGCGAGCACACCTTAGCCACGACAATAAAAACGATGGGCGTTTTTGGATGAAACAGCAAACACAGAGCTTCTATCTGCCCAATCTGTGCGACGTACACGCTCTTTTACCGCTGATTATGACTGGCGAGCTGCTGGCGTTGGCGTTTTGTCTTGTGCAGCAACCGCTTCCCACGTTTGACTGGCCGCTGTTCGCGTTGCTATCTGTTGAAATGCTGTGGATTGTTTTACTTGGCGCGGGGCTGTTGTGCCACCTGAGTCCGCACCTAAAGCGCCTTTCTGCCAGCATAGGCGCAACATTGTGTTATCTCGTGTTGCTGCTGGTAACCGCGCTGGTGTCTAGCGTTGGGCAGGTTTTGCTTCGCCTGCTAGATAACACCGTAGCCTTTAATTACCATGCTGTACTACAACAGCTTGCCGTTAGTGCGATTATTATCGGCATGGTGTTGCGTTATTTTTATCTGCAACAACAACTAAACACCCAACAGAAAATGCGTTTGCGGGCAGAAATGGAGGCGCGATTTCAAGCGCTGCAATCGCGTATTCGCCCACACTTTCTTTTTAATAGCATGAACATCATCGCCAGCCTAATTGCCAGCGACCCCGACACCGCCGAACAGGCCGTGGAAGACCTGAGCGTGCTGTTTCGCGCCAGTTTAAGCGACGCACAAGACATTGTGCCACTAGCCAAAGAGTTGGGCCTGTGTGAACACTACATTCATATTGAACAATTGCGTTTAGGTGAACGCCTAACGGTACGTTGGCATAAAAATATACGCGACGAACAACATGCTGTGCCGTTATTGTGTTTGCAACCACTGCTAGAAAACGCCATTTATCACGGCATACAGCCGCTGCTCGCTGGTGGTGTTATTGATATTCGTATCAACGATGACCACGGACGACTAACCCTCTGCGTCGACAACCCTTGCGCGCCGCCAGACGTGCGCCTCTCTCACCATCACAGTAACGGCATGGCGCTAGCAAACCTAGAACAGCGCCTACAAGCGCGTTACGGACAAACAGCCACCTTTTCCATTACGCAAACATCAACATTTTTTCGAGTGGTGTTCAGCCTGCCCATAAACCATGATAATCAAGGCAAGAAACCGCCAACAACAACAAATAGCGAGCGCAAAACCGATGCGGATATTGATTGTTGACGACGAAAAACTGGCGCGCGATCGCCTCATGCGCTTACTGCATAAGCTCGGCGGACACGACGTTATTGGCGAGGCCGCCGACGGCCTGGGTGCGATAGGGGCCACGCAAACCTATCAACCCGATGTGGTGCTAATGGATATTCGCATGCCCGGCATGGATGGGCTAGAAGCCGCACAGCACCTTATGCAACTCGATCAACCGCCTGCGATTATTTTTTGCACAGCTTACGAGGAGCACGCTCTTGCCGCCTTTCAAACACAAGCGGTCGCTTATCTGTTAAAGCCCATACAGACAGAAAAGCTATCAACCGCGCTAGATACTGCCGTTCGCCTCAATCGCGCACAACTGCACAACCTTGCCACACAAACCGTGCCTGATCGCACCACAAAACAACACCCAACACGCCAACACATCAGCGCAAAAACACGTCTTGGTTTGGTGTTGGTGCCGCTCCAAGAAGTGCGCTGTTTTCTCGCTGATCAAAAATACGTCACGGTTTACCACAATAAAGGCGAGCTTTTAATCAACGAGTCGCTCAAAGACCTGGAGGATGAGTTTGGTGCACAGTTTGTGCGTGTACACCGCAACTCACTGATTGCGCTGAGGTATGTAGAGGGAATGGAGCGGTCGCCACAGGGGCACTACTGTCTACGCATGCAGGGCACCTCCATCAAACCCGTGGTCAGCCGCCGTAATTTAGGCGAACTGAGCCGCCAACTACAGCGCCTGTAAAGCGCGTAGCATCGTTTTTTTGTTGATCACAACAAACCGCACGCCACTGCACGCCATGCCGCGCGCGCACTCTTTTTGCCTCCCTTCAGAATAGCTAAATAAGCTGTGCATAAACCCTGTCTGTTTTTTGCTAAAACACGCCAGATTCGCTTTATGTCCGCGAAGCTTAAAAAGTTCACGGATTAAACATACAGCTTGTATAAAGAAAAACAACCGTTTTCCACCGCTCTTATTCTTTGCATAACAATATGATATTGTTGTATTTTTATAACTTACCCACAGCAAAACCCGTTCCTAATTATTACAGTTTTTAAAATACAGATAACTTATTTAAAAATTAAGTTATCTGTATTGATTATTCTTTTTTTGTTTCTTGCGTTTGCCTTGTAACTGATGTTACGCAACCCTCCCCTGATAAGCTTGCCGAATGAAAAAAGCCGACCTTGATTTATACACCGACTATTTGTTGAGCACTTTTGGTGC
>JAYVJM010000035.1:0-10870 GCA_043769275.1 Cellvibrionales bacterium | reverse complement strand
ACTGAAAGGCAATACGCATGGGCGATGCCCGGCAAGCGGGTGTTCGGCTATGTTGATGGTAACAAACGTAAACGCACCAGCTTGATGGGTGCTTACCGTTATCGTCGGTTGATTGCTCCGTGGCTATTTGAGGGAACCTGCAATGCAGCCGTATTTAACACGTGGTTGGAGAAAGAACTGCTGCCAATTTTAGTGCCAGGAACCGTTATTATCCTTGACCATGCTGCCTTCCATAAAACAAAAAACACGCTCGACATCATTGCAAAAAGTAAATGCCAGTTACTGTTTCTGCCACCCTATTCTCCACCTCTTAATCCTATTGAAAAACTCTGGGCTAATCTCAAGCGTTTTTGGAGAAACCACGCAAATATGACCTTGGATGAAATGATTTTTTCGTCTACTTGTTTGTGTGATTAACTATAAACCCACTAACTAAACAGCATTGGGCTCATGTGCCGTCGGACAAGGCTGGCTCTTGCTGTTATGTGCCACTTCCTCTAGAATCGCCGCCCCGTTTGCGGGCTAGCCGCAGACCCTTGCCTCACCGTTTTTCGTGCATTGCACTGGCGGGAGGCTTAACCCGTAAGGAGTCGGCAATGAGACATTACGAAGTCGTATTTTTGGTTCATCCAGATCAGTCCGAGCAGGTGCCGGCCATGGTTGAACGCTACAAAAACACAATTGAAGGCAGCGGCGGCGTTATTCACCGCCTTGAAGATTGGGGTCGTCGCCAACTGGCATACCCAATTAACGACCTGCATAAAGCCCATTACATCCTGATGAACATTGAATGTGGCCAACCCGCACTCGACGAGCTTGGCACCAGCTTCCGGTACAACGATGCCGTTTTGCGCAACATTATTATGCGTCGTGATGAAGCGGTACTGTCTGAATCTTCCATCATGAAGGCGGAAAATGAAGATCGCCGCCGCAAATCTGAACAACCTGCCCGCGCCCCACGCGACACTTCGCAAGATGACGTAGCGCTTGACGAAGATGTCAACGCCGACGCCGAATAAAGCACAGGAGAATCATCATGGCCACAGCACCGCGTCAACAACAGCAATTCCGCCGTCGCAAATTTTGCCGCTTCACGGCTGAAAAAGTGGTTGAAATCGACTACAAAGACCTCGACACGCTCAAAGGTTACATCACCGAAACCGGCAAAATTGTGCCCAGCCGCATTACCGGCACCAATGCCAAGTATCAGCGCCAGCTTTCCACGGCCATTAAACGTGCGCGTTTTTTAGCCTTGCTGCCGTATACCGATCAGCATTTCAATTAAGGGGCGGGAACATGCAAGTTATTCTGCTTGATAAAGTCGGCCGCCTCGGTAACGTGGGTAGCCAAGTTAAAGTGAAGGCCGGTTATGGCCGCAACTTTTTGATTCCATTGGGAAAAGCCATTCCAGCGACAGCAAAAAATATCGCTGAATTCGACATACGCCGCGCTGAGCTAGAAGCCGCCGCGCTCACCAAACTAGGACAAGCGCAAGCGCGTGCCCTACTGCTGGCGGAAGTGGTTCTCACCATCGCGGCGAATGCCGGCGATGAAGGCAAGCTATTTGGCTCCATCGGCACCCGCGATGTCGCCGAAGCGCTGACTAAAGCCGGCCACGAAACCAGCAAAGCGGAAGTGCGCATGCCGGAAGGTCCTATCCGCGAAGTAGGCGAATATGCCATCGACATTCACGTCCATAGCGATGTAATGCAGGCGGTTAAGGTGATTGTTATTGCGGAATAAGTGCGGAATGAGTGCTAAGTACGTGCCCGAGTAATTGTTTGGCACCGGCAATCAGGTTATAACAGGCGGGCACTTTTTAGTGCCCGTTTTGTTTAAAACCATTTCAGGGATCAAACAAAAACCCATGACGACCAGCAATAATGCCGACGTAGACAAGCTGTTGCGCGTACCGCCGCACGCACTAGAGGCCGAGCAGTCTGTTTTGGGCGGCTTGATGCTGGACAACCAGCTATTCGACCAAGCGCAGGAAGTATTGCAAGCGCGCGACTTTTACAGCCCAGACAACCGATTGATTTTCGCTGCGATGACGCGCCTATCGGCGGCCAGCCGACCTTTGGATATCATCACCGTATCCGAGGCACTGGAGGCAGACGGCGAGCTGGAGCGCATCGGCGGCTTGGCGCATCTAGCCGACATCGCGCGCAACACCCCCAGTGCCAACAACCTAATCGCCTATGCACAGATCGTGCGTGAACGTGCCGCCCTGCGCCAACTCATTCGCGCAGCACACACCATCGCCGACAGCGGCTACAGTGCCGAAGGTCGCAGCAGCGAGGAGCTGCTTGCCGCCGCCGAACAACAGTTCGCCGCCATCGCTGAACAGCGTCCAGCAGAAACGGGGCTGGAGCCCATCAATCCGCTGCTGAAATCCGCCATTACCCGCATCGACGAATTGAGCCAATCCGACAGCCATATAACTGGCCTTTCTACCGGCTACGCCGTACTGGACGATAAAACGTCAGGTTGGCAAAAGTCTGATTTAGTTATTATTGCCGCACGTCCATCAATGGGAAAAACATCTTTTGCGATGAACACGGTGGAGCATGCGCTGCTACACCAAGACAAAGCCGTGCTGGTGTTCAGCCTAGAAATGCCTGCGGAATCGCTCATGATGCGCCTGCTTTCCTCGGTGGGACGCATCGACCAAACCCATGTGCGCTCTGGCAAGCTCGACCCTGATGAAATCACCAAGCTCGGCATTGCCGTCAATAAGCTCAAAGATCGCCCGTTGTTTATCGACGACACGCCCGGCCTCTCACCGATGGACATGCGCGCCCGCACGCGCCGCTTACAGCGCGAGCACGGCGACATCGCGCTCATCATGGTCGACTACCTGCAATTAATGCGCATTCCTAGCAGCAAAGAAAACCGCACTTCGGAGATTTCTGAAATATCGCGCACCTTGAAAAGTATCGCCCGCGAATTTAACTGCCCCGTGTTGGCTCTGTCGCAGCTCAATCGTGCGTTGGAAAACCGCCCCAACAAACGCCCTATCAACTCTGATTTACGCGAATCAGGTGCAATAGAGCAAGATGCCGACGTGATTATGTTTATCTACCGCGATGAGGTGTACAACGAAGACAGTCCCGACAAAGGCACCGCCGAGCTTATTTTAGGTAAACAGCGTAACGGACCCATTGGCACCTGCCGTTTGGCCTTTCAAGGACGCTTCACGCGTTTTGATAATCTGGCTCGCTTCGATGGCGATGGTGGCGGGCATTAAGGACTCTGCCAAAGCCCCTAATATAACAATGTATTAAGCAAACCCTGTAACCGTTCTTGTTGATACGCAACGCGCAACGCAGTAGCACGTAGAATTGCCTGTAAGTCGCCCAATGCGGTGGAAAAATCATCATTGACGACCAGAAAATCCGCCTCAAGGCAGTGCGCCATTTCTTCACGCGCCTGTGCTAGGCGCTTGTCGATGGTTTCGATGGCATCTTGCGCACGATTCGTAAGACGTTCACGCAGACACTCAACCGTCGGCGGCAAAATAAAAATCCCTACGCTGTCTGGCATCAAACGACGCACCTGCTGCGCGCCCTGCCAATCAATCTCCAGAATGACATCCGAGCCTTGTGCCAGCGTGTCTTCTACCCACTGCTGTGAAGTACCATAGCTATGGCCGAATACCTCGGCTTGCTCCAAAAATTCAGACCGCTCCAACATAGAGCAAAACTGGGCGTAATCGACAAAATGGTAGTTCACACCATGCACTTCACCCATGCGCGGCGCACGGGTTGTGTGTGAAACCGACACGCGTACGTTGTCGCACAAGTCCAGCAGTGCCTGTACAAGGCTGGTTTTACCCGCGCCGGAAGGCGCAGAAACGGTATAAAGCGTGCCGCGATAGCTCATTTGTACATCCTTAAAGATAAAGCCCTACTATTTTAATTCTAGCCGTATAAAAACGGCGGCTTGCGCACTTATCCAGCATCACGCTTATTTAAAACAGTGATCAGGTGCCGGAAATAAACCCGTTTTCACTTCATGCACATAGGCACGCAGTGCGGCTGCAATGCCGTCCTGCGCTTGCAAAAAATTTTTGTTGAACTTGGGCGCACGGCCAAGGGTTAATCCCAACATATCGTAGGCCACCAGCACTTGCGCGTCAGTATCCGCCCCCGCTCCTATGCCAATAACCGGTATGCGCAGCGCCTGCGTCACCTCACGCGCCAAGGGTGCCGGCACACATTCCAGCAGCAAAATATCGGCACCAACAGATTCCACCTCGACGGCATCGGCCAAAATAGTTTGTGCAGCACTCGCCTCTCGACCCTGCACTTTATAGCCCCCCAATTTGTTGACCGATTGCGGGGTTAGCCCAAGATGCACGCAGGAAGGCATGCCGCGTTCTGCCATTTTAAACAACGTTTCTGCAAGCCACGTGCCGCCTTCTAGCTTGACGATATGCGCGCCAGCCTGCATCAGCAAGGCGGCATTTTTTAATGCGCTCTCGCTGTCGGCATAACTCATAAACGGCATATCCGCCATAATCAGCGCATGTTTTGTGCCACGCTTAACCGCTTGTGTGTGGTAGATCATCTGCTCCATCGTCACGGGCAATGTGCTGTCGTGACCCTGTACGGTCATGCCCAACGAATCACCCACTAAAACCACCTCCACGCCCGCCTCTTCGATATAAGAAGCAAAGCTGGCATCGTAGGCGGCAAGCACGGCAAATTTTTCACCTGCCGATTTCATGTCTTGTAATGTATTGAGTGTAATGGTGCGCATAGTCTGCCTGCTAAAAAATGGCGAGCACTTCAAGGGGGGCTGTTGCCAACGGCCACAGCACGGCGGCGTGATCTAAGACGGTTAGCTCCGCACGACGTTTCGCCAACAATGCCGCAATGTCGCCACCATTGGGAAGCCGTAATGCGGGCGCAACATCGGCCAGCGGCTTTAACACAAATAGGCGCTCGTGCAAACGAGGGTGCGGAACCGTCAGGCGGTCATCCTCAATAACCTGGCCATCGTACAACAGTAAATCGAGGTCTAGTGTGCGAGCGGCCCAGCGCACGCTGCGCTCGCGCCCATGCGCCAGCTCGACAGACTGCAAAAAATCCAGCAGCGCGTGAGGGGCTAATCGCGTGCGAATAGCAGCCACCGCATTGACGTAATCCGGCTGGCCGGTGGGTCCGCCCAGCGGCGCACTGCCATAGAGGGGTGATAATTGCAGGCCATCAATAGCTGGATGCGCCACCATCGCCTGCACGGCACGACGCAACTGTGAAGCAGGCTCCGCCAAATTACTGCCTAAGCCAACATAGGCAGCCACATCGAGAGAATTGCTCACATTTACTCCCTTGCTGCCTCTTTTCGCGGCCCACGACGACCGCGCCCGCCACGGCGGCGTGGCTTGCCGCCGCTCGGTGCTGTGTTTTGCAGTTCACGCAACATTTGCTCTCGCTGTGTGATGTCTGCCTCTTGGTATGTTGTCCACCAGTGTCCAAGACCGTGCAAGTCCTCACCGGCCTGTTCGCGCAGCAAGAGAAAATCATAAGCGGCACGAAAGCGCGGGTGCTCCAGTAAATGTTCAGCTCGGCCTGCCTGACGACGGATCAATTGCGACTGCAACTCCCAAATTTCCTGCATCGGCTGCGAAAAACGCTTAGGAATGGCGATACGCTTCATTTGCTCGCCAAGCACTTTGTGCGCCGCTTTATGCAGAGCCTGCAAAGGCGGTTCTCCGGCATGTAAGGCGTGTTGTACCTGTTGTTGCACGGCGTGCCATAACAATGCCGCACACAAAAAAGCGGGCGTTACACGCAAATTATCGCGTAGGCGCGTGTCAGTATTTGCCAGGGCCTGACGAATCAAGCGGTCGCTGTAATTGCCAGGCACCAATCCGTGCGCTGTCTGCGGGAACAAAACCTGGAATAACTGATGCTGAAGCATCAACTCAAACGTGGCGACAGCCGCGCCGCCCATAAACAATTTGACCATTTCATCAAAAAGACGGGCGTTAGAGATGTCATTGAGCAGCGGGGCGAGTTTGGCGATAGGGTGAGCTGTACTTTTTTCAAGCGTAAAGCCCAATTTAGCGGCGAGGCGCACACCACGCAGCATCCGCACAGGGTCTTCACGATAACGTAATTCAGGCTCGCCAATCATGCGTATCTGGCGACGGCCTATGTCTGCAAGCCCATCGCAATAATCGCGCACTTGTCCGGCGGCATCGTAGTACAGCGCATTCACCGTGAAGTCGCGGCGCAGGGCATCTTCCCCCAAACTGCCATAGACGTTATCACGTAGCAACAAGCCGCTGTCTGTACTGGAGCCGTCGCGGGCGTGTGCTGCGTTATCGTGATGGGCACGAAAGGTCGTGACTTCAATAGTCTCTCGCCCAAACAGCACATGCACAATACGAAAACGCCGCCCGATAATGCGTGAGTGTTTGAACACCTGACGCACCTGTTCAGGCGTAGCACTGGTGGCAATATCAAAGTCTTTTGGGCGCATATCGAGCAATAAGTCACGTACACAGCCGCCAACGATAAAAGCCTCATGGCCACCGTCGTTGAGGCGCTGCAAAACGCGCACGGCGTTGTCGCTGATACGGCGCGTATCCAGCCCCAGTGCACGCGCATCAGCAATAGTCGCGGTCAAGTTGGCGGGTGCGCGGCGCACTTTTGGCCGTTTAGCGATGTCCGGCGTTTTAGCCTGTTTTTTGCCCGCACTGTGTGCGTTTTTTTTGAACGGCAAACGGCTTTTTATCCAATCCAGCATAAGCAGCAGCGGTCACGATTAAAGGCGTGCGAGTGTAGCACAGCGGCCTTGGGGGGGAACCGCCCGGTAACCCCGCATGCGACACGCGATAACGGTGATCACTTTTAGGCTGTGGTATATTCTTATAAGCTGAACCTTTTTTCTTTGGAGATGTTTTATGAAGCGGGTTTTGTTCTGCATATGCGCCTATTTTTATTTGACCGGCTGTGCCAGCTCCTTGTCCGGTGATACCTACTCGCGCAAGGATGCCCGACAAGAAATGCAAGTATTCAACGGCACCATCCAGTCAGTACGCCCCGTGGTTATCCAAGGTGAAGCAGGTCTGCTTGGCCAAATTGGCGGTGCACTGATCGGCGGCCTAGCCGGTAATGCCATCGGTGGCGGTAAAGGCAAAAACTTGGCCACTGGCGCAGGAGCCGTGGGCGGCGCGGTGGCGGGCGGTGCTCTGGAGCAAAAACTGACCAGCGCACAAGGGCTTGAAATCATCGTCAAGCTGGAAAATGGCCAAACTCGCGCCATCACGCAACAAGTCAAAACGGTGAATGAGTTTTATGCCGGCGAACGCGTACGGCTGATTGTCGGCGGCGGCAATACCCGCGTCGAAAAAGCACAGTAATTTATTATCCACAAATAACGTGATCATTTATCTAGTGGGCGGGGCCGTGCGGGACGCGCTGCTCGGCCTGCCGGTCACAGAACGCGATTGGCTGGTGCTGGGCGCAACACCTGAAGACATGCTGGCGCTGGGTTACCGTGCCGTTGGCAGCGATTTTCCGGTTTTTTTACACCCCAAAACAGGCGAGGAATACGCGCTGGCGCGCACGGAAAGAAAAACAGCGCCTGGGTATCGCGGCTTCGTGTTTCACACCGCGCCCGATGTCAGCCTTGAACAAGACTTAATGCGCCGCGACTTAACCATCAATACTTTGGTACAAGACGAAAACGGCAACATTATTGATCTGTGTGGCGGTCGCGGTGATCTTGATCAAAAAACACTCCGTCACGTATCCCCAGCTTTTGCCGAAGACCCCGTGCGCATTCTGCGCGTGGCACGTTTTGCTGCGCGTTACCATCACCTAGGCTTTCGCATTGCCGCAGAAACACAGCTATTGATGCAAAAAATGGTGCGGGCGGGAGAGGTCGACGCACTGGTGCCTGAGCGCGTATGGCAGGAATGTGAGCGTGCTTTGGGCGAAAACAGCCCGCAGGTTTTTTTTCAAGTTTTGCGTGATTGCGGCGCGCTGTTGGTGATTTTCCCTGAAGTCGATGCCCTATTTGGCGTGCCGCAGCCGCCACAACACCATCCGGAAATTGACTGCGGCCTACACACATTGATGGCCTTAGCCCAGTGCGCAATCCTCACGCACAACCGCACCGCACGCTTCGCTGCCCTATGCCACGACCTTGGCAAAGCACTCACGCCAATCAACGTGTTGCCGCGTCATATCGGCCACGAACAAAGAACAAAAAAGCCGCTGTTAGCCTTGTGCGAGCGGCTCAGTGTGCCACATGATTACCGCGATCTCGCCTTGTGTGTGGCGCTCTATCACACCCACTGCCATCGTGCGCAGGAATTGCGCGCTGCCACCGTGATCGAGCTGTTTCAAAATTTGGACTTATTTCGTCGCCCGCAGCGTTTGGAGCCTTTTTTGATGGCCTGCGAAGCCGATGCGCGCGGGCGCACCGGCTTTGAAACACGCGACTATCAATCCGCCAACTATTTACGCGCCCTGTGGCAGGCTTGCGCCGCGGTTAACAGCCGCGACATCGACAGCACGCGTTTTCAAGGCAAACAGTTTGGTGCGCAGCTGCAACAAAAGCGCGTCCAGGCAGTGCAGGCGGCACGCACTGTGCTGAACCCGTAACAGCGGCAAAACAGCGAATACCAATCACCAAAATACAGGATAACAATTTGACCGTTCGTGGTGAGCCTGTTGAACCACGGCCTGTACACACAATGCCCTTCGACAAGCTCAGGGCGAGCGAGAAGTTATGTTCAGCCCTCTAACGCTATACCAGATGTTCCGCGCAGTAATCGGTTATAGACGTGCGAATTTTTTTCTCGAACATGCCCAACATCATGCTCAGTTTTATGTGCACTTCCACGCAGTGCTTGTGCATGGATAACGTGCCGCTGGCACCACTGCGATGAAAATGGATGGTGTTGTCGTGCCATGTGTGATCAATTTGATAATCGTGTTTTAGCTGCGCCATTAACTGCTTTAACGCAGCGTGCACAACGGCATCCGGCTGCGTGTGTGCGTGCTTGATTGCGATAACCGCCATCAGATTTGAAACCCCTGCGCAATTTTTTTCGGCACCATGCTTTTTTTCAAACGCGCATAAACAGGCACGCCGTTTTTGTACGGCGGATAGTCTTCACCCTGTATGAGTGGCGCGAGATATTCACGGCAAGCGGCCGTGATACCGAAGCCGTCTTTGCTGATAAACGCACGCGGCATTTTTTTCTCGACATTCGCCACTTTTGCGAGCGGCGCTTCGATAATTGTCCAACTGTATTTTTTGCCGCTGCCGCGTTTAATCGCCGGCATCACGGCATTTTTGCCCGCCAGCGCCATTTCGACAGCAGCCACACCCACGGTATAGGCTTGCTCTACATCCGTTTTTGAGGCGATGTGACGAGCGGCACGCTGCAAATAATCCGCCAGCGCCCAGTGGTATTTGTAACCCAATTCTGCTTTCACCATCTGCGCCAGCGCGGGCGCGACCCCGCCCAACTGTTTGTGGCCGAACGCATCAGTTGTGCCGGCATCCGCCAGAAAAGAGCCATCGGCATTGTGTACGCCTTCGCTGACCACTATCACGCAGAAGCCCTTTTTTTCCACGGCGGCTTGCACACGCGCAAGAAAGGCTTTTTTGTCAAATGCGATTTCAGGAAACAAAATAATGTGTGGCGCATCGCCTTCCTGCTCTGCGGCTAGGCCGCTGGCAGCGGCGATCCAACCGGCGTGACGGCCCATCACTTCTAAAATAAAAACCTTGGTCGAGGTTTCACACATGGAAGCCACGTCCAGCGCCGCCTCTTTCGTCGATACCGCCACATATTTTGCTACCGAACCAAAACCCGGGCTGTTGTCGGTAATGGGCAGATCGTTATCAACCGTTTTGGGTATGTGAATGGCTTGTATTGGATAACCCAACGTTTTGGATATTTGCGAAACTTTCAAACAGGTATCGGCAGAATCTCCACCGCCGTTATAAAAAAAATAGCCGATGTTGTGTGCTTTAAAAACGTCAATTAAACGTTCGTATTGTGCGCGGTGTTGCTCCACGCTTTTTAATTTGTATCGACAGGAGCCGAACGCACCGGCTGGTGTGTGTTTTAACGCGGCAATGCTGGCTACGCTTTCTTTGCTGGTGTCGATCAGCTCTTCGCGCAACGCACCAATGATGCCGTTTAAGCCGGCATACACCTTGCCGATTTTATCTTTATGGTCACGGCAGGTTTCAATCACACCGGCTGCTGAAGCATTGATGACAGCGGTAACGCCGCCAGACTGCGCATAAAATGCGTTTTTCTTGGCGATTTTTTTTGCGATGCCCACAAGCTAACTCCGTGAATAAACAGTGGCGCGCATGTTACAGGAACGGGGCAAATCAGGCCAAAAATCAACGGGCGGCTTCGTTAAAAACGCAAGAAAGAAGATTTTTCGCCACGTGCGCGGCATTACTCCCTGCCCTTATTTCCCCATACCCACCGCTTGGTTATTTTGAGTAGGGATTGCGCTTTGCCTTGTGCGTGAAACTTGGCATGTCAGTTCCGAGTCTACTGTTCTGTTTGGACACAACAGTGCCTGTGCTGTGTGTTCGCACAGGTTTTTGCCGTTTACATTGTAGGCCGCCGCCTTCTGCTGACTCGAAGTTTAGTTTTATGAACTGATGTTACGCAACCCTCCCCCTGATAAGCTTGCCGAATGAAAAAAGCCGACCTTGATTTATACACCGACTATTTGTTGAGCACTTTTGGTGCTGCGACAGCCACTGGGTTATATGGTAGCAGGTCAAGTCAACGGTGAGGATGCTTGAGCGCGATGACGGCGTGCTGATTTTTGACGACACGATTCAAGAAAAAGCGTGGACAGATGAAAGCGAA
>JAYVJM010000034.1:0-26112 GCA_043769275.1 Cellvibrionales bacterium | reverse complement strand
TCTTTCTCCAACCACGTGTTAAATACGGCTGCATTGCAGGTTCCCTCAAACAGCCACGGAGCAATCAGCCGACGATCACGGTAAGCACCCATCAAGCTGGTGCGTTTGGCTTTGTGCTGTTTTGCAGTATTTTTTCAGGTAACGCCGCCTGTCTTCATGTGCGAGACTTTGCTGATAACGTAAAGTCTTTTTTTACGCACCATTCCCATTCGCATTAACGCTCGCGAGATAGCATTTACGCCCACATTGAGATGCGCGGCCAACTCCTTTTGCAGCATGTCAGGATTAGCTTCCAGCAATTGACGCAAGGTACAACGCTTGAATTTTCGGCTGTCTTTTGGGCCAGGTTTTCTGGGTTGATGATCATCAGGTTCAGATAGCCATTTATAGATCGTGCTGCGTCCAACAGAAAATAATGCTGCTGCTTCAGTCTTGCCGCTACCCTTTTTGATATGCAACAACACGCGTTTTTTAAGGTCTTGACTGTAGCTCATCCGATTAGTGTATGCCTGTCTTGTTGTTTGTGCGATTAGCTATAACAGGGTGAAAACCCGTTCGCCCTGAGTGGCCTGCACAGCGGGCGTATCGAAGTTTTTAAGGATGGCATGGCATTCATTGGCTTTAAAAAAGCCAAAAAAATGGCCTATAAAGGCCATTTTTAATAGGCAGAGCGCAATGTTTTCGCCCTGCCTTTTTCACGCGGTGCGCTTATTTTGTCGAGCCAGAAAACACGGTCACATTGCCGCCAGCCGTCCTGCTGCCAAGCGCAGGGATTTTATTGAACGGCGTGCCGACAATAATGTCGCCCACCTTATCGCCATTCGCATCCATGCTGCCAACTGCATAGGCAAAACCTTCGCCTTTGACCCGGTCGCGTTTGTTAAACAGCTCTTTGTAGCCTTGGTCTTTATCGCCGGAGTAAACGAACAGCGCGCCCTTGCCGTCGGTTTTGGGTGCGCCAATGGCCACATCTGCGAAAGCGTCGTCATTGACTTTGCCTGCCGCGCTCACGCTAAAGCCAAAATTGCCGCCTTTGCTTGCGCCATCAAACTGTTTGAGCAAGCCGCCATCTACGCCTGAGTAAACGTAGGCTGTGCCCGCGTCTTTTAGCTTGCCGACATCTGCTTTGTAAGCGCCAACGATAAAATCAGGCACGCCGTCGTTATTCACGTCACCTGTACCACTGACGCTGTAGCCAAAGTAGTCGCCTGCCGCCATGCCTGCTTTGGCGAATCTGACTGGATTGCCCGCTTCGCTGGAGAATACAAAGGCGCTGCCAGCATCTTTCAGCTTGCCACTATCGGCCAGATAAGTGCCGGCAATGACTTCCGCTTTGCCGTCGGTGTTGATGTCCGCCAAGCCCGCTACGCTGATGCCTAGGTTGTCGCCTTTGGCTGCACCAAATTTTTCAAACAGCAAAGTACCGTTGCCTGAAAACACAGCCACACGACCTGCGTCAATCCGGCCGGGTGCATCGGCTTTGTTCGCGCCGACAATAATGTCCGCGTGTTTTTTGCCGTCCGTGCCGGTGGCATCATCCACATCTGCCGCCGCTACACTTACGCCAAAATTATCCCCCGTTGCATTGCCCCACAGGCCCAACAAAGGCTGGCCAGTTTTGCCGGAATACACAGTTACGTTGCCTGTATCTTTGAGTCTTCGGCCGCTTACGGTTTTATCGGCTTTAGGTGAGCCAACAAGCACATCGGCAAAACCGTCGCCGTTGATATCGCCCGCGCCACTCACTGCAAAGCCCAATGCATCGCCCGCTGCACCAAATTTTTGCATTTGCTTTAACTCAAGCCCTGTTCTGCCGGAATACACACGCACACTACCGGCATCTTTGGTTTTTTTGTCGGATGGAGACGTTGGTGCGCCCACCACCAGATCATCAACGCCATCGCCATCTACGTCGCCCGCATTGGCCACCGCAGCACCTGCGCTGTCATTTTTTAGCGTGGTGGTGTTGAGGGTTAAACGATTAGCGTCGGTTTTAAGTTGATCGCACGCGTCGTCGATGCGGTCGCCGTCTTGATCGCCTATGTTGGCGGCGAACGGGCATGTGTCGTCTGTGCTTGCCACGTTATCGCCGTCGGCATCAGAGTCGCAAGCGTCCCCAATGCCGTCTTTATCCCTATCAGTTTGATCGGCATTGGCAATAGCGGGGCAGTTGTCACAGGCATTGCCCAACTTGTCACCGTCCTCATCCAGTTGGTCGGCATTGGCGACGGCGGGGCAATTGTCTGCCGAGTCTTTGGTGCCATCGGTATCGGTATCGGCATTGGGGTCGCCGGCTGATTCACCGCTAAAGGTAAAGCTTTGATAGGTGTTGCCCGTCTTCAGGCCTGCCATGCCGACAACGGCTCCGCCGATATCCGCGCCCACTGCTACGCCAGTGAAGCTTTTAAGATCGGCAGAGAAAGTCAACTTCATGTAAAAAAATTCTTGGCTAGGTTTGCCCAAAAACAATACTTTTTGACTGTCGCAAATATTGGGATTGCCCTCACAGGAGCCAGCCGTCGCTGCCGCATCCCATTCTAGCGAAGCATTGCTGACGGGGGTCGAGCTTGCGCCAAAGGTGATCGGCTGGCCTAGTGTCAAGGTGGGGTGCGCGGCATCGCTTGCGTCATAAACGACTGTACCGGAACCGAATTGGTAGATCGCATTCGGCTGTTTAATTTTGGCCGTCATGGCTTTGGATACGTAAACATCGGTGAGCCACGATGGGTAATTTAGCTTGCCGCTAATGGTGTTGGCTGTGGTGTCGATAGTCCACATGCTGGAATAGCCCGCCCCACCCATAGAGGGAGCCTTCGGTACCATCGTCAATTCAGGGGTTAGCGAAGCTCCAACCGTTTTGATGCCCGTGATATTGCCCGTGACACGGTAAGAAAGTGTGGCGGCACCGACTTGGCCGGCCGCAGCCAACACCGTAAGCGCACAGAGCGTTTTGATGCGTTTCATAATTATTTCCTTCATTTTATTTTTAAGTAATTTATTGGGTGTCTACTGTTTACTGCGCCATTTTTCAATGTTGTTGGCCGCCTACGTTGAATGGATTTCTGGCGTACGGCTCTTTGTAACACTGCGAACAAGGCGATGCAAGCGCCGCCCAGTACGTGATGTACAGAAGCCCGCATCAAGCCTTATGCGCGGCCTGATGCAACCAGAAAGCCATGCTTTGCTTGCAAAAGTAACACCCAAAATTGACATATGACGGGCTTGGGATGAGTGGTAAGTCAGGAGAATATACTTCAGCAAGTGGCCTAAGGTTTGCCCACAAAAAGCTCTAATACATGGGCGTTTTCGCGGCCAGAAAATGTGGGGTAATAATCTTCACGCACAGCAATTTCCACAAAGCCTTCTGAGCGATACAGATGCCGTGCAGAAGCATTCGATTCGCGCACTTCCAGCAGCACGCGCGTGATTTTTTGATCCAGCGCTCGCAGTCCATCCCGCAATAAAGTGCGGCCAAAACCGTGGTTTTGTGCGGCGGGATCAATGGCCAAATTGAGCAGCGTTGCCTCGTCCAGCACGCATTCAAAAATTGCAAAACCTGTTATTTCCCCTTGCTGTTCGAGCACGCGGATACAGAAGTTTTGCTGGTTGAGCGACCAGCGCAGCGTGTATTCCGGCCACGCGTAAACGTGTGCGCTTTCTTCAATGGCTAAAAGCCTAGGGAGATCAGCCTCCACTGCCGAGCGAATCACGATGCTGGTGGCTTGTGCGTTGTTTTTCATGGGGAGACTAAAGGCAGCAGCATGTTCCATACGCCCGCTTTGCGCTGCGGCTCATCTAGCAGTAATTGCAGGTTGTCGAAAGACAGTACAGGCCAGTCGCAATAGCGGCTGTTTCGCGCCGAATTTGCTTCATTTGTTTGTAAAAGACGCGTAGGTGCGGAACCCAAAATAATGATTTGGCGAACAGTGAGTTGCTTGAGCGGCCCCTCATCTAGCATGCCTTGAAATTGATCGCGCGCAGCTTCCAGTGAACGGTCTTTACGCTGCGCCAAAGGCCAAGAAAATTGCTGCGCAGGCGGTAAATCATCACTGCGTTTCAGAGCGCGAAGAATGTTGCGCAACAGCGTGATTTGCTGGTCGCTCATACGCGGTGCATCTACCAGTAGCAGCAAGTCATCAACCAGCCACCATGCTATTTGACACTGAAATGTAACAACGGCACTTTTTGCAAGAGAAGCCACGGGGCTTATTTTAACCGTAACCTGCCCGCGTTTGGATGACTCTAGCTCTGGAATTTTGATATCAACCAATGCGCTTTTCGTGGTGATGGCGGCGGCAGTTTGTGGCACCTGTTTTGGTGCGGCCAAGGAATGCAGGTTTTCTCTCGGCACAGGCTGAACCGTGATGACGCTTGACGCGAGCGCATTGGGCAGCGGTCGACGTGCAACGTACTGGATAATGCCCATCGCATCCAAGTACTGTAAATGCCGCAGCGCCATCACGAATTGTCCGCTATTTCACCGCGATAAATACAACCGCTGGTGCAGGTTTCACGCACAATAATTTGGGTCAATAGCGGTAAGGCAGGCTTTAAATGCCGCCATATCCATCGCGCAATGTTTTCGCTGGTTGGGTTTTCAAGGCCGCTTATGTCGTTGAGGTAATGATGATCCATCTGTTCCCACAGTGGCTTGAAGGCAGCTTTAATGTCAGAAAAATCCATGACCCAGCCGCTGTCTGCGCCTACAGCCCCGCTCACATATATTGCTACGCGAAACGAATGGCCGTGCAGTCGGCCGCATTTGTGCCCAAGTGGTACGTTCGGCAGGCGGTGCGCAGCCTCAATCGAAACTTCTGTAAATACTTCCATAAATCACTCTGAGTGAGTCTTTAAGTGGATGGGAGCGGTAGTCGGATAGTAAAGCTGGTGCCTGTTCCGCACGCTGAATCAATTTCAATTGAGCCGCCGTGTTGTTCTGTAATTATAAAGTAGGAAATAGATAAGCCTAAACCGGTACCTTGGCCAACCTCTTTGGTGGTGAAGAAAGGCTCAAAAATATGCCCTTGCACATCTTGCGAAATGCCGGGCCCGTTGTCGGTTATTTTGATTTGTGCATACACAGTATCGCAACTCGTACTGATCGTAATGCGCGGGCTGCTTTGCTCTGATGTGGTGAGGGCTTGTGCTGCATTGCGCAGTAAATTTAGCAACACTTGCTGTATTTCTGGCGCAGAACAAAGTAGGGTGGGGATATTATCCCCCAATTCACGCACCAGCTCGATGCGCATGTCGCCATTTTGCTGTTGAGTTTCAAAATTATTGTCGGCAAGTTCCAAGCAGCTTTCAATCAAGCGGTTTAGATCAGTTAACGTATGCTGGCCGCCGCTACGCGCAAAGCTAAGCATATTGGCCACAATCCGCGCCGAACGTTCGCCCGCCTTGCGAATAGTGGCCAAAAAATCGAAAATTTCGCGCGACTGCAAGTAGCGATTCAACTGCGCAAGGTCAATATTCAGCGCGTACGCAGCTTCATCATTGTTTTTGAGCAGATCAACAGACAGACGGCGTTCGATGTTTTGTACACTTTGTAAAATGGCACTAAGAGGATTGTTGATTTCATGCGCCATGCCGGCTGCCAGCTCGCCAAGTGACAGCATTTTTTCATTTTGGATCATCATGTTTTCCATCATGATGCGCGGCGTAACGTCGTCAAGACGAATAACGGCCTCCTGAATGTCGCGCGCCGCTAGCGGATACACAATAATGTCGCTGAAACGCACGTCGCCATTGTTTTCCTGTTTGCGGCTTTCCATGACTTTGGGTCTGCCGTCGTTAATGGCCTGCTGAATCATCTCTGGCGTGATGGGCAGGTTCGGATAAACCTGCCACAACAGCTTGCCTACGACTTCATTACCGCACTGCTCCGCTGTGCGTTCTGTACTGGCATTCCAGTGCGTGATGCGACCATCGGCGGTGACACTGATCAACACGGAGGGCATGGAGTTGATAATGCTGTTGAGATAATCCCTTGTTTTACGAAGCTTTTCCTCCGTTAATTCATGCTCGGCGATTTCTGCGTAAAGCATGCCGTTAATGCCGCTTAGCTTCTGTGCGCGCTCTTCCAAGCGTTGTTCGATGTTGCGATAAGCACTTTCCCATTCGCGCAATTTTGTTTTTGTCTTTTTTTGCCGCAAATAAGCCCATAGCGCGATGGCGGGCAAGGCAAGTAAAAAAACGAATAGTAGGTGCGTTTGATCCTGGTCGACCGCGGCTTGCAGGGGCAGAGTCAAGCCTGCGCCCTCGGAAAGTAGCGGAGCACCGGCTGCTGGAGAAAAGTTAAGTAACAAGATTATCGCCCACATGCGGGAGCATACGGCTGCACGCAGTTCCATTTTTGGTGCACGCTTTGAGCGATGGTCTATAGAGGCAGTGGGCATAAGTGTGGCCGAAACGCGCCAGAGCGATGTGCCGAATTCTAAAGCAAAGCTAGGCTTGTGTGTCGCACGCGCCGTAATTTTTAGCGAAAGGCTTGCCTGTCGCGAGTGATTTTCCTACAATGCGCGCCCTTCGCCCCCGCTCGCGGTGGGGCAGACGTTTGGAGTTATGACTATGTACGCGGTAATTGAGAGCGGTGGCAAGCAGCACCGAGTAGTAGAAGGTGAAGTGCTGAATGTTGAATTGCTGGAGGCTGTGGTCGGCGACAAGATCGACTTCAATGATGTTTTGATGGTGGGTGCCGGTGCTGCGGTGCAGATTGGCGCGCCGTTTGTTGCGGGCAGCAAAGTGTCGGCTGAGGTATTGAGCCACGGTCGCGCAGACAAAGTTACTGTCATCAAATTCCGCCGCCGCAAACACTATCGCAAGCAGATGGGTCACCGTCAGTGGTTTACGCAGATCAAAATTACTGCAATCAGCGCATAAAACGCTTAATTACCGAGATTCAGGAGTAGAGCATGGCTCACAAAAAAGCAGGCGGCAGCACCCGCAACGGTCGCGATTCGCAGTCCAAGCGTTTGGGTGTAAAGCGGTATGGCGGCCAGCAAGTAAAGGCGGGCAATATCATCGTGCGTCAGCGCGGTACCGAATACCATGCGGGTGACAATATGGGCATGGGCACCGACCACACCCTGTTTGCTACAGCAAATGGCACCGTACTGTTTACTGTAAAAGGTAAAAGCCGTCGCCGTTATGTGTCTATTCTCGTAGCTTAACGCACCGTTTTTTTGCAGAAGTCAAAAAGCCCCTTTATTCGGGGCTTTTTTGTTTTTGGAATTTAGCCTAAAAAACGCAGTTGAACGATACAAATCCTTCGATACGCCTGCTGCGCGGGTTACTCAGGGCGAGCGGCTTTTCACCCAATGGGTGATTTGTCGCTTGTTGAGTCGTGCGGTTTTTCGCGCGTATCAAAGCATGAGCAGGGCGACAACTGTTTTTTCTTGGTTTAATCGGCTTTTATCGATGATGAGGTAAGTTCTATGTCGAACGCAGTAATGAACGCCTACGGTAAACGCTCGCTGACTTTCGTGCGAGGTGAAGGCTCTTGGCTGATAGATGTCGATGGTAAGCGCTATTTAGATGCTATCAGCGGAATTGCGGTATGTGGCGTGGGTCATGCAAACCCCCGTGTAGCGCAGGCAATAGCCGCACAAGCCGCGACATTGGTGCATACATCCAATCTTTACAACATCCCTTTGCAGGAAAAACTGGCGGAGCGTTTGCGCGCGTTGTCTGGCATGGAAACTGCGTTTTTCGGCAATTCCGGTGCCGAAGCCAATGAGGCTGCTATCAAGTTGGCGAGGCTATACGGGCATACAAAAAACATAGAAAGCCCCGCCATAGTGGTAATGGAGCAGGCATTCCACGGCCGTACATTGGCCACGCTGAGTGCCAGTGGCAACCGTAACCCCATGGTTTATACCGGCTTCCAGCCTCTAGTGCAGGGCTTTTTGCGTGCGCCATTTGATGATTTAGATTCCATAAAAAATATCGCCAAAAATCACTCGAATGTCGTTGCTATTTTGGTGGAGCCAGTACAAGGTGAAGGCGGTATACGTGTACCTGCCCCTGACTATTTGAATCACTTGCGCGCCCTATGTGATCAACACCAGTGGCTGCTAATGCTAGACGAAGTCCAAACCGGCAACGGCCGCACTGGCCAATTTTTTGCCTACCAGCACAATGGCATTTTGCCTGATGTCGTCACCACGGCTAAAGGGCTTGGCAATGGCTTTCCTATTGGCGTGTGTCTGGCGCGCGGCAAAGCAGCCAGCTTGTTTCAGCCGGGGCATCACGCTTCAACTTACGGCGGCAATCCACTGGCCTGTGCTGCGGCGCTGGCGGTGCTTGACGTGTTGCATGCCGATGATCTGATCGCACGCGCAGTGACGACGGGGCAATCATTGCTCGCACGTTTCACGTCGATGCTATCGGATTGCAAGCAAGTAATCTCAGTGCGCGGCAAAGGCTTGATACTGGGTATAGAGCTGGCGAGCGACTGCCCGCAACTGACCGCGCAAGCCGCGGCAAAAGGTGTGCTAATTAACGTCACGGCTGGCAAGGTTATTCGCCTCTTGCCGCCGCTGACGCTCACCGACGACGAAGCTGATCTTTTGGTCAATACACTATGCGATCTGATTCGCGCACACGCTTGAGGTAACGCACGTGGCTGTCCGTCATTTTCTGACTCTGCTTGATCTTACGCCCGCTGAGTTGCGTGTGGTGATTGCAAGAGCGATCACCATGAAAGCCGCGCATTACGCAGGTGTTGACAACGATATTTTCAAGCAAAAAGTGCTGGGCATGATGTTTGAGAAAGCCTCCACGCGCACGCGGGTGTCTTTCGAGGCGGGTATGGCGCAGTTGGGCGGCCACGCCATTTTTTTGTCGGCACGCGACACCCAGCTAGGGCGTGGCGAACCAATAGAGGATTCCGCGCGCGTGCTGTCACGCATGGTCGACATCATTATGATTCGTACCTTTGCTCACGCGAACATTGAGCGTTTCTCCGCCTTTTCACGCGTGCCGGTCATCAACGCACTGACCGACGACTTTCACCCCTGCCAAGTGCTGGCCGACGTACAAACATGGATGGAACAGCGCGGCGACATCACCGGAAAAACCGTGGCGTGGATTGGTGACGGCAACAATATGTGCCAAACGTGGATACACGCTGCCGAGCAATTTGACTTCACGCTCCGCATTGCCTGTCCGCCGACTTTTGAGCCAAATGCTGATTTGCTGAAACGCTATTGTCACCGTGTCAGCGTGAGCCATGACATACACACAGCGGCGAAAAATTCGGATCTAATTGCCACTGATGTATGGGCATCTATGGGGCAGGAGGAAGAGCAGCGCGAGCGTGTGCGGCGATTCAGCGGGTTTCAGGTTTCCCCTGTGATTATGGATATCGCCAAGCCAGACGCGCTGTTCATGCACTGCCTGCCCGCACATCGCGGCGAAGAAGTAAGTGAAGATATGTTGGATGACCGGCGCTCTGTCGTGTGGGATGAAGCTGAAAATCGTCTGCACGTACAAAAAGCGCTGATGGTCTTTCTAATGGAAAACAGCAGGCCATAATGTACTGATACTTGGCCAATAATCACTTTCCATTCGCCCTGAGCCTGTAGGGCGTGCTTCGACAGGCGCATGAATGTGGAAATCAATTTTGGAAGCGGTTTCTAACCCTATCTTGGCGCAGAAAAGGAATGCCCAATGAAACAATGTAAGGCAGAACACTTTGTTGCCTCCGGTTTGCGCGTGCTGCAATTAGAAAATGCCGCCGTAGCTCGTGCGCATACTGCAATCAACGCCGACTTTGCCAAAGCCTGTGCGATGCTACTGGCCTGTGAGGGGCGCGTGATTGTGACCGGCATGGGCAAGTCCGGCCATATTTGCCGCAAAATCGCCGCCACACTATCAAGCACAGGCAGTCCTGCATTTTTTGTGCATCCTGGCGAAGCCAGTCATGGTGATATGGGCATGATTACCGCGAAAGACGTGGTTCTTGCCTTATCCAATTCTGGCACCACGCCTGAAATTGTCACTTTGCTTCCGCTGATTAAGCGCCTCGGCGTGCCACTGATTGGCATGAGCGGCAATGCGGGATCAACGCTAGCATTAACCGCAGATGTGCATTTGGATGCCAGCGTGGAGCAGGAAGCCTGTCCGCTCGATCTTGCGCCAACATCCAGTACCACAGTGGCTTTGGTTTTGGGTGATGCCTTGGCCATCGCGTTGCTGGAAGCGCGCGGCTTCACCGCCGAGGATTTCGCGTTTTCACACCCAGGCGGCATGCTGGGGCGCAAGTTACTGTTAAAGGTAGATGACATCATGCACAAAGGCGATGCCATTCCCCGTGTGGGCCTGCACACTTCCTTAGCCGAGGCGCTTCTGGAAATGAACGCGAAAGGGTTTGGGTTGACCACGGTAGTCGACCAACATCAACTGCTAGGCATTTTTACCGATGGCGATTTACGCCGCACGCTGCATGATGAATTTATTGATCTACGCCACACGCTAATGAGTCAGGTGATGAATCCACGCTGTACAACAGTCCATCGCACGATGCTAGCGGCAGAGGCGCTGGCCATCATGGAACAGAAAAGCATCACCGCGCTTGTGGTGGCCGATGCCAATAAGCGCATCGAAGGCATCGTACATCTACACGACATTCTTAAGGCAGGTGTCGCATGAAAGCCTCCATCATCACAGAGGCGGCCGCACAAGCTGCTAAGCTCGCGCAGCCCATAAAGCTACTGCTGCTGGATGTGGACGGCGTACTGACAGACGGCTCGATAACGTACAGCGTCACAGGTAATAGCTGTAGTGAATCTAAAACCTTTCATATTCATGATGGCCTTGGCATCAAACTATTGCAGCGCGGCGGCGTGCAAGTGGGCATTATCACGGGTCGAGTGAGCCTGATGGTTGAGCGTCGCGCACAGGAATTGGGCATTTCGCTCCTACTGCAAGGAAGGGAAGACAAGTACGCGGCGATGAAAGCCATCGCGACTGACAGAGCATTGCGTTACGAAGAAATCGCTTATATGGGCGATGATCTGCCCGATCTAGCCGCCATCTGCCACGCTGGTTTAGGTATCGCGCCGGCGAGTGCCGTGACGCGGGTGCGCGAGCGTGCCGACTTCATTACACACGCG
This sequence comes from Cellvibrionales bacterium, assembly GCA_043769275.1. Classification (GTDB taxonomy): domain Bacteria; phylum Pseudomonadota; class Gammaproteobacteria; order Pseudomonadales; family UBA7239; genus JAYVJM01. The sequence goes on along the minus strand of JAYVJM010000034.1, from coordinate 14,995 downwards.
GCCGGTGGCGCAGGAGCGGTGCGTGAAGCCTGCGAGTTTATCTTGGCCGCGCAGGGAAAACTGTTAGGTCAGCAACAAGCATACCTAGAGGTTTCGCTATGAACTGGCGCGGCATCCTCAGCGTGCTCTGCATGTTGACGCTGGCCGTCATTGGCCTGAGTTACCGCTGGCAGCCCCTAGAAAGCGCAAATGTCGCTGCTATTTATACGCAAGACCCCGACATGCAAATCGCATTTCCCTTCCTAGAGCACTTCGATGAAACCGGCAAGCTGGCTTGGCAGATAACGGGCGAACAGTTGCGGCAATTTGAAGCCAATGATTACGCAGAAATCGACCAGCCGCGTGCTGTAATGCCACAAACAAATCCAGACACAACGCAGCTCGTCACAACCGAAAACCCGTGGCACGCTAGAGCAAAAACAGCCGCTTTACAGAAAAAAGCACAAATTGTGGATTTGATCGGTGATGCGCAAATATGGAATTTTGATACCAGTATCAACAGCCAAACGCTGCGGCTTTACTTGGAGCGTCAATTCGTGGAAACAAACAAAGCTGTTACCATACGCGACCACAGCAGCGTGGCACAGGCACTGGGCATGCAGGCTGATTTAATTAATGAAACCCTGTTCCTGCGCGCACAGGTGAAGGAAATACATGATGTTGCCACACATCCACAAAGCTAAAACAAGTGCATTTTATTTTGAGAGTCGCTCTATGCTGCGACAGAACTTTACACGGTATGCCAAATATTGTTTCTCTTTTGCGCTGGCTCTGTGCGGTGTAACGGCTCACGCCCTGCCCGACGACAGCAGCCAGCCCGTGCAGGTTGTGGCAGACAAAGCCGAGCGCAATGCCAAAACAGGCATTACAGTCTACACCGGCAATGTGGACATTAAGCAAGGCTCCTTGCAGATTAATGCGGATGTCGTGACGATTAAAATGGACAAAAACGAAGTGGTGTTGATTACAGCAACGGGCAATCTCGCACACTACCAACAAGAAATGACAAGCTCAGAAGACGTGGTTAAGGCCAAGGGCAAGCAGATCAACTACCACGTACCTGATGAGCTTATGCTGCTTGATGGAAACGCATCATTGGAACAAAAAGGCAGCAGCATTCAGGGCGAGCATGTTGAGTACGATGTCCGCACAGAAAAAGTCAAAGCTCACGCAGCAGAAAATGGTGCGGCCAACAACAGCAAGCGCGTGATGGTCGTTATTCCACCCAGTAAAAATGAAAAAACGCCACCGGCAGCTAAATCAGTGCCGGCAATACCGGCCAGTGGAAAACCTGCTCAGTGAACAGCGTACTAGCGGCACGCCATCTCGCCAAAGCCTATAAAAAGCGCAAAGTGATAGACGACGTATCGCTCACCGTTTCCAGCGGTGAAATTGTCGGGTTGCTAGGGCCTAACGGAGCCGGAAAAACAACCTGCTTTTACATGATAGTCGGCTTAATAGCCGCTGATTTAGGCACTATTACCCTAGACGGGACCGACATCACCAACCTGCCCATGCACCGACGTGCGCAACTGGGTTTGGGCTATCTGCCACAAGAGGCCTCCGTATTCCGCAAGCTATCTGTGCGCGACAACCTGTTGGCCATACTGGAAACTCGTAAAGGTCGCAACAGACGCCAGCGCGTACAGCGAGCGCATGAGTTGTTGCGAGAGTTCAATATCACACACATCGCCGATGCATTGGGTATGAGCCTCTCGGGCGGTGAGCGTCGCCGCGTAGAAATCGCACGCGCACTAGCCAGCGACCCTTCGTTTATTTTGCTCGATGAACCTTTCGCCGGTGTTGACCCCGTTTCAGTCGCGGACATCAAACAAATTATTCGCCATCTCCAGAGCAAAAATATCGGCATTCTCATTACCGATCACAACGTGCGCGAAACGCTATCCATCTGCCAGCGGGCGTATATTGCCGGCGAAGGCCACATCATCGCCCAAGGCGCGCCCGAGGCCATTGTTCACAATAAAAAAGTGCGCGAAGTGTATTTGGGTCAAGACTTCAAGCTCTGACCTGTGGATGCGCATAGAGATGCCATGCCCATTTTTCCCCATGCACCGCCTGCATCCCGGCTTAATCTGCCTGCTGATGTTAGCCACCTCGGCGCTTGGCGACATCAATCCCATCGTCGCTCCCATGTCCCCACCCACGCAGTACAAGCTACTGCGTGAAATTCCGCGCCCCACGAATCACTTCACTCAAGGTTTGGTTTTTGTCGGTGACACCCTGCTGGAAAGCACCGGCGGTTTTGGACGCTCGGGCGTGTTTAGTTATCAAGGTGCGGATTTTGTGCCAACCCTCCACCGCGATCTGCCGCGTAATCGCTTTGGCGAGGGCATTGTTTTTCTTAACAATAAGCTCTATCAGCTCACATGGAGCGGCGGGGAAGTGTTTGTCTATAGCCTCGATTTACGCCCACAAAAAAGCCTGTTTATTGAAGGTGAAGGCTGGGGGCTAACAACCGACGGGCACGCCTTAATCAGCAGCAATGGCTCTGATACGCTCGTGTTTCGCGCAATCGATAATGCCCGTCCGCTGCATCAAATCACCATCATCGACAAAAACGGCCATCACTGGCGCAATATCAACGAGCTGGAATGGGTCAATGGCTGGATTCTCGCCAATGTTTGGCACAGCAATACCGTGTTAGTCATCAATCCCCAGACAGGCGCAGTGGTAAACACGCTAGATTTCTCTGCGCTCGCCAACAAAATACCCAAAAAAACCCCTGAGCAGGTATTGAATGGTTTGGCATGGAATGCCACCACCCAGACGCTGTTGTTGACGGGTAAAGAATGGCCGCTGTGGTTTGAGGTCAAGCTGCTGTCTGCGCAATAAAAAAGCGCCAATGGGCTGCAATAACTATCAACCCCCCAAAAAAGCAGTTGAGTGCTGAAACCCTTCGCTACGCCCGCCGTGCGGGCTGCTCAGGAGCGGCTTGGTTATTTTCGTTCGTGCGGTTTTTCGTGCGTATCGAAGCATGAGCGGGGTGGAAGCTGCTTTTTTTCTGTGGTGAACCGCCTCTCAGGCTTTCAACATGGATTGCCGCGCATAAATATCAAAACGAGTCGACTCACCCTCAAAACTGAAAGACGGCTTTAAATTCCCCAAAAAAGGCGCGTGACGTGAGCGTTTAACCACCACGCGATAAATGGCTTTATCTAAAGCTAATGGCAGCAGCGCATCGGCATCCTCGTCTGCACCCACCAAAGCATGAAAAGCTACCATGCCTTTTTTAACCGCTGCTTTTTTAGCGCGCTCAGGGAACATGGGGTCAAGATAAATAACGTCAACCGGTTCTGTCATCACCTGCAAGTAATTTTTTGCGTCTACTTGCTGTAACTGCATTCGCCCGACAATGCGCGCCACATCATTATCAGCGCCGGCTTTTGCCCGCATCAAGCCGTCTTGTAGCAGCGAGTGCACCGTTTCTGAACGCTCACACAAAAATACCTTGCAGCCAAGGCTGGCGAGCACAAAAGCATCCGTACCCAACCCTGCTGTGCAGTCCAGAACAGAGGGCACGATATTGCCGATTTTCAGGCCAATGGCTTTTGCCAACGGCTGCGTGCGCCCACCACCATGCAAACGCCGGTGCGCATTGCTGCCCGCTATAAAATCCACTCGTACCGTGCTGTTGCCGTTGCGCAGACACAAGCCGTCGCTGTCTAAGCACAGCGCGTACGGCTGCATATTGACTCCATTTTTGCTCTGCATTTCACCATCCAAAATCAGCCCATGCCGCCATTGTGCGCAGCCTGCCTGGTTTTGCAAAAAAACGCCGATAGACGGCCGTCGCCTGGAAAGCTTTACGTTTTGCTGCGCTGCGTCTTCCTAAATAGGCTCGTAGGTAAAAAACTGTTGATAAGGCGCGTCTTTTTGACAGTTTTGTATCGCTATTTTCGTCATGTTTCCGGCCGCCTTTACAACAGCTAGGCACAGGGTATTTGTTGATTTGCTGTGGAGTTGGCTGCCAATACTTTCCCATTGTTGATTTACATTCCCGTCACATACCTGCATAACTGCGGAAAATATTGGCTTAGTCTTTGCCTGTTGTTTTGTCTCGAGAGCAATGCACTGGTCACTCCGGTATTTCGATCTGATGGTGCCACCCTCAATATCCCATGTTTCTTCAATTTTTTCATTCTGGCACGGCGCCATATAGGGCGCTGTATTAGGAAGCCACTTTGTCTGCACACGAACGCAATATTGATTGATGGTTGCTTTCAGTCTTGTTCCGTCCACAAGCGGAGGAGGGGTGATGGGCGGGCGAGTTTTCGTTGTGGCTGCTCTTTTCGCCACAAGAGCCGCTGATTTTTTGCTGTCGGACTCTGCTTTTTTTGCTGCTAGAGCAGCCTCTTTTTTTGCTTTTGTTTCTTTGGCTATTGCCGCTTTTTTGGCGGCAATGTCTGCTTTTGCTTGTGTGGCTGTCGCATCGTGCTCGGCTAATTTGTCGGCTTTTTCTTTCGAGTTTATTTCAGCGTTTTCCTTGGCTTTCTTTTCAGCCTTATCTTTTGCTGCGGCTATTTTAGCTTTGTTCTTTTCTTGGTTCTCTGCGTATTTTGGGTCGCTTTTCTCTGCTGCTGCCTTTTTTGCATACTCAGCGTTTTTTGCCGCTAGAGCGGCGGGGTCTGATAGAAGTGCCGCAGCATCTTCTTGTGCCTTTTTTTGAGCTGCGGCTGTTTCTGCTGTCGATTTAGCTTTGTTTTCTTCATATAGCTTTTGCGCTTCGGCATCAGTGAGAGCTATAGCTAAACAAGGTACAAGGCTAAGAAAAAGCAATGGCAATACGTAATGCCGGAATGGATTATTGGCTAACAGACTAGGCCGCCGCTTATGTTTAAAAAATGTATTTTCTTTGTTTTTTGTCTTAAGCATTTCCCTTGCCTCGCTGCGAGTTCCATTGTCCTAAAGGAGCATAGTCGAAAAATTGCGGGCTAATCTCAACCGCTTTTCGAGAAATTACGTAAATATAACTTTGGATGAAATGATCATTTCGTCTGCTTGTTTTTTTTCATTGCCAGCAACAGGCGAAAAATAGTTTTTTTATAAAACAATTAGTTATGATAAACCGCGGTTGGATTTTACCAAGTGCCTCGTATTCAATATTGGCTACGTGTCTTTATGTTTTTTACGTTAGGCACAGGCATTTTTAATTATCACACGGGGTTTTTATGAAAAAAAAAATGGATTGGGCGCGCTTGCGCTTTTCTCTGTAAGCGTTGCCATCAGTTTATCGCAGACTGTTTTTGCAGAACCAATAACCGTCTGTCGTAATATTGGTACAGGGGTATTGACTGTGCCGGATGGCTTCTGTGATTCAACGGATGTAGAGTACAAAGCCAACACTGGCAACGCACGCGCAAAAAACCAGTACCTATGTGTAAGCAAAAAAGACAGAGAACTGCGTTTGTACGATAAAGGTAAGCGCTGCGATCACGGCACAGAAAGGCATTTAACGCTTGAGCCTAGCACAATGCCAATTAAAGTTTGCGTCGGCAAAAAACGCCATATCGCGCGCGCTGGAAACCCCCATGGCAAACAATGCATTAGCGGCCAAACAGCAAGTGAATGGAAAGACCTAATACTTGTGCGTGACCCACGCGCAACACGACGCGCGCACGCCGCCGCAACAGCATACACGCCCGCAAATGACTCACAAGCAGGGGCGGATACATCAGACAACGGATACGAAAACGAGCATGAGTCGCGTGGCGCATCAGCAGGGCACAGCAACCACACGGCCGCTGCTGAGGCAGTAAGCACGATTCCTGCTTCAATTTCGGTTTTAGAAAAAGCCTACGATGCTCATGGTGTGTTTTTAGGCCACAAGGTGGGCGAAGGCATATACGACCCTAAACACCACGCGGTGATTATGCTCGACAGCAAAACAGGAACCGGTGTTGCAGCATATAGCGCGCTGCACAGTAATGCGGGCTCTCTGTATAGCGACGACAAATGCTGGAAACAGGCTTACTTGCACAATAATCCCTACGTGTTAGATAGGATTTATGCGCGTGACAAATCGCTTAACGCGCAATGGATATTGCAAGGGTTTAGCGGCTACACATCCGGGCAGCTATACCAAGAGGATGCTGGCGAAAACTGTCATGTTTTTGCGGGTGGAACAGTTTTTGGCTATGTAGAAGCTACTGGAGTCTCATCATCTGTTAGTGAGCCGTTGTCTATTCCGATTCCGATTGCGCAGCCAGTGTACAACCAATAAAAAGCGCACTTTTTTACTGCGCTTTAGTGTACTTGACGCACAGCGCGCTCAATGCGCTGCGCGTCGGTCATAAAAAAACAAAAACTATAAAAAAGTGGAGTCGGCCGATAAGCCGGGTTTTGTCGTGGACAACCATTCATCTGGGATCTGCGTCACCGCATACCTCTAGCGACCTACCCGAATCCAGCGCGGGCCGCGCCTATGGATTCCTATTTGGTCTTGCTCCGAGTGGGGTTTACCTAGCCGCAGCCTGTTACCAGTTGCGCGGTGCGCTCTTACCGCACCGTTTCACCCTTACCGGCGTTGCCGCTTTTGCAAGCAGCATCACTTAGGCGGTTTGCTCTCTGTTGCACTTTCCGTAGGCTCGCGCCCCCCAGGCGTTACCTGGCACTCTGCCCTATGGAGCCCGGACTTTCCTCCTCGCTCTTTTGATGAATCAAAAAAGTGCAGCGGTTGCCTAGCCAACTCCGGCGCGGAGGGTACCACAATTTGCCTGTATTGGCCGTACAAAGCCCCAAGCAAAAATACTCAAACCCTGTCGTACTGCGCATAATAACGCTGCAAATACTGCTCAAAACTAATAGCTGCAGGCAGCACTTCTTGCGCCTCTTGTTTGGCCAGCGACTCGGTAGCGCTTTGTTCAAAATTGCGCCGCTGTTCGGCACTGAGTTTTTGTTGAGCGAACCACTGCTGCTGTTTTTTCGCTTGCTGTTGGCCGAATTCAAAAAAAGACAGCCCTTGATCTGCCATGTCACGCAACACTTGCGCAGAAGGCGTTTTGTTGCTGTCTTCTAACTTAGGAATTTGCACGTTGACGGAATCCTGAAAGGCGCTTTCACCCTGTGCGTTGTCCAGCAAAATGGCACATTCTTGTAGATTGCCTATCAGCGACAAACCCCACGTCGTTAGCGCACAAGAACCTTCTGTTCGTTCCAACAGCAAGCCAGGCTTTCTGCCTTGCTCAACGGTTAGCAACTGATTACGCGCAATGCGCCGATACTCATTCATGTCGGCAGGCGGGCTGTCACTGAGCAAACACCACAACAAAAAAACTTCCAGAAAATGGGCGGTTTCTGTATCAATTCCCAATGGCAAATATGGGTTGATGTCCATAGAGCGCACTTCAATATATTCAACACCACGCTCAAACAGCGCAAAAATAGGCGTTTCTCCTGAACGCGTAACGCGCTTGGGTCTGATGGTGCTGTAAAACTCATTTTCGATTTGCAGGAGATTGGTGCTGAGCTGGCGATATTTGCCGTCAGCATCCCGCAAGCCAATTTTTTCATAGGCAGGATACGGATGCGTCAAGCCGCTTTTTAATGTGCTGATATAAGAGGGCAAACCGTTGTAGCAAACCGTTAGCGCACTTTGTGCGTCGCTCTGATAGCCCAGCCCGCCCATGCGTAAAGATGTTGCATGCGGCAAAAACAAACTGCGTTCTTCGGTATCGAAGGCTTGCAGGTTATGGCGTTTGTTTTTAGCAAAGGTCGCGCACACGGCGGGAGATGCGCCAAATAGATAAAGCAAAAGCCAAAGGTAGCGCCGAAAATTGCGAATCACATCAAAATAACGCTGCGTTTTGAATGTCTGCAAATCGCCCGTAAAGCCGTCGCTTTTTTTCAGCGTTTCCCACAAGTCATCAGGAAATGAAATGTTGTAATGAATGCCCGCTATCGTTTGCATCGCGCGCCCGTAGCGGTTGCCCAAACCTGTACGGTAAATGCTTTTCATCCGTGCCGCATGGGCGGTGCCGTATTGCGCAATAGGAATGTTGTTGTCGTTGCCTAATACGCACGGCATGCTGGCAGGCCACAGCCTTTCATGTTGTTTCGCCAAAACGTCGTACGTATACGCATGTGTCGCGGCAAGACCGTCCAGCGTTTCTTTTATTGTTGCGCAGGGCGCGGTAATGAATTCCAGCAAAGCCTCGGAAAAATCGGTAGTGATCGCGGGGTGTTTTAAGGCCGACCCAAGCGCCAGAGGATGTGGCGTTTGTGCAAGCAGCCCCTCTGGTGTAACGCGCAAACTTTCTTTTTCGATGCCGCGCAATACATTGCGCAGTGATCGGCTGTGCTCGGCGCAGCTTAAGGCGTTTTTTCGCTGGGTGAACAAATCAGTCACTCGGATTTCTCTGTCGCCATAAAATGGCCGCCAGCATAGCCCATCTCAGCGGCCTCGCCATCGTCGCTTACCGCAATGCCAGCCGGCTCCTCATCGCCAGTTTCAGTAGGCGGCTCAGGCTCATCAAACGACATCTGCGCTTTTTTTTCAGCAATAAAAATGTTTGCAAACATCAGTTGTCCTTTATCGTCCAACGGACACTGCCAGAGCGTCAAACGCTGCTCTATATCGCGCGCGTTAACTTCAATCAACTGATTAAGTGCCACATCGTAATGCGGCGTTTGAAATAATTTCGCGCTATCGCTCTCATTTAACCAATGCTGCTGTTTGCCCAAAAACAAGCGGTGCTGATTGCAAATCAAAAATACGTGCATGCTTATACTCTTGGCTGTAGACGATTATTTTGGCTTAAAAAAATGCCGGAAAAAGCAGGCACAAAACACGACTCACGAAGCGCGAGACGTGTTTGTTAAACGGCTGATCAGTAACCCTAACTCAAACAATAGACACATGGGAATGGCCATTAAACATTGAGAAAGCACATCGGGCGGCGTTAGCACCATCGCCACAGCAAAACATAAAACGACGACGTAAGGCCGCGCTTTAATCATTTTCTCAAGCGACACAATGCCCGTGCGAATCAATACAAAAGTCACTACGGGCACCTCAAACGCTACGCCAAAAGCAAAAAACAGTTTGCAGATGATGCTCAGGTTGTCGCTGATGTCTGGCATGTACGTGACACCCTGCAACTGTATGCTGGCCATTACTTTATACAGCACCGGTAGCACCACAAAATAAACAAATGCCATGCCGAGATAAAACAAAGCGATACTGCTGGCCAACACCCAGCCATATAATTTTTTTTCGTGACGGTACAAGCCGGGCGCAATAAATGCCCAGAGTTGAAACAAGACGTACGGCACGCTAACAATCAGCGCGGCGTACAAAGACAGCTTGAATGGCGCTAAAAATGGCGCAATGGTGCCAATAGCAATCATCTGTGTATTTTGCGGCAAAGCCTGCTGCAAGGGCATGATGACGAAAGTATGAAGCTGTGCAGCAAAGGGCAGAAAAGCCAGTGCGGCAACCAACAAAAGCACCACACTGCGCAACAAGCGCGAGCGTAATTCAATGAGATGCTCAATGATTGGCGTATCGCGATCTTCTGTCTTCGAGTCAGAAGCCCCCCCCCCTGAAGGCGGCGTGTCTGGGGGTAAATTAGCACGGCTCATGCTGGCTGGTCTTTTGTTTTGTCTTGTGCGGTTTTTTGCGGCTCAACAAGTGATGGGTCAATATTGCTTACTGGCGATTGAGCGTCAGCGACGCTGTTTTTTATACGATCAAGCTCGCTTCCTGTTTCATTAATTGCATTTTCTATCGCCGCTTTTGATTCATTAAGGCTGCGCATAACCTCTTCGTTGTGCAGCTGCCTGCGAATATCATCGGCACCTATCTGACGCTCAACCTCCCTGCGCGCATTATGTAAGCTGCGCGTTAGCGTTCGCGTCAAGGATAAAACCGCGCGTACCGCTTCAGGCATGCGCTTGGGGCCTATCACCAATAACGCGACGATAAAAACCAGCAATAACTCCAAAAAACCAATATCAAGCATGCTTGGTTATTCCGGCTTATCTTTATCTGGCAGTGTTTTTGCTTCTTTGTTTTTTTCCGCATCTTCGTCACTGATGGCTTTTTTGAATCCTTTGATCGCAGCACCCAGATCAGAGCCCAGCGAGCGCAACTTGCCCGTGCCAAACAACAACACAATGACGGCCAGTAAAACCAAAAGGTGTGCAAAACTAAAACCCATACCGTTCTCCCATAAACTAATTTGTGCGCGAGGATTTTTCAGTTAAGCCGGATAAATCGAGCCGCCGCGCGAGTTCCTGTAACACATTATCCGCCGACAAATTGTAATGTGACAGCATAACCAGCGTGTGAAACCACAGGTCGGCTGTTTCGTAAACCAGAGCCTGTTTGCGTGTATCGCATAACGCGGGCGACACATCTTGAGCACCAGCATATTGCACGTCTTTTGCCGCCAGCAACGTTTCTGCGCATTCTTCGCCAATTTTTTTGAGTATTTTATCAATGCCTTGAGCGTGCAGGCTGGCTACATAAGAAGCACCCACATCTTCTGCATTTTTTCGCGCAGTCAATATGGCTGTTAATTGCTGCAATACCGTATTCATCTCAAACATCCTCCTCATGCTGCGCACCATAAATATGCGCTGGATTTTTTAATACGGAATCAACTGTTGCCCAAACGCCCTCACGCAATACACGATAAAAACACGACTCGCGTCCCGTGTGGCACGCAATTCCGCCGCGCTGTTCAACCTGCAAAATAATGACATCGGCATCGCAATCCAGACGGATTTCGTGTACTCGCTGCACATAACCAGACTCTTCGCCCTTGTGCCATAGTCTTTGGCGAGAGCGTGACCAATACACAGCCTCATTTGTGTCCACGGTTTGCGCCAAGGATTCGCGGTTCATCCATGCCACCATCAACACGCGACCGGTCAGATGGTCTTGCGCAATTGATGGCACCAACCCTTGCACGTCCCATTTCACACCATCAAGAAAATTTGTCATACGCGCTCACAAAAACGATGCAGCTTCTGAATTTCAGGATATCAACAGCCACAACACCAACAAAAACAAACCCACACTTTGCACCGAAACCAAGTCGTTCCATTTCGGCCAAAATAGGGCGGCAATACATAAAGCCGCAGCGGCAAAGCGTCGGTGGCGACGGGTGCGACGCTCTTGTTGTTGCTGCAATAAAACAGACTGCGCAGTGGCGTTCATCAGCGGAATAACCGATTCCAAACGGCGAACTTGCGTAAGCGCATCAAACAAAATGTCGGGAACTTCCGGCGCTTTTTCCAGCCAGCCAGGCACTTGACGGCGCAACTCTGCAAAAACATTGCCCGGACGGTAGCGCTCACTAACCCATCGCTCCAAAAAAGGCATCGCGGTTTGCCAAAGGTCGAGCTGCGGATACAGTTGCCGCCCCAAGCCTTCAATATTGAGTAGCGTTTTTTGCAGCAACACGAGCGAGGGCTGCACCGTCATATCAAAGCGGCGTGCTGTCTGAAACAAGCTAATCAAAATTTGCGCGAAGGAAATTTCACACAGCGGCTTTTCAAATACTGGTTCACAAACGGTGCGGATAGCCGCTTCAAAATCCGCTACCCTCGTGAGCGATGAAACCCAGCCACACTCAATATGCAGCTCCGCGACTTGCCGATAATCACGGTGAAAAATGGCCAACAAATTTCGCGCCAGGTAATACTGATCCTCGCGCGATAACGAACCGACAATGGCGCAATCAATCGCAATGTACTGCGGCCTTGATGGGTGTTTTGTCGCCACAAAAATATTGCCCGGATGCATGTCGGCATGAAAAAAATTGTGCTCAAACACCTGCGTAAAAAATATGTCCACACCGCGATGCGCAAGCAGTCTCATGTCCGTTTCCTGCGCACGTAAAGCGTCAAGATCGGCCACAGGAATGCCATAAATGCGCTCCATTACCATCACTTGTGGGCGGCAATAATCCCAGTGCACTTGTGGCACATACAGCAAAGGCGATGCGGCAAAGTTGCGCCGTAGCTGGGCGGTATTGGCCGCTTCGCGTTGTAAATTCAGCTCATCAAAAATGGTATGGCGATAATCTTCTATCACCTCAATTGGGCGCAGACGACGACCTTCCGCCACAAAACGCTCGACAAAACGCGCCAACAACAACATCAAACGTAAATCTTGTTCGATGATGGATGCAATCCCAGGTCGTATGACTTTGACAACCACTGCACGCCCGTCCAGCAACACGGCTGCATGAACTTGCGCGACGGAAGCCGAAGCCAACGGCTCTCGATCAAACGAAGTAAACAGGTCGTCTACCGATTTTTCCAGCGCGCACTCAACAATACGTACAAACTCGTCGGCGGCAAAAGGCGGCACGCGATCTTGCAATTTATCCAGCTCACGCACCATGTCAGCGGGCACAAGATCAGGCCGTGTTGACAGAAGCTGCCCAAACTTGACGAACACCGGCCCAAGCTGCTCCATCGCCAAGCGTGCGCGCTCACCCCGCGTTAACGTGGAGGCACAGCGTGGAAGCAACCGCAGCGGCGAGAAATACAGCAACAGTCTCACCGAGAAAGGCACGGATAAAACACACAAGTTCGTGTCGAGACGATAAAACGTCAGCACCCGCAAGATGACCAATAAGCGCAAAAAAGCCATTAGAGATCGTCCTCGCTTTGCTGCGTTTTTTTGGGGGGGGGCAGTAAATCCATCCGTGCTTGCAATCTGTCCATCGACAACTGCAACTCGTCAACATCGCGGCAGAAATTTTGTACCTCGTGACGGCTAGGGACAGTGCGATTTTCGTATTGCAAGTACTCGCTAACAAGGCGAGCGCCTTCGTGCCTTGCCTGCTCAAACCAACGGCCAGCACCGCGTAGCGTGCGTCCGAGCTGATGCGCGACGATATCGCCTGTGTGGGCGGCAATCAGCGCCTCCCAATCAATATCCAAATGCTGGCTGATTTTTTGTAAGTGCTGTAGCGGCTCGCTATCGCCCGTTAAGCTCACGCCGCTATCAATAAGTGCCGTTGTTTTGCCGCGCCCACGCCATAGACGTAAAAATGCGCTGGCGCTGCCACTCAAAGTGGTGTCGGTTGCCCCCTCAAATAAAGACCAGCATTCGATATGTCGACCAACAAACAATACATAGACCGACTGCACAGGTGCGGTACAGGCGATATGCAGAACTTTACCGTCCAGCGCCTGTAGCTGTGCGCCGGCCGCCGCGTCGTAGATCAAGCCTGTATTTACGGCGCGCTCAAGTGCCAGCAACAAACCGGCCTTAAAAACAGACATCAGGGTTTTACGCCCTTGTGCAGAGCGACAATCCCGCCCGTCATGTTGTAAAAGTCGCAGTCAACAAAACCGGCTTCTTCCATCATATTTTTTAGTGTTTGCTGATTAGGATGCATCCGAATAGATTCCGCCAAATAACGGTAACTTTCACTGTCGCCCGCCACCACTTTGCCGAGAATCGGCAATACCTTAAAGGAATAAATATCATAGATTTTTTCCAATAACGGGTTCACCGGCTTGGAAAATTCCAGCACAAGCAAACGCCCGCCCGGCCTTAAAACGCGCAACATCGATGTCAGCGCTTTTTCTTTTTCTGTCACGTTGCGCAGACCAAAAGCGATGGTGATGCAATCGAACGTATTGTCGGGGAACGGCAGGCTCTCCGCATTGGCCTGCGCAAACTGCACATTGCCCACCACGCCACGGTCAATCAGGCGGTCGCGCCCCACATTCAGCATGGAAGAATTGATATCCGCCAATACAACCTGACCGTTTTCACCCACCAAGCGCGAGAACTTAAATGCAAGATCGCCCGTGCCTCCGGCGATATCCAGCACGCAATGGCCATCGCGCACGCCGGATATTTCAATGGCAAAACGCTTCCATAAGCGGTGTATGCCTCCTGACATCAGATCGTTCATCGTGTCGTAACGCGATGCTACCGAATGGAACACGCCGGCCACTTTGTGCGCTTTTTCCTGCAGGGGTACCTGCTGGTAGCCAAAATGCGTGGTGTGTGATTCGGTTTGATCCGGCGGGGGGGGTGGGCTGTGTGAATCAGTCATGCTGCGGCCATCTTTAAACGTGCGTGGTCATACACAGAGCACGCGGGCGCACATTCTACTATTTACCGCGCATGCAGGTATCGGGCGACTAATGCACCGCAAAACCTTGATCAAGATTCAAAAAATCCAAGCGCTGGTTGGGCTTTAGGGGCGCATCAGGCAATTAAACTAAGAGCATCTAAAATGAATACGGTGATTTAGCCGCTTAAATAAAATGTTTGGCAAGCTATTGGAGTACATCAGCGTTTTGAGCCTCCACCCACATCACCGGCTTAAGTAAGGCTCCTCCACACGGGCAATCAAGGACTACACCAATGAAAAACACCCCATGGATTGTGCTTGTTTTAATGCTGGCACAGGGCTGCGCAATGATGCCGTCACGCTTACCTGCCGTGCCGCCCACATTGACTGCAAAAGCAGAAATCCCCGGAATGACCGGCGTGCGCTATGTTGCGGGCGGCGATATGCGCGAGATGACCAATGCCGCGCTTGCGGCAGTGCGACGCGAACAGGATTACTTTGCAAAACAAGGCGGTAAAGGCGCGCTCCCGCCGGCGGTTTATCTGGCTATTTCTGGCGGCGGAGACAACGGCGCATTCAGCGCAGGCTTAATGAACGGTTGGACGGCAGCCGGAACGCGCCCTGAATTTAAGTTAGTCACGGGTATCAGCACAGGCGCATTGATTGCCCCGTTTGCTTTCCTTGGGCCAAAATACGATGCCGTACTGAAGAAGGTTTACACCACGCTATCGCCCAAAGACATTATCAAGCCCCGCAATTTTATTGAGGGCATTTTGGGTGACGCAATGGCAGATAATACACCGCTGTTACAGCTAACGCGTCAATCGGTAACTGATGTTACGCAACCCTCCCCTGATAAGCTTGCCGAATGAAAAAAGCCGACCTTGATTTATACACCGACTATTTGTTGAGCACTTTTGGTGCTG
>JAYVJM010000033.1:0-7498 GCA_043769275.1 Cellvibrionales bacterium | reverse complement strand
TCAACTCAACCTGCCCGTCGTACCCATCACCGATTTGACCATTCACAAACGCGACAAAGATTTGGTCGTCGCTACGCAAGGCCGCGCGTTCTGGATTCTCGACGACCTGAGCGTGGTGCATCAGATCAACAAATGGGGCAAAGACAAATTGGCTTCATCCGAATTTCATATGTTCCATCCTGAAGAAGCCTATCGCATGCCCGGCGGCAGCTTTCGCGGCGGCGGCGCGGCGGCGATGGGAGAGAATCCGCCGTCGGGGGCTACGATTTGGTTCTATCTGAAAGACAAACCCAAAGGCGACATCACGCTCGAAATCCTCGACGCCGCCGACAAATCGGTGAAGAAGTTTTCGAGCAAAACGCCCGAAGGCGGTGACACGCCCGCCGCCGGCGGGCGCCGTGGCGGCGGTGGCGGCCCCGCGCGCGTACCCGCCGAGAAAGGCTTGAATCGTTTCGCGTGGGACTTGCGTTATCCAGATGCGACGGTGTTTCCCGGAATGATTATGTGGGCGGGGAATACGTCAGGGCCGCGCGCCGTGCCGGGTTCTTACAAAGCCAAACTTACCGTAGACGGCAAGTCCATCATCGAAACTTTTGAGGTACGCAAAGACCCACGCGTGGCGACGACGACCGAAGAGTTCCAAAAGCAATTCGACCTGCTCGTCAAAATCCGCGACAAGTTCTCTGAGACCAGCGAAGCCATCACCAACATCCGCGACGTGAAACGCCAAACCGATGAATATGCCAAGCGCGTCGCCGGTCAGGCCGAGATGAAACCCATCGTGGATGCGGCCAAGGCACTGAACGAAAAGCTCACGGCGGTCGAAGTTGAGTTGTATCAGGTCAAAAATCAGAGCGGACAAGACCCGCTGAATTACCCGATCAAGTTGAATAACAAGATCGCTGCGTTGGGTGGTTCAGTCGCGGGCGCAGACGCGCAACCTACCGATCAACAAGTCGGCGTTTATGAGGACCTCGTCGGCAAGATCAATGCGCAGTTGGATAAGTTGAAACAGGTAATGGCAACGGACGTGCCTGCGTTTAACAAGTTGGTGATGGAAAAACAGGTGCCTGCGGTGTTTGTGAAACCGGCGAAATGAGACGGTAAAATAATTTTGCCAATAGGGAATGGTAATCATGGCATAGTACGGGTTGCCATTCCCTTAATCTGTCTACTATCGAGTCATTGTTTTACGAAAGGCTTGGGCGAAACAATCCAACAACTGGAAAAATGAAACCATTGACGAGTACTAAGAAGCCCATCCAGACAAGTAACAAAAGTATCCAAAAACGGCACTGCGAAAAACTTGCCGCTTTTTATACGCCGCAAAGCGTTGCTCAGATTTTAACAGACTGGGCAATCACTGATTCACAAGATACGGCTCTTGATCCAAGTTATGGCGGATGCGCATTTCTGAAAGCTGCACGAACTACCCTTTTTAACCAAGGTAGCGTCAGCCCTGAACTTCAAGTTTATGGTGCTGATATTGACCCTGACGCTCAAGTGTTTTTACAAGACTTGATAGATAACGGTGCGACAGCACAACAATTTATAAAGGGGGATTTTTTCGACCTAGATATTAGTAACTTTGGAGGGCAACTTTTTAGCGCCATTGTAGGAAACCCGCCATATCTTCGCTACCACAGCATCCCTTCAGTTTTACAGGAAAAAGCCGCTCGGAGGTTACAAGAAGCAGGGATGCCTATTTCTGGGCGAGCGAGCTACTGGGGCTATTTCCTACTTTATTCAACCTTATTCCTTCGTCCAGGCGGGAAGCTCGCGATGATATTGCCGGGCGCGCTTCTACATACAGATTATGCAGCGGAGGTAAAAGGCCACCTTACGAGCCGCTTTAAGCAAGTCAGTATACACTTACTTCAGGAAAGAATTTTTGATAACACACAAGAAGAAACCGTCATTGTGTGCGCTGAAGGTGCGGGACAACCAAATCAATCCATTCGTATTAGCCAAGTTACATCCGTTATCGAACTAGCAAATACGATGAGAAATGGGGCTACGCAAAAAGTGTGGGCTGGTGAGTCAAATGGTGATGGGGATTGGTTGCGAAGTATCTTGGACGAAGAGACGTGTCAGCTTTATGATGACCTTGTGGCAGGTAGCAACATTATACGGATGGGTGACTGGGTAGGAACAAGAATTGGCGTAGTAACAGGCCGTAACAACTATTTCATTCTTTCTGAGCTTGATAGAAACAATAAAGCCATTTCTGAAAAGTATTTCCTCCCTGTTATTAAGCGTGCCGCCTATGCTCCCGGCTTGGTTTTCGGGAAGTCTGATTTTAAGAAGCTAAAGCAACAAGGGAAAGATTGTCTGTTACTTAATCCGCCGACCAACTTGTCACGAACCTCTCAGACTTTGCGCAAATACATTGCAGAAGGCGAAAAAGATGGAGTGCCAGCTGCTTGGAAATGCAGCGTGCGTGACCCGTGGTATATCGTCCCCCATGCCGATGCGCCAGCCGCGTTTATGCCCATAATGGCAGCTTCCTGGCCTCGTTTGATCGTTAATCAGTCTGGGAGTACCTGCACAAACAACATCCTCAAATTATCGTGGAAAGACAGAAGACCCGCTTCTGATTGGACGCGCCTTGCGTTGGGCACGCTCTCTTCTCTTTGCCAATTGAGTGCTGAGTTAGTTGGCCGTAGCTATGGTGGCGGTGTGTTGAAACTTGAGCCGAGAGAATTAGCGCAATTGGCAGTACCGCTGCTTCCACCAGATATAAGCAAGCCTTTGGCTCGCCAAGTGGATGCGCTCTTACGTCAGAATAAAATTGCACAAGCTACAGAAGCGGTAGATGCAGCCTTAATGAACGTGAACCCTCAACTCACTCCAAAAAAATTAGACCAAATCAGAACCGCACGTAAGCAGCTATTTCTCAGAAGACGACAACACCGGCAGGATGCTGAGAAGTTAGCGAGATAGGCAGACGTTTGGCTTATGGGAGAAATAGACTGCTTGCGGGTTTCCGCTTTTTGAGATACGTCCAAGGCGAACCGCCAGCATTTTTAACTTGTTGCAATTGCCATTCGAGCAACTTGGTCAAGCGGGGTCTTTGGCAACTCGCCCAGTTTTTGCAGTAGTCATTCTCTTTCGCTACGTGCTTACCCCATTCATCTTGAAACAACTCTGACAACAGAAATTCCAAAGCGTCCATTGGGGTCATCAACAAGGTTGGTAAGCGCGGCACAGAAATAGGTTTATCCTCCATCCCACATTTGATCTGTGTATGAAAATGGCATCCAGGTGCAGCGGAATCGCCAACTTCAACAGTCCAGTGCAGGAGCTTCTGAGGTTCCGGCTCTCCATCGAGCCGTTCCCAAATTGTGATCACGGTAGATGCCAAACCATTAAGGATGAATGATTTTTTCGCATCACTTCTTCGAGAGGCTTGGGGAGTTTGTATGTCCCACGAACCGCTAATGCGTCCGAAAACGTTCTTGCCCCTTCGCCCGCCCGGCTCATATTCGCCCTCACTTATTATCGTCTGAATCGGTTTTGCTTCTGCAATACTCCAACGCACCAGTTTATCCGAGTAACCATTTTTGAAATTCGTGAGTTGAGTTTTCCAATCAGGGATTACCATCTCAAACGAGTCACGTTCAAGGAAAGGCTTTGCCAATAGGCGCATGTTATCAATTTCCTGCTCCATTTTGGCGAACGAAAACGAGAGGCCATCATACTGAGTGTGGGTTTGTGATGTTGAGGGGGAAGAAGCACTCATCTTAAATTTTATCCAGCAACTCCAAGTCTTCGTGAATAACCAGCGCATGCAGTTTCGGCTCACTTTTCGCTAACTCAATAGGCATCCAAGCCTGATCTGCATAAGCGGGCCAATCATCCGGGCGAATCCGAACCGCATCCTCCATTCGGTAAAAAGTATTGAGCGGCTGGTAGTCTGCGTTGACACATACGATTGGGTGGTCAGGTGGCAGGCTCGCTGGCAAAGCCTCATTTGCTGCCTGGCTAATTGCATCCCGCACTGCTTCCACTTCAGAAGAATTGCCATCCGTGATCTCCCATAGAAAAGATTCGACTTTCGACCTCCACCAGCGTGGGCCAAGGAAAGTCGCCAGCAGGCCTTTGTATTCGCAATCAGCAAGTTGTTTCTGCAATGGCTTATCGCCTTCAAGCGCGTTGAGCAATGCGGAATGGTCAACACGAAAGCGCGCTGCCAAGTGGTAGCTGTCCCACAAAAAACACGGAAAAGGCAAAATGCGTTGAAGCAGCCAGCGCAAGACAGAAAGACCGTGACTCCATTGCGACAGTTCGTGAATCGGCGGCAGGCACGAGGCGACATCTTGAAGTAAAAGCTCATTCGCCTCGTCGTCGAACCGAATGCCCAGTAAGTCGGCAAGTTGTCGCATTGGCTGGTCACCGCCATCAGAAGGCCAGTTTGCCGGCAACCTCAACACGGCTGTAGCTAATTCGGCAATCCGATCGGAAACAGTTGCTTCGGTGCCGGGCATTGCTTTTTGAAAGACCCACTCCAAATTGTTAATGCTGGCGAGCGTATGCTGGCGGTCATTGGACGGAAATGGGTGGGAGAGATTGTCAATCTTTCCGGTATAAAGTGCGAAAGCTGTTGGCGAAGCCTGTTCGTGGTCATAAATGTGCCGTCGCAGTATGGAAGCCAAAGCCAACCCATCTTTCGGTTTGCAACTTAATGATTCAAGGCTGTCTCGCTCTAGCCAGTTATCAAGGCCGTAGTCAATGAGTACCAACTGCGCGGTTAGTATGTCGTCAATTTCTACGTCCTGAGGGTGCAAAACATTGACCTGTGCCTTGGCCGACTCTTTGAGGTATAGCTTCAGGCCGCTGTGTTCTTCAGGCTGGTCGTCAATGATCAAGATGTTTGGCGTTCCCATCAAATCCCCTCACTTTGGAAAGATAATTTCAACGGCAGTCGCATAACCTCGGCTGGGACGTACAAATTTGATCGTTGCCCCGTACTCCTCCAGCATATTACGAGTAATCGGCAAACCCATTCCCATCCCCTGCCCAAGCACCGGATCAGTTTCAACTGTGGTTGACTCAAATGGCCTGAACCATCTTTCACCTTCTTCGAGGCCAACAGCCGTCCCGGTATTTTCAAGGCGAAACAAAATGTCGCCATTTTCTTGCGCTTTTGCCTGCGCATAAATTTTGCCGTCATTGCCTGCGGCTTTTATGGCATTGGTCAGCAGGTTTGAGAAGATCAACGTCAACTCAGCCATAAACATTGGTGGCGACTTCAAATCCTGCGGAATCTCGCTGACGATCTTGATACTGCGGCGTTGCACACTGTGTTCGACGAGCTGCTTTCCGGCGTCGAACCGCTCAACCAGTTTCTGCCGCGAACGCCTGCGACGAGCGTCTGGAGAAACAACGTCCGTGAGATATGAAGCCTGACGCTCGACGCTGCGGCGAAGATCGCCAATGGCGGCGTGGAGTTGCCCCAACTTAGTTCTTGCCGCCGCAGGTAATTGAGAATCCTCTCTTATCTTGGCGACCGCCTTTTCCAACGCCATCGCAGAACCGAGAATCCCGTTAATCTCATGGACAAAGGCTGTCATCTGGGTCCCGACGGAAGCGAGTACCCGTAACATCGCGCCTTCTGTCATTAGCCGCTCTGAGGTTTGTGATCCGAGCGAGAATTGAGCGGCAGCTTGGTCAATGCGAACTTGAGCGGCGGCAAAGTTCCCTGCGGCGGCAAATTGACGGGCTTCATTTGCCAACTCACCCGCGCGCCGCACTGACATTTCAACATCCTGGCGCAGGCTTGAGCGCGATGGTTCGTCTTCCGTGCCAGGCAACTTCCGTTGCTTGCTACGCGCTTCGCGTTCTGGCCTATTTGCCGCTGCTCGAACACGCACTGAAAGGTCTATCCCGGTACGCACAATCCGCACAAGATTTTCGTAACCTTCTCCAGGAATGAAACCTTCGCGGTTGACCAGCATTTGCAATGAAGCTGAATTGGAAAGAGTCAAAAAGACTGCGCCGAAATACGATCTATTTCTCAAGTATGAAAGAGCTTCCTGCTTATCCTCAGGCTCTTCAAATCCAACCTCGGAAAGATAGGTCAACGTTTTATGGCGATTGGTATAGGTTGCATCAATTGATAACCAGTCATCTAACGGCTCACCGTATGGCAATACGCGAAAACCTTCCATATAGACTCTGATTCCGCTCACGCGGTCTTGCCAAGTTTTCTCTCCTCCTTTTATGTTGCCGCCGCCACGAATCAGAATACGAGAATGGAAAAATGGCCCGACTTCCGGGCTAGGATGGTCTAGGTTGTAACATTGCTTTTCAGCTATAGGGAATTGTTTCTTTCCACTGCTGGTTGGAATGATGTTGTAAACCACTTTTCCATCTGCTTTTCGAGCGTCAATCTCAATCACCCACTGTGCCGCTTGCGCCAAAGACTGCCAGTAATCTTCACCGACTTCTAACTCGCCAGTCAGTTCTACCTGAAAGTCAGGATCAGTGTTGATGCTATCCCTTATCGTGGGGTGTTCGAAAAGAAGCTCTTCCTTGCTAATGGCTGAAGCCGGAAGTTCAAGGAGTAATTTAGGTGGTGAGAACGTTTGCACTTCAGCAAAGAAACGCGTTCGTTCAGCGTCTGTCCATTTGCGACGTAGCTTGCGTAGCTCAATCACCGTTCCAGGCTTAACGTCTGGGGGGAATTTTTCAGTTTTGACCGTGATTGCTCCTGAGCCTTCTATCTCATCCAACGTCTGTTTTGACTCAACCAAATCCCAGTCAATATCGGCTACTACTGGCCGCGCACTCTGCCCCAATTTTTCTGTATCAGGAATTGAGTCAATGTGAATGAATCTGGCGAGTTTATGCGCGGCAAGCCGTCCAATGCCTTTGGCTCCTGTATATCTTCGTTTGTACCGTGCTGATCGTCGCTCTCCGTCATCTTTCAACCGCGATGCAATGCGCAAGAAGCCCTCGTTGAATTGTTGTTCTCCCATTCCAACGCCGTCATCCGTGATAACAATTTTTCCCAAGTTCTCGTCGTTCAAATCCTGCCCGTGAACAATTACCTTTGTTGCATCGGCGTCATAGGCGTTTTTGATCAACTCCACCAAAGCAGTCGAATCGCGCCCAACCAGCAGTTGGCCGAGTTCGCGGAATAAATGGGTATCAACAGTGAACTTCTGTCCTGCCATAGTCAGAATTGGAGCGTATAGACGGTTGCCAAAGTAAGCCGGGAAATTGCTCAACACTAATGAACGAGCAATTTATTGGTCAGCCAAAGTGGCTGATATTAAGTACTGATCGTTGAAAAATGAAAAAGGCACGGTGTATTGAGAAAGTGCATTTGAGCAAAGCCAGCCATTCGCAGTCAAGGTAGCAATCAAGAACCTGCGCTACAACACGGGCACACGGATAACCATAAGACAATCTCCAATGGTTCAAGATTGACGACTAAGCGATTGCGGGCCGCGCACCAAACGTCCGGGCACGCATAAACAACTTCGCCACGCAC
>JAYVJM010000032.1:0-6802 GCA_043769275.1 Cellvibrionales bacterium | reverse complement strand
ACCCTTTTTGATATGCAACAACACGCGTTTTTTAAGGTCTTGACTGTAGCTCATCTGATTGGTGTATGCCTGTCTTGTTGTTTGTGCGATTAGCTATACTTTACCGTAAATGTGTACGGCTGGCCTGTTTTAGAAAAAAACGACCCAAAAGAATTTACGACTTTATTTTAAGGCCTGAGGAAGAAGTAAAAAGCACTTTTATAGATGATCTTATTCGCGTTAATCGTAGCAAAGGGTATATGAATGGTGGACGGGTGCAGGATTAATGGCTTTTGCAGCTTACGTGTGGTGCCTGACTATGCACAAAAGCGACCTCGCCCGCTATAATCGCCCCCCGCAACCCGCCTTCAATTCCGGATTTTTATGCTGCGTATTGCCCATGAAGCCCTCACGTTTGACGACGTTCTTTTACTTCCTGGCTATTCAGAAGTAGTGGCTAAAGACGTTTCTCTGCATACACAGTTGACTCGCACCATCGCGCTCAATATGCCTTTGGTCTCGGCGGCAATGGACACTGTCACCGAAGCGCGGCTCGCCATTGCGATGGCACAAGAAGGCGGCATTGGCATTTTGCACAAGAACATGAGTATCGAACAGCAGGCGCAGCAAGTGCGTCTGGTGAAAAAATTTGAAAGTGGCGTGGTGAAAGACCCCATCACCATTTCTGCCGATGCCACCGTGCGTGAACTGATTAACCTAACGCGTGAAAACCGCATCTCCGGCGTGCCGGTGCTGAAAGATGGCGCGCTTGTAGGCATTGTCACCAGCCGCGACGTACGCTTTGAGCCGCACCTAGACGAAGCCGTTTCCAGCATCATGACCCCCAAAGAACAGCTGGTCACCGTAAAGGAAGGCGCGTCATCGGAGCAGGTTAAAGAGTTGCTGCACCGCCACCGCATCGAAAAAATCCTAGTCGTGAACGACAACTTTGACTTGTGTGGCCTTATCACCGTCAAAGATATGCGCAAAGCGGAAAACTACCCCAGCGCCTGCAAAGACGCGCTCGGCCGCCTACGTGCAGGTGCCTCCATTGGCGTAGGGAAAGACACCGATGCGCGCGTGGAAGCCTTGATCGGCGCTGGCGTGGATGTGCTAGTGGTCGACACCGCACATGGCCACAGCAAAAACGTACTCAACCGCATACGCTGGATCAAAAAACACCACGCCAACATACAAGTTATCGGCGGCAATATCGCCACCGCCGCTGCTGCATTGGCACTGACCGATGCGGGTGCAGACGGCGTGAAAGTTGGCATTGGGCCTGGCTCGATTTGCACTACGCGCATCGTTACCGGCATTGGCGTGCCGCAAATATCCGCCATCGCCAACGTCGCCGCTGCGCTGGTTGGCACGGGCGTGCCGATCATTGCCGATGGCGGCATCCGTTACTCCGGCGACATAGCCAAAGCCATCGCCGCTGGCGCACACGCGGTAATGATGGGCAGCATGTTTGCCGGCACAGAAGAAGCGCCGGGCGAAGTGGAGCTGTATCAAGGCCGCTCGTACAAGTCTTATCGCGGCATGGGTTCGATGGGAGCAATGTCACAAGTGCAAGGCTCCTCAGACCGCTATTTTCAAGACGCCAACGAAGGCGCAGAAAAGTTGGTGCCCGAAGGCATTGAAGGCCGTGTGCCGTACAAGGGGCCTGTCTCGGCCATCATCCACCAGATGATGGGCGGCCTGCGCTCAGCCATGGGCTATACCGGCAGCCTCGACATCAACACCATGCGCAGCCTGCCGGAGTTTGTGCGCGTGACCCACGCCGGCATGAACGAATCGCATGTGCACGATGTGGCCATTACCAAGGAAGCGCCGAATTATCCGGTTAGGTAAACGGAATACTACGCTACCCCCCTCCCACTGCGCAGGAGCGGTTTCTTTTATTAGAAGAGGCCATCATGAACAAATTAGTCATTGTAACGGGAGCGAGTTCCGGCTTTGGAAAAGACCTGTCTTTTCTGTTGTCCGCTAAGGGCTACAAAGTGGCTATATTGAGCAGAAATCAGGCCGGCCTTGACACGATTGATCTGCCCAACGCATTCAAAAAAGCCGTAGATGTTAGAGACCGAGATGGATTGTCAGCCGCTGTCGAAGAGGCCGAAAAATATTTTTACCTGCCGGTGGACTGCATTATCAATAACGCGGGCATCATGCCGCTGGGCTCAATGGATAGCCAGAATCCGCAGGAATGGGACGAGGTGATCGACATCAATATCAAGGGTGTGCTGAACGGAATTCATGCCGTTTATGACAAAATGATCCGCCGCCGGATGGGCACCATCATTAACATCAGCTCTATTGCGGGCAAAAAAGTGTTCGACAACCACGCAGTCTATTGCGCAACCAAGTTCGCCGTGCATGCGCTTTCCGATCAATTGCGCAAAGAGGCGGGTGCACACAACATTCGCGTCATCACCATTGCGCCCGGTGCGGCAGAAACCAATCTTTTAAACTCAACGAGCTCAAAGGACATTGTCAGCGGCTACGAAAGCTGGAAAAAAACTATGGGCGGTGCTTTAGACCCCCAAAAAGTCACGGAAGCTATTTTGTTCTGTTACGAAATGCCGCAGGAAGTCTGCATTCGAGAGCTGGTGATATCAGCGATCAATCAGGGCGACTGAGTAGAGGCAGGCCTATGTGTCTGCCCTGTCTTTAAAGAGGGCGCACATATCGGTGCGCCCTTACAAAAAACGACGACATAGAGACCCCCATGCCCAACAACATCCACGCCCATAAAATCCTTATTCTCGATTTCGGCTCACAATACACGCAGTTGATCGCCCGCCGTGTGCGCGAGGCGGGGGTTTATTGCGAAATTTATGCGTGGGATTGCGGTGCAGACGCGATCAAAACCTTCAATGCACGCGGCGTTATTTTGTCGGGCGGCCCCGAAAGTGTCACCGAAACACACAGCCCGCGCGCAGAAACCATCGTGTTTGATTTGGGTGTTCCGGTGCTGGGCATCTGCTACGGCATGCAGACGATGGCAGTGCAAATGGGCGGCGCGGTGGAAGGTTCTGCGAAACACGAATTTGGTTATGCACAGGTACAGGCACACAAAAATGCGGCTTTTTTAGCGGGCATTTTTGATGAAGAAAAAAACGGCGAACACGTTCTGGATGTGTGGATGAGCCACGGCGACAAAGTCACAGCCCTGCCGCCCGACTTTGCCGTGATGGCCTCTACTGCAAGCTGTACCATCGCGGGCATGTATCACAAAAACAAACCGTTTTTTGGCCTGCAATTTCATCCGGAAACCACGCACACCAAACAAGGCGCGGCGCTGTTTGCGCGTTTTGTGTTGGCTATTTGCGGCTGCGATGCGCTGTGGACAGCGGCAAATATCGTGGACGACGCCATTAAAGCCGTGCGTGCAAAAGTGGGCGACGATCAGGTGTTGCTGGGCTTGTCGGGCGGCGTGGATTCTTCCGTGGTGGCGGCGTTATTGCACCGTGCGATAGGCGATCAACTCACCTGTGTATTTGTCGATAATGGCCTACTGCGCCTAAACGAAGGCAGCGCGGTGATGGACATGTTCGCCGAACACATGGGCGTGAAAGTTATCCGCGTGAATGCTGAAAATTTGTTTCTCGACAAATTGGCGGGCGTGACTGACCCAGAAAAAAAACGCAAAATCATCGGCAACACGTTTATTGAAGTATTCGATAACGAAGCATTGAAGCTAAAAGATGCAGGCAATGGCGCTGGCGTGAAATGGCTGGTGCAAGGCACAATTTACCCGGACGTGATTGAATCGGCGGCCAGCAAACATGGCAAGGCGCATGTGATCAAATCGCACCACAACGTCGGCGGCTTGCCGGATGACATGGCGTTCGTGTTGATCGAACCCTTACGCGAGCTGTTCAAGGACGAAGTGCGCAAAATCGGGCTGGAGCTGGGACTGCCTTACGACATGGTGTATCGCCACCCGTTCCCGGGCCCTGGCCTTGGCGTGCGTATTTTGGGCGAAGTGAGCAAAGAGTATGCCGATATTCTGCGCGCCGCCGATGCCATTTTTATAGAGGAGCTACACCGCGCCGGCTGGTATCACAAAGTCAGCCAAGCGTTTACGGTATTTTTGCCGGTGAAATCGGTCGGCGTGGTGGGCGATGCACGCCGTTATGCGTATGTGGTCGCCCTGCGTGCGGTGGAAACGATCGACTTCATGACCGCGCGCTGGGCACATTTGCCTTACGAATTACTGGAAACTGTGTCTGGCCGCATCATCAATGAAATAGCGGGTATTTCACGGGTGACCTATGACGTTTCATCAAAACCGCCCGCCACCATTGAGTGGGAGTAAGTGCGGGCGGCAGCCAGTAGAAACATCATTTAAAGATTACGGAATCAATGGCACAGCCCAACCTATTGAAAGAGGGTGGGAATCTCGTTCGGGCAGCCCGCTTGATTGTTCTTGCTTGAGCGCAAGAACCGCTGCCTGCTCATGCGCCATCGCCTCAGGCAACGTGGCCGCAGCCCCGTAATGCAGTGCACGCTTGGCATATTTCAGCGTGGCAGGGTCACAGGCGGCACATTGCAAGGCCAGTTCACGTGCCTTGTTGAGCAACTGATCGGCAGGCACAACGTGATTAACCAAGCCGATTGCAAGTGCTTCAGTGGCATCTACCGTGCGCGCCGTCAAAACCAGCTCCTGCGCTTTGTGCAAACCCACCATACGCGGCAGAAAATAAGTGCTGCCCAAGCCCAGCAAAATACCCAACTTGCAGAAATTGAGCGCGAATTTTGCGCCCTCAACCGCAATGCGCATATCCATCGGCAAGGTCATCGTCATGCCGATACCCACAGCGTGCCCATTGATCGCCGCAATAGTGGGCTTGGGGAAATTCGCCAGCGTCAGCGCAAAGGATTTAATCATCGCTTCCTCGCCAATAAGACGCGTTCCTGCAGGCAGTGGACGCTGCAAATACACGCGATCCGCTCCCGCACAAAAACCGCGATCGCCCGCACCGGTCAAAATCACAGCGCGTACATCCTGCGCAAATTCAGCGGCGTGAAAGGCCGCTACAATTTCATCACCCATATCAGGCGTGTAGGCATTCAACACCTCAGGGCGATTAAGAGTGATGGTGGCGATACCATCCTGCGCGGTGTAGAGAATGTATTGATAAGACATAGCGAGCGGCGACGTATGAAAAAGAAGTCTCATGGTAACCAAAAAAAGCCATCAGCCAGTAGGCAAAGACTTGTTTATGGTCTATATATGTAGGGCGGACTGATAACATGAAAAATTTGCCGCTTTTCCCTTTTAGCACACCACGCAAGGAGCGTAACCATGGCCAGAGAACGCCAAAATGACGATCAGGACGATCAAAATGACATGGGTTTTATGGATAACGGCCGCGAAGACAGCATTATTTCGGCCTGCGAAGCAGCGGAAATGGCCAGTTGCCGAGAAGATGCACCCGAAGCCCGTTCAGTAACATCCCGCACCCGTATTCGCGCCCAGCTACAAGCAGATATTGATGCCTTTCTTGCGCAGGGCGGCTCCATTGGATGCGTTCAGCCCAACACCACCATGGATCCTCCACGCCGTCCTAGCAGCGAGTACGGATCACGCCCTATCTAACAAACTAACGACGCCAATAATCCTGTAAAAACACACAGGCCGCCTCTGCATCAACCGTCAAAAAACCTCCTTTTCTGGGGGTTTCTTGACGGTGTTGTTTGGCCGCAAAACTGCTCAGTCGCTCATCAATCATCTCAACAGGCAGGGCAAAACGCCCGTTTAACTGGCGTGCGAATTTGCTGGCGCGCGCCGACATTTCGCTATCACTGCCATCCATATTCAGCGGCAGACCAACCAGCAATACATCGGGCTTCCATTCGCGAATAACCTGCTCAATGACGCGCCAGTCCGGCACGCCGTCGCGGGCATTAACGATGGATAAAGGCTGGGCACTTTGAATCAATCGCTGCCCGACAGCCACGCCGATATGGCGCAAACCATAATCAAAAGCCAACACAACTTGCGACTTTTTGAGCGGGCCAGAAGATGTCTTATCGACCGGCACGACAGGTTTACGCGTGACCAACGTGTGGCGACAGCAGGCTGAAATCAAAACCCAACTGTAAAGTCGCCACCTGCACCCGTGACGCAAAAGGCACATCAAATACGATGTGCGGCGTAGCGGGCGCGGTAAGCCAGCGGTTTTCGCCCAGCTCACGCTCCAATTGACCCGCTTCCCAACCCGCAAAACCCAACAATACCAATGCATTACGCGGGCCTTGCGCAGCGGCCATATCTTCCAGAATGTCACAAGAGGCCGTTAACGAAAACTCATCGCTCAGTACCACTGTGTGCTGCCAGCATGAACCGCTGCCGTGCAACACAAAACCGCGCTCTGGATGAATCGGGCCACCTTGCATCACAGGGTAGTTCAACCGCGCGGGGTCTAATGTCAGCCCCATCTGCTCCAGCAGCTCGTCTATCTCGATGCTGCTAGGTTGATTAATGACCAACCCCATCGCCCCTTCCGCCGTGTGCTCACATACATACGCCACGCTATGCACAAAGGGTCGCGCTTCTAAACAGGGCATGGCGATTAATAACTGATTGCGCAAACTCTGATGGGAAGAAGCCTGCACCCCCGCATCTGCTGAAGGAGACGAAGCTATAGAAGATTCTGACAGTAGTGTGCTCATGCGACCATTGTAGAAGGAAACAAAGGCAGTCACGTTATGTTTTGACCTATGCTGCAAAAAGTGGACACCGTTTTGCCAATAAAATACAAAGCGGAGAGTTTCGATGAAGGCGAGAAAGCAAATGGTTTACACGGCAGAG
>JAYVJM010000031.1:0-10357 GCA_043769275.1 Cellvibrionales bacterium | reverse complement strand
GCGTCCAACAGAAAATAATGCCGCTGCTTCCGTCTTGCCGCTACCCTTTTTGATATGCAACAACACGCGTTTTTTAAGGTCTTGACTATAGCTCATCCGATTAGTACACGCCTATCTTGTTGTTTATGCGATTAGCTATACATGCATTAAAAGCAGATCTGATGTTGTACGAAGAAATGTGCTTTATGAGCAGCAGGGAAGAAAAAATATAGTGAATTTAACCGCGCCAACTTGACTGTAAGCACCGTCCCGCATAGGATGCACGGCCTCGAAAGGGTCTATTCCGCCTTAGCTCAGTCGGTAGAGCAATTGACTGTTAATCAATGGGTCGCTGGTTCGAGCCCAGCAGGCGGAGCCAAATTAAGCAAGTAAAAACAGTGCGTTAGGTTGTGGTGTGGCATCGGGTGCCGAAAAACGGCAATAGTCACAAAGTAGCCGGTGTGAAATACGCATGTTTCACATGTATCGTATTGACCGGTTCTGTCAATTCTGGATGCCAAAACTTCTTTTCTAACACAAGTTTCAGCGCTTTAGCGCTTTAGCGCAAAACCCTGCCGTATAAACCATTTGCTGTACCACCTTTATGGAGGTTCTCCGCTTTGTGTTTTATTGGCAAAACGGCACCCACTTTTTACAGCTAGGGCAGTATTTATAAATCCTAGTTCAGTTGTGTTTCGGGGATTTTTTCGCTTGTTTGGCTTTCGTGTTGTTGGTCTGCCAGTTCGTCTGCCATCTCGCGCAATTTGTTTTTGGCGATTTTCTCCAGTGTTGCGCGCGGAAAATCTTCCAAAAAATAAACGTGGCGTGGACGCTTAAAATCGGCCAAGTCTTTGGCGCATCCTGTCATGATTTTCTGGCGAATTTCGTCTTCGCTCATCTGTGTCCATACGCTTTTGATAGCAAACAGTACAGGCACTTCATCTAACATTGGATGTTTTTGCGCGACTACTGCATGTTCGTCGAGTATGCCCATTCCCAGTAGTTGGCCGACGAATTCTTCTACTTGACGGGCAGATACGTTTTCGCCGCCGACTTTCAAGATGTCTTTGTCGCGGTCGGCAAAATAAAAGTAGCCATCGGCTTCCACGCGAGCCATATCACCTGTGGCGAACCAGCCATCATGCGTAAAAGATTTTTGCATCGCTTCGGGGTTTTTGTAGTATTCGTAAAACAGTTGAATGCCGCGCGTGCCGCGTACATACAGCTCGCCGTTTTCTCCAATGCTGCAATATTCACCGGTTTGTGGGTTCATCACCGCGAACTCATAGCCAGGTGCGGGCACGCCGATGTTCATTTCTGGCGAATCTTGCAGAATATCTGAGCGTGTGGCGTGGGTGACGGTTTCAGTCATGCCCCATGTGGCGAAAGAGGTGACTTTCCAATATTGTTCAACGCCGTGAATTTTCACGCCCGTAGACCAGGTTTTGTAGAAATGTTCAGGCACGGGTTGTGCGCCGATGGCTTTAAAGCAGAAGGGAATCATCGAGGCGCGTGTGCATTGGTATTTGACTGAAACCTCCCAAAATTTACTGGAGGAGAATTTTGGTTGCAATACGATGGTGCCGCCACACCACATCATGCTCCAGAAGCTCCAGCTTTGTGCGTTGACGTGGAAGCAGGGCAGAAACACAAGGTAAACATCATCGGATGTCATCAACAGATTTTGCGCACCGCTTTGTCCACCCCACAATGCGTTGGCGTGGGTGTGTACTACCGCTTTGGGGCGCGCAGTCGTGCCGGATGTGTATTGAATGCCCACGGGCAGCATCGGCTCTGCCGGGCGGGTGGGTGCGGTGTCGCCGTGCGTGAACAGGCTGCTCCACGAGGGAAAGCCGTGGTTTTGCTCAGTATCGGTTGGCGCGTCGCCTGCGTTATTGTCCGTCACCACAAACCACTGAATGGTTTTGGCATTTGTGGCCAATTCTTGAATAAATTTGGGTTGCGTGATGCAGCCCACTGCGCCGGAATGTTCCGCAAAATAGGCGAGTTCATTGCCAATGCAGCGCGTGTTGGTGGTGACGGCAATAGAGCCAACTAAGCTGGATGCATACCACGCAATCATCATTTCAGGGCAGTTTTCAGCGTGGATTAACAGTGTGTCGCCTTTTTTGATGCCTTTGGCGATCAAGCCGCAGGCGACTTTGTTGATGGTTTGCCAGAATTCCTGATACGCCCATGATTGGCTTTCGCCTTCTTTCGGCTCCCAGATTAAAAATGTTTTATCGGGTGTTTGCGTCGCCCATAATTTAGCCAGCCACGGAACGTCTTTGCCGGCAAATGTGTAAAGCTCTGACGAGTGCTGCGAGTTTATTTTGGGTGTTGGCATTGTTGGCTCCATCAGTGTTGATTGTTATGCGGGCTTCGTTGGATAAATATAATACCAGTTGTCACAAAACTGCGTGTAAATGACACCGTTCGCCCTGAGTTTGCCAATGACGCACCCTAGTCTTTGCTATTAAGCCGCGGCTTCTTTGGCAGCACGGCGTTTTGGCAAGATGCCGACCAGTTTTTGCGCCGTCGAGCGCAGGCATTTTTCTGTACTTTCCCAGTCGATACAGGCATCGGTTATGGATACGCCGTATTGCAACTGCGATAAATTGTCTGGGATTTTCTGGCTGCCAGCGGCGATATTGGATTCAATCATTACGCCCATAATGGATTGGTTGCCTTCAACAATTTGATTCACTACGTTGTCCATCACCAGTATTTGCAGTTCATGGTTTTTATTGGAGTTGGCGTGGCTGCAATCAACCATAATGTTGGTTTTGATGCCGGATTTTTGCAAAACCTGCTCGCACAATACGACATTAACGGAGTCGTAATTGGGTTTTCCGTCGCCGCCACGCAGCACAATGTGCGCGTATGGGTTTCCTCGCGTGGTGATAATCGCCACTTGGCCTTCGTTGTTGATGCCCAGAAAACGGTGTGGAGAGGCGACGGATTTCAGTGCATTGATGGCCACGGCCAAGCCGCCATCGGTGCCGTTTTTGAAGCCGACAGCCGAAGATAGGCCGGAGGCCATTTCGCGGTGTGTTTGCGATTCAGTTGTGCGTGCCCCTATCGCCGACCAGGAAATTAAATCTTGCAGATATTGAGGCGAAATGGGGTCGAGTGCTTCGGTTGCCGTGGGCAGGCCGATTTCTGCAATATCCAGCAGCAGTTTTCGGCCAATATACAGCCCCTCTTCAATTTTGAACGAGTCATTGATATGTGGGTCGTTGATTAAGCCTTTCCAGCCTGTGGTGGTGCGGGGTTTTTCAAAATAGACGCGCATGACAATCAGCAGGCTGTCTTGCACTTCATCAGACAGTTTTTTCAAGCGTCTGGCATAGTCAAGCGCGGCTTCGGTGTCGTGGATGGAACAGGGGCCTATTACGACCAATAGGCGCGGGTCATGACCATCCAAGATGTTGCGCACAGCTGTGCGGCCTGCTTTCAGGGCGGTCATCGCTTTCTTCGTTAACGGGAGTTCGGCTTTTAGCGTAGCGGGGCTAATAAGAATGGTCTGTGATTCGACATTGAGATTTTCAACGTCGCTGAAATGCGTGCTAGTAGAGCTCATGAGGATGCGCCTGTCTGAAGCTATAAAAAAGAAGCGTTATTCTACCGCCTGCTCTAAAAAAAAGGCCGGATTGATTCGCGCAATCCGGCCTTTTTTTAGCAACTTGTTTTAACGCACTGGCTGCCTGTACTAGGATATGGTTAACAATAGCTTCCTGATTACCGTTCGCTCTGAGCCCGCCGAAGGGCTGTTCATGGTTCGACAGGCTCACCACGAACGGGAAGTTACATCCAGCCAAGTCTTTAATCCTCAATACTGCTATTTACGGTGCTGCTCGTGGCGGTGACTGGGACGCGCTTTTCTCGTGGATCATTGGGTGAGCGGCGACGTGGTGCAGGCTGATTTGGCAATTCTAAAGCAGAGGGGATAGATAGCTCGGGTGCCGCTTTATTTTCTGTGATGATCTCAAATGTTCGCGGAGTCTCTGTGCCTCTGTTGTTACGCGGGTCGTTGCTATGGCGTGCACGTTTTAGCGGCTTTTTGTCCGGAGTTGAGTTGTCGTTTTCATCTAGCAGGTTAATTTGTTCCATAGGCGTTGTTTGTTGTGTCGTGGCTAATGTTTCTGTCCATATGGGCGTTGCTGCGACCGGCGGCGTGGGCATCGCAGAGGCTTGATGTGCGGTGACCGCTTCCGGCTGGATAGGCACTTGCTTTTCGGTTGCCGGTGTTGTTTCCGTTGGCGTAACGGAGGCCTTTTTATTGGCGGTCAAGCGGGATGCCATTTCTTCATCAGGGGCATTATCTGTCGGCACTGTATCTGCCGCCACGGCTGGGCGTGGGCGCGTCTGCGCTGGGCGACCAAATTGGGGTGCAGAAATGTGCGACTCACTGTAGTTGTTTTCGTCCGCGAGTTGTCCCTGCTCCTTGTTTGGTTGCGTTGCGGCAACGAGGTTAACAACAGGAAAATTACGTGCTACGTAAGCGGTTTGATTGGTGGCTGGAGTGGCATAGTCGTCCAAAGGCGCGGGTGTGGTGGCAGGTGCTGTTTGTCCATCTGGCTCATGGCGTTGACGTTGGCGCGGTTCGTTTCTTGGGCGCTTATTATTTGGGCGGCGCGTTGGGCCGTTGTTGTCTTGCTGTTCAGCAGGGGGTTTCTGGTTATTTTGCGCTGGATTCGGCTGTCTATTTTCCTGCTGTTTATGCTCTGGGCGAGCGGCAACAGCGCGTGATTCTGGCTGGCGCACCTGCGCTTCATTGCGGCTTCCTGTTTCACCATGCTGCGGACGTTGTTGAGGGCGCGCTGCTGGGTTGCGCGGGGTGTCGTTGCGAGGAGCTGCCGTATTTTCAGTGCTTGACGTAGGTGCATCGCTGCGGCCACTTCGGTTGCGGCCTCCGCGGGTGCTGCGTCGGCGTGTATCTTGGTTTCGCTCGACGGTCTTCGCGTGCGGTGTCGCTTTTACTGCCTTCTCATCAGCATCATTGTTGCCAAATACTTTGGTGAAAAGGCGGCTTAGTAAGCTGGGTGCTTTGCTTTCACCAGCAACGGCAATGGCCTGCGTTGTGGCAACGGGTTTGGGTGCTGGCGTATGGTGTGCCAGCAGTTGCACGGCGGCTGTTTTGGCGACGGGGTTTGTGTCATGTAAATGGTCGTCTTCAATGCTTATGAGTCCTTCGGAGGGGGCAATATCAAAACTGATTTGCGCTGATGTGGCGCTATCTTCACGTAGTCGTTGAATTTCATAATGCGGGGTAACCAGTTCTTTGTGCGGCACAATGACAACGCGGCAACCGTGGCGTTGCTCGATGCCGCTAATTTGTGCGCGTTTTTCATTGAGCAAAAAGCTGGCGACTTCAACGGGCGTAATCGCGCGTACTTCTGTGCTGCGTTCTTTTTGTGCTTCCTCTTCAAGCATGCGCAAAATACCTAGCGCGATGGATTTTGTTCCGCGAATGGTGCCTTGGCCATTGCAGCGGGGGCAAATGCGCCCCGATGTTTCGCCTAGTGAGGGGCGCAGACGTTGGCGTGACATTTCAAGTAAGCCAAAGCGGGATATGCGGCTCACCTGTATGCGTGCGCGATCCATCTGCAGCGTATCGCGCACACGGTCTTCGACCAGACGCTGGTTGCGTGGATTGTTCATGTCGATGAAGTCAATCACGATTAGGCCGCCAATATCGCGTAGTCGTAACTGGCGGGCAATTTCATCGGCGGCTTCGAGGTTGGTTTGCGTCGCGGTTTCTTCGATGTCGCCGCCGCGCGTTGAGCGTGATGAGTTGATGTCTATCGAGACGAGCGCTTCGGTGACATCTATCACAATCACACCGCCGGAGGGGAGCTTAACCTCGCGTTCAAAGGCAGTCTCAATCTGGCTCTCAATTTGGTAGCGATTGAAGAGTGGGACGCTGTCTTGATAAAACTTGATTTTGCTTTGATAGCTCGGCATGACTTGGCTTATAAATGCAGCGGCCAGCTCGTAGGCACTACGTGTATCAATAATCACTTCGCCAATATCTTGGCGCAGATAGTCGCGTACAGCCCGTATTACTACGTTGCTTTCTTGGAACAAAAAGTGTGGCGCAGGACTATTATCGGCTTCTGTTTTTATCGAATTCCACAGGTTTAGCAGGTAGTCTAAATCCCATTGCAGCTCCTCTGAGCCTCTGCCTAAACCCGCTGTGCGCACAATAATGCCCATGCCGGATGGCAGCTCTAGGCCAGATAAAGCGTCTTTCATTTCGTCGCGGTCGTCGCCTTCTATACGGCGAGAAATGCCGCCGGCGCGTGGATTATTTGGCATTAGCACCAAATAACGCCCTGCAAGACTGATAAATGTTGTTAGAGCTGCACCTTTGTTGCCGCGTTCTTCTTTGTCGATTTGAATGATGACTTCTTGGCCTTCGCGGATCACTTCTTTGATATTGATGCGGCCTTCAATATCTTTCTGCGGCTTGCTGAAGTAGTCGCGTGAAATTTCTTTGAGCGGAAGAAACCCGTGTCTGTCTGCGCCGTATTCGACAAAAGCAGCTTCGAGACTTTGTTCTACCCGCGTAATTTTACCTTTGTAAATGTTGGCTTTTTCTTGGCGGCGGTTAGTGTGCTCTATATCTAGATCATAGAGCTTTTGGCCATCAACGAGCGCGACGCGCAGCTCTTCGGGCTGTGTAGCGTTGATTAACATACGTTTCATTGTGTATTCCTGTTAGATGTTTAACAGGCACTACCGAGCCAAGGATGGCTGGAGGGTGGTGGCATGAGCCACTGGACATAGGTCGCGCTTGAAGCGCGGCTTGCGTGCTCGCTGTAGCAGTAGCCTGTGATGGCAGGCGGCGCTTCGTCGGGATATAAAAACGGATAAAGCGTGTTGTGTTGGTAAGGCGGCGTTGTAGCAATAAGGCTTGCGCGCGCTGGGTGGTGCTTACCGACATCCCGGCGTTGTCGAACATGCTGTCTTTTTTGCCTCGGGCTCACTCCGCATAGGGCAGAGCGTGCAAAATTCAGTCATCATTAGCAAGTTGGTAATGCGGTGTTTTTAAATAAGCGCCGGTAACTGGCGGCAAGTTTTGTCGTAGCCGCGCGATACCACCCTTTGTTTTCTGTAAATCGTTGTTACGTTAAATGCATATTGTAATAAGTTCCGCATATGGAAAACCTATGACAAAGGCTGTATTAATTGCGTTGAGGTTGCGTACTTACGCATGAGTCCGCCTTACGCTCATGCCTACTATAGCAATGAATGCAAAAGGATGCTATCTGTCTATTAGGTGTGTGTTGTCGGCATAGTCTTTGCTTGCCTGTGTGCTGGTGGCTGTCTACACTGCTCGGAAGGCTTTATTGCAGTAAAGGCTTCTTTTGTGAATCAGACACCATGAAACAATCGCTTCAACTTAAGTTGGGTCAGCAGTTGGCCATGACTCCGCAGTTGCAGCAGGCTATCAAGCTGTTGCAGCTTTCCACGCTGGATTTGCAAATGGAAATCCAGCACGTCTTAGAATCCAACCCTATGTTGGAAATGATGGAGGAGGGTGAGGATATTGACGACGACCTTCCGCGTATCAGTGAAGAAGATATTGTTCGTCTGCAAGAAACATCCAATGAAGTAACCGACTTCAGTGAGCCATCTACTCCTTCGGTAGATGAAGATGATTGGCAGGATGAGCGCATTCCTGATGAGTTGGCTACAGACAGTCAGTGGGACGATGTGTACCAGTCTGGCAGCAATAGCAGCTCGGGCAACAATGATATCGATGATGACTCTTTTGAGAACCGCAATGCGGCGGTTGAAACACTGCAGGATCATCTTCTTTGGCAGTTGAATTTAACGACGCTTTCTGACCGCGACCGTCTTATTGCGCTGGCAATTATTGACGCGGTATCACCTAGTGGCTTTCTTAATAGCCCGATTAAGGACATTTACGATGGGCTGGTCGCGCAATGGGCTTCTTTTACATTTGAAGGCGACGCTCACATCGAGGGCGAAGACAATGCCTTGGAGTTTGATGAGGTCATGGCTGTGCTGCATCGCGTGCAGTATTTTGACCCGCCCGGTGTGGCCGCGCACGACTTGCGTGAATGCTTGCTGATACAGCTTAACCAGCTACATGAAGACACTCCTTGGCTGTTGGATGCCAAGCTGGTGGTGTCTGAACATCTCGACTTGCTCGCTTCCCATGACTACAAACAGTTGATGCGGAAGTCTGATATTCGAGAAAATACACTCAAAAAAGTTATTGAGTTGATTCAGCGCTTGAATCCGCAGCCGG
This sequence comes from Cellvibrionales bacterium, assembly GCA_043769275.1. Classification (GTDB taxonomy): domain Bacteria; phylum Pseudomonadota; class Gammaproteobacteria; order Pseudomonadales; family UBA7239; genus JAYVJM01. The sequence goes on along the minus strand of JAYVJM010000031.1, from coordinate 2,094 downwards.
GTGCTTACATTGAGGCGGAGAAAACGGAATATGTAATACCGGATGTTTATGTAAGCAAGAGAAGGGGACATTGGATGGTGGAGCTGAACCCTGATATTGCGCCGCGCTTACGTATCAACACAAACTACGCTGCGTTGGTGCGTCGTGCAGATTCGTCTGCGGACAACGCTTTTTTACGCGATAACTTGCAGGAAGCGCGCTGGTTTTTGAAAAGCCTCGAAAGTCGTAATGAAACTTTGCTGAAGGTGGCCACGGCGATCATCGAACATCAACGCGGCTTTCTTGATTATGGTGAAGAGGCGATGAAGCCCTTGGTGTTGCATGAAATTGCTGACGTAGTCGGTATGCACGAATCCACAATCTCCCGTGTTACTACCCAAAAATACATGCATACCCCACAAGGCGTTTTTGAGTTGAAGTATTTTTTTGGTAGCCATGTGAGCACGGCGGGCGGCGGCGAGTGTTCATCTACCGCGGTAAGAACCATCATTAAAAAGCTGATTGCCGAGGAGAATGCAGGCAAGCCGTTGTCTGACAATGCTTTGGCTGACAAGTTAGAAGAGCAGGGCATTAACGTCGCTCGTCGCACGGTGGCAAAATACCGAGAAGCGCTTAATATTCCGCCGTCGAATGAACGCAAGCGCCTGCGTTGAATTTGTGTACAGTATTAGAACGCATTACTTTTTATGAGTTTATCTCCCGTTAAAACGCCTTGTGTCGGTGTATGTTCCACAGGTATCGGCGATACCGTGTGCCGTGGCTGCAAACGCTTTTCACACGAGGTAATTGCTTGGAATAGTTACAGCGAAGATGAGCGAGCGGCTGTGTTGGCGCGGCTAGATACATTGCTAGCACAGATTGTCAGTCGCTGGGTATTGATCGAAAACGTCGATTTATTACGCACACAAATGCTGCGTCAACAGCTTGTATTTAATGCGGCACGTCACCCTGCAAGTTGGGTATTTGAATTATTGAAGGCTGGAGCAAGTCAGATTGATGATTTGAGCGTGTTCGGCTTGTGCCTACAAAACAAGCGTAACAAACAAGCCTTGCAGGGGCTGCGTGTCATTATTGAAAAAGAATTTTACGCACTCTCATTGGCGCATTTTGAGCGTTATTTTCTGTAGCATCTTGTTTGATTCTTTGTTTTGGGAGTGTGCGTTATGACGGCTATTGATATTTCTGCTGTCGCGGACTTTTTGTTGTGTCGAACGCCAAAAGCTTGGGTGTATGTGGCTGTGCAGCAACAAAATATCTTGTTAATAGACCATGCCAATTGCGAAAAAAAAGCGGCATCCACCGCTTTGGGTTTGATGTATCGCTATATTCACAAATATGAGTTGTTGCAAAAACTATCGAAATTGGCAAGGGAGGAGTTGCGCCATTTTGAGCAAGTCATCGCGCTCATGAAAAAGCGCGGCGTTGTTTATGAGATGCTCACTGCATCGCGTTATGCGGCCAGCTTGCAAGCATTTTCCCGTAAGACAGAACCTGGGCGCTTAGTTGATGCAATGATAATAGGTGCAATTATTGAGGCGCGCTCTTGTGAGCGTTTTGCGGCACTTGCGCCGTTCCTTGATTCAGTTTTGCAAAAATTTTATCTATCGCTGTTGCAATCAGAGTCAAGACACTTCAATGATTATCTTGCTTTGGCGCGTTGCTATGCAGATGAAGTAGATGAAAATATTGACGCACGCATACAGTTTTTATTAGAGCGGGAGCGTGACTTGATAGAAAGCCCTGATTCCAAATTTCGCTTCCATAGCGGTTTCCCCGCGTTTTGACATATACAAAAAGCAGAAAGTAGATCGTCTATGAAGTTTCGCAGTGAAGATTTACACCGTCTTGAGCCGTGGTTTAGTGCAGGGTTGTTTTACGCGCAGCAACAGATAATTGCGGAGGCCACATGATGCTGGACGAATACTCAATTGAGCAGCGCGCGACGCAGATTTTCGATGCGCGAACCAAGGAATATTTTTCCGAGGTCTTGAGCTGCTTGACCTATGCTGCAAAAAGTGGACACCGTTTTGCCAATAAAATACAAAGCGGAGAGTTTCGATGAAGGCGAGAAAGCAAATGGTTTACACGGCAGAG
>JAYVJM010000030.1:0-9280 GCA_043769275.1 Cellvibrionales bacterium | reverse complement strand
GGTGGCAGAAACAGTAACTGGCATTTACTTTTTGCAATGATGTCGAGCGTGCTTTTTGTTTTATGGAAAGCAGCATTGTCAAGGATAATAACGGTTCCTGGCACTAAAAACTGCCCCACTGTAATCCATTTGCTATAGCAGACCCATCCACAATACGGACAAAGCCAGTCCCACTAAGCCGATAATTTCTGTGTGCGCCAATAACTCCTGTAAAGCAACACTGCGACGCAAGACATACGCCACCGGCACCTGCTGCGCAGAGATATTATCGTCAACGTCATTGTCTAGCACCAATGCAGCATCCAAGCAGCGCCCTAAAAATTCGCCACTATCCATGCGCATATCGAGCAGCAATTGGCACCATACCTTGAAGCACGGACTGAAATTACCCGCCAAACAAAAACACAAAGCCATATAACGTGCAGGCAACCATTCGACAATCGTTTGTAGCCGTGTATAGGCCGGCAGATAAGCATCAGCCTCTTTGGCATAGCAGTTGTAAATAAGCAGCAGACGGAAAAACAGCGCACCCGCAGGCCCAAGTACACAAAACCAGAAAAATACAGCAAACAGACTCTCAAGATAACTGTAAGTAACCTGCTTACGAATGGCGCACCAAAGCGTATCAGCACCGGATGGATCACTGGACTCATCAATATTGCCCGTGCTTTCCAACATCAGCCATACTGCTTCCGCCTTGCCATTTTCTAGCTGGCTCAATGTGTTGGCAGCATGCAGATACCAAGCATCGCGCCCTAAGCTATACAACAAAACAAGCACGCCAAGAAAAAAGCTCAACCAAAATGGCAGCAGCCACATCAAAATAAAAACAAAAACGACAGTGATCTGAAGTACAAAAAAACCATAAAGCCGTCCAAAGTGGCTGAGGCTGAACTTATCAAGCAGGCTCTCTACCCATCGGTCATTTTTCAGACAGGCACTCATTGCGGGGTATCGAGGCAAACAGTAACGAGATAGCAAATAGGTGCACAAAACACTTAAAAATGGCATAGAAGTCTCCGTGTGTTTGCATTCCAGATGGGCGCTCAAACAATGCGCTGCACTGAAAGTTTATCACCATTACACCTTTCTCTATTTAGCGTCCCGCAGTTTGACCTGCTTGGGCGGCTGCGTGCATTATGGCTTTTTATAGAAAAACATAGGTTTTCATATGGCACAAAAGTGTCCGGTTTCTGATGCCGTTTACACTGCGCGGCTAGAAAAAATCTTCCATCGCGTACTAGCGCCACTCAACGATTTCATCCAACAACAAATCACCGGCAGCGTGCTGTTGATAGTCTGTGCGGGGCTTGCGCTTTTTTTAGCCAACTCCCCTTGGGGGGAGTCATACCTACAGTTTTTGCACGAAGACTTTTCATTGACGCTATCGGGAAAAAGCTTCTCGATGAGCTTACTGCACTGGATTAACGATGCCCTGATGACCCTGTTTTTTTTGCTCATGGGCATGGAACTAAAGCGAGAGCTGTTAGTAGGCGAGCTGGCCAGTTTTCGACGCGCCTTATTGCCAATTATCGCGGCCTGCGGCGGGATGATCGTACCTGCTTTACTTTATTTTTCACTGAACCCTAATGGCATTGCGGCGGCAGGTTGGGGAATTTCAATGGCAACCGACATTGCCTTCGCTGTGGGCGTACTCAGCTTGCTGGGCACACGCGTGCCAAAATCACTGTTTATATTCTTAATTGCACTGGCTATTGTCGACGATTTAGGTGCCGTTCTGGTGATTGCGATTTTTTACACCCAAACGATTAGCCCGCCGGCCTTGCTGCTCTGTGCGGGGCTTACAGGCATTTTAGTGCTTCTTAATCTCGGCGGCATACAGCGCATATTGCCCTACATGCTACTGGGTATATTTTTGTGGTGCGCCATGCTAAGTAGCGGCGTACACGCAACAATTGCGGGTGTAATTCTCGCTTTTTGCATTCCCATTCGCCCAAAATCCCCGCCAGAGTATTTCGTTCGTGAAGTATCAATGTTTTCACAAGAACTACAAAAAAACCTGCATGCAAAATCCTCAATCCAGATGAATGAAGCGCTACAGCATAAAATAGCTAAACTGGAAAAATGCCTAGAACAAGTACAGGCTCCTGCGCAGCGGCTAGAGTCATCACTACACGTTTATGTCACCTATTTAGTGGTACCTATTTTCGCGCTCGCTAATGCAGCGGTGCCAATAACGCTCACCAATCTGAAGGAACAAGCATCAAATCCGATTATTTTAGGTGTCGTTAGCGGCCTGTTGCTAGGCAAACTGGTAGGAATTACAGGCGCTACATGGCTGGCGGTAAAAAGCGGCAAAGCAGCACTGCCCGACGACTTGCGCATGAGGCACATCATTGGCGTGGGGCTGCTAGGCGGCATTGGTTTTACCATGTCTATTTTTGTGGCAGATTTAGGCTTCTCCGGCTACCCACACGAATTACTCATGGCAAAAACTGGCATTTTGTTGGCTTCGATATTAGCCGGCATCAGCGGATTTTTATGGTTGTATTTTTTTGCCAAAAGCCGCAACAAAAGCTGAACTGAGAGCGATATAACACGTGTCTATGAAGCATAAAAAACCCCTTCAGTTATCGCTTAATGTGCATCTCAATGATGACGCAACCCTCGATAACTATTTCACCCCCTGTGTCGGTGGAAACGCACTAGCTTTGCACGCAGTGAGGGAGTTGGTGGTTGCGAATAACCCCAGCGAACGTTTTGTGTATTTGTGGGGCGCGGAAGGCGTTGGCCGCAGTCATTTATTACAAGCGGCCTGCAACGCAGCCAGTGCCAGTGGCCTGCTGTGCCAATACCTTCCGCTCGACGAGCTTACAACTTTTGACGCAGAACTCTTGTTCGAGAATCTAGAACAAATAAACCTGATTTGTCTTGACAATTTGCAGCACGTGTTAGGCCAGCAGCATTGGGATCATGCCTTATTTCATTTTTATAATCGCCTTCGCGATAAGCCACATTGCCGTCTTTTGGTATCCGCCAATTGTGCGCCACGTGATTTAGCGAGCAGCTTGCCGGATTTAGTGTCACGTATGGCATGGGGCGTTGCATTTCATCTATCACAACTCTCCGATGCCGAGAAAATTTTAGCACTGAAACTACGCGCCAATACACGCGGCATAGAACTTAGCGATGAAGTGCTAACTTTTATTTTAAACCACGCACCACGTGCCATGAATGAGCTATTTGAGTGTCTTGAACGCATAGATAAAGCCTCACTTGTAGAAAAACGCCGCGTAACCATCCCTTTTATAAAAGACGCATTAGGCTGGTAAGACACTAAGACTAAAGGCTGAGTCAATAGCCGTTTACCAAGCTACTTTCAACAGTTAAGATGTGGCTACTTGCTTCGCTCAAGAGAGGAAGCTAGGTCAATAAAAAATGACAATAAAAGAAAGCAACGCAGTAACCACGTATCGTTAAAAAAACAGAAACGCATACATTTCTTCGCGTATTTTCTGCATCGGTTGTGGCGATTCTCACTGCAAAATTGCAGCACAATCAGGACAGTTCTGTATGAAAAAAATCATGATAAATTTATCTGTTATCAGTCAAGGCAAACCTTCTGCCTTGTTTAAGCGAACAGTTCTGCTTACTGCCTGCTTGACACTTGGCTTCAGCGTGCGAGCACAGCAATTGTTAGAGCCATCAACCGAATCGCAGTTGCCCGCGATTAAAAGCAAAAAAGTAGCGGAGTCCCTGCTGCAAGATATTGTACGTGTCAATAATCGCCTGCTGGTCGTTGGTGAACGCGGCCACATTGCCTATTCCGATGACAACGCTAAAACTTGGCTGCAATCAGAAGTTCCTACACGACAAATGCTTAATGCCGTTCACTTCGTTAATGCTGAACAAGGCTGGGCTGTAGGTTATGACGGGCTTGTACTTAATACTGTTGATGGCGGCAAAAACTGGGCGCTGCAATTGGACGGCATTAAATTTATGCGTCAGCGCATGGCCGACAAAATACCTGAGCTAGAAGCCCAAAAAAACCAGCTAGAAAAAGCGAAGCTGGATGCAGCAGCCGCGATGAATAAAGCGGAATCTGCTGGTGAAACAGACACCAGCGCACTCCAATCAACACTTAACAACATAAACGACCGCCTGAGCGATGCGGAAAACGGCATTAATGACGCGCACGATGCGCTACTAAACACGGTTGCCAACCCGCTGCTGGGTGTCTGGTTTCGAGATAAGCAGCACGGCTTTGTCGTTGGGGCTTTTGGTGAGTTTTTGAAAACAGACAATGGTGGCGCAACGTGGATCAGCGTTATAGATCGCTTAGAAAACCCCGACCATAGTCACCTGAACGCAATTATAGGCAAAGGCGATCTAATGTTTATTGTTGGGGAGGCCGGCCACGTTTATCGCAGCACGGATGCCGGCGAGCATTGGACTGCATTGGAATCTCCAGACCCAGAAAACGGTTCATTTTTTACTGTCGACATGCAGTTAAAAAACAGCACTGTCGCAAATGAACAAATATTTATTGGCGGCCTGCGTGGAGCCATGTACCGCTCAGTAGATCAAGGCAATAGCTGGATTCAAGTTGAAGACAAACTACACAACAACATCAATGCATTTTATTTTACAGGCGATAACGTTGTACTTGCCGTAGGCAACGACGGCGCACTACTCCTCAGCCACAATCAAGGCCACAGCTTTGAGCAACATGTGCGCAAAAACCGGCGCACGATTGCCGGCGCAACAACAGCCGCAAACGGAAATTATGTTTTAGTGGGCGCAGGTGGCGTACAAACCGTACCACCTCGCGACATGTAGACAAAATCTACAGCAATAAATTCCACAAAAACACAGTGATATATAAACGATTGGGAGTTTGCAGTATGGCCGGGAAAAGCGTCAATCATCGTCAGTATGGCGAAACTTACCATTATGGTGAGGGCGAAAAAACGATGGAAAAGTTGATTTTTAATCATCGCCTACTTTGGTTATTTGTTATTACCGCCCTCACATGCTATTTCACCTATGAAACATCGCGTATCAAAATTGATGCGCGTTTTGAAAAAATGTTGCCGATGCAACATGAATACTTAAAAAACATGTTCAGCCATTTAGACGATTTAACGCAGAAAGGCCTCTCATTTAAAATTGCTATCGAAAATAAAAATGGCGATATTTTTGATAAAGAATATCTGCAAATGGTCGGCGATGTGAACGACCGCGTTTCCGCCCTAAACGGCGTAGACAAAACAACTTTACGCTCTTTATGGGCACCCTCTGTACGCTGGTTAGCGGTAACGCCACAAGGATTTGAAGGCGACCGCATGATTCCTGGCGATTATGACGGATCGCCAGAAGCGCTAGAACGTGTTCGCACAAACGTATTGCGCTCAACAGAAATAGGCAGACTGATTGCAGATAACTTTAAATCGTCTGTTGTAGAGGCTTATGTTTTCCCAGCGTATCCGATGGATGATCCCGTGCAGGAAGATACGCAAATCAAAATCCACAACATCGATAGCCTAGGCTCATACCTAAAAAACAAACTGATCGCCAATGATCCACATAAGGCAGGCGACACTGTTGATTTTAAAGATTTTGGTGCCAAGCTTGATTTGATACGAGAACAAATCAATACGCAATACAACGGAAAATACAGGCTCTACATCATTGGTGAGCCGAAAATGTTGGGCGACTTAATTAGCGGATCATCTGAAATTGTTAAATTTGGATTGGTCGCAATGGCGATCACTATTATTTTACTTTTTTTGTATGCACGCAGTTGGCGTGCAGCGTTAATGCCGCTGATAACATCTCTGATTGCCGTAATTTGGATGCTGGGATTGCTCAGCATCATGGCACGCTTTTCAATGCCTTATGGTAAGGTGATGGTGGGCGATCACAATATTGAAGTGTTTGGGGGTATTGGCGTTTTTTCCATGCTGGTTCCATTTTTATTAGTAGCCATTGGCGTAAGCCACAGCGTGCAGTTTGTGAATGCAATGGCCATTGAAATGTCGCACGGCCATAACAAGCTCATGGCCTGTCGTCGGGCATTTCGCTCTAATTATTTACCCGGCATTACAGCATTGCTCACGAATGCTTTCAGCTTTTTAACCATGATGCTGATACCCATTTCCGCCATCAAAGAGTTGGCGTTAACTGCTGCAATTGGCACTGGCGTTCTGATGGTATTGAAGTTAATGCTGCTGCCAATTTTGCTATCGTATGCAGGCATCTCCACATCTGGCGTGCGCCACATGCAGCTAAAAAAAGGCGATCACCCTGCGCAGTGGCTTTTCCTGTCAAAATTCACTGAGAAAAAGTGGGCATCCGTTGCGGTTATCTTTGCCATTTTTCTAACTGCATACAGCCTGTATGCACGCCAGTCATTACAAATTGGTGACATCAATACCGGCGTTCCAGAATTGCGGCCAGACTCTGTTTACAACAAAGATAACGGATTTATCACTAGCAATTATGCAACCAGTTCTGACTTATTTGTTGTGATGATGACAACACACCCAGGCGAATGCTTTAAACAAAAAAACATGGCTGCAATGGATAACTTAGAGTGGGCGCTACAAAACGTAGATGGGGTGCAATCAACCGCATCTGCCGCCTACGTTGCCAAAAACTTTATTGCCGGATTAACGGAAGGACACATCAAGTGGATGAACTTGGGACGCAATCAAGGAGCAATGGACGGAGCCTTTAACTTAACGGCGGAGATGGGTTTGATCAATGAAAAATGCAATTTCGCACCAGTAGTAGCTTTTTTAACAGATCACAAAGCAGCGACACTGAATCGCGTTGCTGAAGCCGCCAAAAAATTCGCCGCTGAAAACAATACGCCAGATATTCAATTCCTTCTCGCAACCGGCAATGCAGGTATTTCGGCGGCGGTTAACCAAGAAATTGAATCTGCACAAAACAAAATGCTATGGCTCGTATACGGAGTTGTAGCGTTACTCGTATTTTTTACATTTCCCTCCATTAAAGCACTGTTGTGCATTATGGTTCCGCTGGGTTTGACATCTATCTTGTGTGAAGCATTGATGGCGCAGCTTGGCATTGGGGTAAAAGTGGCGACACTGCCGGTTATCACGCTCGGTGTGGGCGTAGGCGTGGATTACGGCATTTATATTTACAGCCGCATGGAAAGCTATTTCAAAGAAGGCAAGGGGCTGAAGGAAGCCTACCTATCAACATTAGAAACGACAGGAAAAGCAGTAAGCTTTACCGGCTTTACCTTGGCTTTTGGCGTGGCTACTTGGTACTGGTCTGCCATTGAATTCCAAAAAGATATGGGCATTTTGTTGGTCTTTATGTTTCTCTGGAACATGGTTGGCTCGCTGACGCTACTGCCTGCATTGGCCTATTTTTTCCGGCTAGGCCCTGTTAAACCAAAATCTACACTTGGCACCACACAAAATAATGTAAAAAAAACGGCGAAAACACACACACTTAAAAATGAAGCACTTAGCGTCGAGTAATTTTTCGTATCCAATATTTTCTCTTGAAAACAATTATTAACTGCAAATAAAAACATTATGCTGAACGAGGGGTTTTTTATGTTTGATTTTATTGTCATAGGTGCAGGTTCTGCCGGCTGTGTCGTGGCTAGCCGGCTCTCTGAAAACCCGCACCATAAAGTCTTGCTGTTAGAAGCAGGCCCCAACGACAAAAACCCGCTAATACACATGCCTGGTGGTGCTGCTGAAATTTTAAAAAGTAAAAAAATGAACTGGCAAATGCAATCCATTCCCCAGCCAGCCCTAGATAACCGCCGCATGTTTGTGCCTCGCGGAAAAGTGTTGGGCGGCTCCAGCAGCTTGAACGGCATGGTCTATGTGCGCGGCCATCGCTGGGATTACGATCACTGGAGCGAGCTCGGCAATACGGGCTGGTCTTTTGCAGAAGTACTGCCGTATTTTAAACGCTCTGAAGATAATTCACGCGGCGCATCCCTGTATCACGGCGCAGGCGGCGGCTTGAAAGTATCAGATGCGCCATCAAAAAGTATTTTATTCGACAAATTCATCGCTGCGGGACTTGAGCTTGGCTATGCGCACACGGAGGATGTTAATGGCTCACAACAAGAGGGCTTTACGCGCTACCAAGCCACTCTGCGCAACGGAAAACGCTGCAGTTCAGCAGCAGCTTTTTTAACGCCAGATGTACGCGCTCGATTGAATTTGACGATTCTTCCAAACGCACATGTTACGCGTTTGATTTTAAGCGGCAAAACCATTGTTGGTGTTGAATATAAATGCGGACGCAAGATACAGAAGGCTGACGTAAAACGCGAAGTCGTCATTTCTGCTGGGGCAATAAAGTCGCCACATATTTTGCAAGTTTCCGGCATTGGGCGCAGAGAAGATTTAGAGCGCGCCCGCATTAACGTGCATAAAGACTTATCCGGTGTAGGCCACAACATGCAAGAGCACTTGGACGTGGTCGTAAATTACACCTGCACACAACCTATTACGATGAATGAAGCCGCCACTAAACTCCACTTAAAAATCAAAACAGCGATAGATTATTTTGTGTTTAATCGCGGCATTGCAACGTGCAATAACATTGAAGCAGGCTCGTTTATAAAATCATCGTCCGACATTGCTATTCCTGACATTCAAATGCACTTTGTTCCGATTTTAATGTACGGATTGATTGACCAAATTCCCAAACAGCACGGTTTAACTTTCCACGCATGCAATTTGCGCCCCCAAAGTCGCGGCACAGTTTTGCCTGCCAGCAATGACCCATTTGCCAGCCCATTGATTGATTACAACCTCCTGGATAACGAAATAGACTGGAAAGTAATGCAGCACTGTTATGAAATTTGCCGAGATGTCGCGCAAGCAAAGGCGTGGAATGGCTTAATAGGTGAACCTGTGCGCCCAGATAGAACGTTGAGCGACGAAGAGCGTATTCATGAATTTATTCGTAAGTTTAGCGACACGGTTTATCACCCCGTTGGCACTTGCAAAATGGGTAACGACGATACGGCAGTAGTCGACAGCGAACTGTGCGTACATGGCATTGAAGGTTTGCGTGTGGCAGATGCGTCTATCATGCCCACATTAATCGGCGGCAACACGAATGCCCCTTCGATTATGATCGGCGAAAAATGCGCCGATTTAATACTCGGAAAAAAACTAGCACCTGAAAATGTATGAGTTAACCGATATTACGCATTGACCTATGCTGCAAAAAGTGGACACCGTTTTGCCAATAAAATACAAAGCGGAGAGTTTCGATGAAGGCGAGAAAGCAAATGGTTTACACGGCAGAG
>JAYVJM010000029.1:0-11716 GCA_043769275.1 Cellvibrionales bacterium | reverse complement strand
CTCTGCCGTGTAAACCATTTGCTTTCTCGCCTTCATCGAAACTCTCCGCTTTGTATTTTATTGGCAAAACGGTGTCCACTTTTTGCAGCATAGGTCAATTTTTTGCTTTGTGTTTATTGGTGCCGCCAGTACGCGGCCTGTTGGCGCGAAGGTTGTTACAGCCCATGTATATGAGCCCTGCTGGCGCGCAAGAAAACAGCAGCATTATTGAGGGCAAATGGCAGCGCGAAGATGACAAAAAGCTGCGCTGATTGACCGCTTTTTGCTTTGAAATAAACGCTTATTTCTTGATAACTGCATCCAAAACTTTATTGCTTACTTTTCCGTATGGCGGCACTAACCCCATGAGTGACATCATGTTCACATGTGCCTGTGTATATATTGAGCGTGCGTGACTGAATGTTTTAAAGCCTTCAATGCCGTGATAATTTCCCATGCCGCTGGCTCCAATGCCGCCGAAAGGTAAATCTTCGCAGCTCACGTGCTGAATTACATCGTTGATTGTTACGCCGCCGGAAATAGTCCCTGCCAGCACACGCTCCTGTTCGCGTTTGTCGCTGCCAAAAAAATACAAAGCCAGTGGGCGTGGATGGGCATTGATGTAATCAATAGCCTCGTCAATATGCGTGTAGCTTTTGATCGGTAGCAAAGGCCCAAATACTTCTTCTTGCATGATTTTCATGCTTTCTTTCGGCTCTATTATCAGTGTTGGCGGTATTTTATGTGCGCAGTTATCTTGCTGTGTAAAACTTTCTTGTGCTGGATTGATGGTGCGCACTTCGCCGCCTTGTTCTTGCGCGTCGTCGATATAGGATTGCAGGCGTAATTGGTGGCGCGCATTAATAATCGAGCCATAGTCTGGATTGTTGCGCAGCGTAGGAAATAGTTTGGCAAAGCAGCGTTCAATTTCAGCAATTAACACATTAAGGGATTGGCTGTGTACGAAAATATAATCAGGCGACAAGCACACCTGCCCGACGTTCAGTGCCTTGCCCGCCACAATTTTGTATGCCGCTTTTTTTATATCTGCTGAACGACCGATCACCACAGGTGATTTTCCGCCAAGCTCCAGCGTTACCGGCGTAAGATTATTGGCCGCTGCATGCAGAATATGTTTAGCAATACCAGTGGCACCGGTAAACAGCAGGTGATCAAACGGCAATGCCGCGAACGCAGCACCCACGTCTTGTTCCCCATTTACTGCTATCAGTTCTTCTGTATCAAAATACTGTGCGATCAACTGGTTGAGTAGAGAAGATGTTTGCGGGGTAAATTCGGACAGCTTTACCATGCAGCGGTTTCCTGCGGCAAAAATGCTGCCCAGCGGGCTCATGGGTACCCATACAGGAAAGTTCCAAGTGGCTATTGCGCCAATCACGCCTTTAGGTTGGTAGCGAATATGGGCTTTTGCGCCTAAGAAATTGAGTGGTGCAGCAACGTGTCGGTGTTCGTCTTTAATCCAGCGGCGTACATTTTTTTTGGCGTATTTGAGCGACTCCAGCGCACCCAAAATATCTGCCATACGCGATTGATGTGCGGAGCGGCTGCCAAAATCGGCATTCATTGCTTCGCACAGGCTGTGCTGATTGTCGACCAACAACGCAATTACACGATTTATGCGGTCTATTCGTGTTCCTACACTCACCACAGACTCGCGCATGAATGCACGGCGTTGGCGCTCCAGTAAAATGGGTAGTTGCTCAAACGTTGTGCTGTGCATACTTCACTCTGTAAAAATCAATTAAGGCTCTGATAATAATCCATCAAGATTTTAGCTACTTCTGGGCGAGAAAACTCAGGTGGCAGCTCAAGACCTTGGCTTAACATTTCCCGCACTTTGGTTCCCGACAGCAAAATAAAATCCTCCGGCGCGTGATCCGGTGCTTGGCGCATCATGACTATACGGTTGAGTTTTTTAGACCATGCCGTATGGTCGGCGCGATAAATAATAATTTGCAGGCTGCCGTAGGGCACTTTTTTGTCGAATATTGTTTGCGCGTCGAAAGGGCGGTAGTAATCGCCCACGCCAGCATGGTCGCGGCCGATGATGAAATGGGTAGCTCCCATGTTTTGACGAAAGATCGCGTGCAGCACGGCCTCTCTCGGGCCGGCGTAGAGCATGTCAAAGCCGTAGCCGGAGATCATCACTGTGTTGGCTGGAAAATATTTGTCCACCATGGTGCGAATGGCGGCATCGCGCACCGGCGCAGGGATATCGCCTTCTTTCAGTTTCCCTAGCAGCATGTGGATAATGATGCCGTCTGTACCCAACGCCCATTGCGCCATGCGGCACAACTCTTCATGTGCACGGTGCATGGGGTTTCGGGTTTGAAAGGCCACGACTGTTTCCCAACCGCGTTTGGCAATTTCTGCACGAACTTCAACGGCTGTTTGAAAGGTATCTGGGAATTCCGTAGGAAAATAACTGTAATTTAGAACATGGATTGCGCCAGACACTAACTGATTGCCTTGCGCCATAAACGCACTCACGCCCGGGTGTTTTGGGTCTACGGTGCCGAACACGTTTTGCACAATATCCTGCATTTGTTCAGCACTAATTGTTTCAATGGCTTCTACGTCCATTACCGCTAAAACAGGGTGGCTCTCAATATTGGGATCGCGTAGCGCAATGCGCTTTTTGTCGGCAATAGCCTGCGTATCTGCAACCAGATTGACAATGGGTACTGGCCAGAATAAGCCCGATGTTGTGCGCATCTTTTCAGCCACAGACAAGACATCAGCCAAATTCATGAAGCCTGTTAGCGGTGTGAAATAGCCGGCGCCGAGCATCACGGCATTGCCTGCCGTTGCGGATGAAATCAGTAGCGAGGGCAGCGTTTCAGCTTCGGCATACAGCGCTTGGCGCTGAGTGTTATCCGTTACATAAAGCGGCTTTAAAGCATCAGCTCCGTGCGGCTGTATCATGGGGGCGACTCTCCGAGTAAATAACCAATGGACTGTGCATTATAGCCATCAGCCCGACGGCTAGGGGAAGCTGGTGCCGCTGGTACGTGAGGTAAGCCGTGCCGCCTAAAAAAAGCAAATCAGATGATTGGCTTTTTTATTGCCAAGTAACGGCGATTTTAGTCGGCTAGCTTTTTGTTAACGGCTCCAGAATCAGCGGCAGGTTGTCTTCCTGTTTTGGCAGCGGCACCGTACGTTGTATCGGATCATATCCTTCTGGTGTGCGCCAGCGGTAGTTGAGCAGCATCTGGTGCAAAAATGTTTTAACGATCATGCCCGCGAAGTGCATGCCGATACACTTATGTGCGCCGCCGCCAAAGCCAACAAACTGGAAGGGATGGCCTTTACATTCGGCGCGTGCAGGAGACCAGCGGTCAGGATCAAATTTATTTGGGTTCGTCCAGTATTCTTCCATTCTGTGACTGTAGGCGGGTGGGATGCTGACCAGCGTATTGGCAGGAATGCGATAACCGCCCATTTCACATTCCTTAATGGTGCGGCGCATCATCATTTGCACCGACGGATTCATACGCAGCGCTTCATGGTGAATGTTGTCCATCACCACCATTTTGTCGATATCCGAGAATTCCAGCACGTCTTTGCCCACGGCTTGCGCCTCTGCACGGGCGCGCTCCTGCCATTCGGGATTCTGACCCAGATACTGCATGATGTAGCACAGGTTGCTGGTTGTAGTGTCGTGAGCCGCAAACAGCAGGAAATTGATATGCACAACGATATCTTGATCTGAAAAATAATCATTGGTGTCAGGGCGTTTTTCCTGACAGAGGAAAGTAAACATGTCCTTGCCATTGCTTTTTCGACGCGCTGGAATTTGTGCGCGCAGGAAATCCTCCATTACACGTTTGGCAACCATGCCCTTACGCCACTTGGCAAAAGGTACCAGCGGGTTGTCCCAACGAATAATGCCGGTCATGCCTTCAGAAGTTCTAATAAAAGACTGGCTAATACGTTTGGCTTCTGGGCCTTTAAAATCTTCAATGCCAAGAAAGATTGTCGCGGCTGCATCAAGCAATGTTTCTTTAACATTAGGAAAAAACAGGAAATCTTTGCGGTTCTTCCACGAGCCGATATTGCTGGCCATGACCGGATTCATCAGTGCCGTGTAGTGGCTCATTGCTTCATTTTTAAACGCGCTTTGAAAAATGCGGCGTTGGAAACGGTGGTCGTCAAAATCGCGCATGAGCAATCCGCCGCCGTAAAATTGCCCGAGCGTGTCACGGAATCCCATTTCGGCTGAAAAATTTCTATCGCGGTCAAGAAAAACCAGCTTGTTCATTTCAGGGCCAACGGCTAAAACAGATTTGACTCCAATCAAGCCAATGCGCGAAACGGGGCCGTATTTTTTATACTGGTCGTCTACTAGACCGTAGAAATCTTTGAAGAGTGCAAAAGTGCGTCCGACCACAGGCAAGCCGTATTCTCCAGGAATATGACCAAGATCGTAATTGTTGGGCTTTAGTTTATAGGACAGGTCAACGCTGGCTTCGACAGGTGCGGTGCTCATAGATGTCACTCTCAAATCGGTTGAGTAAGGTAATGGGTGGATTGTGAAATACGGGGTGATTATAGCGGTCGGTGACTGTATTAAGGCATGAGATATTCTTCGTACATGCCGACGTTTTTTATGGTTTTCCGCATATCGATTATGCAAATGTTACGCAAATACAATGAAGTGATAAAAGCTGCATTTATTTGTTGATGCAAGCGGTTCTGTGTATTGCTTTTAATATTGCTTTCTGGTCGAATCACAAACCATGCGCACACAGGAGTTTTTTGTGCTGCAAAAAATAGCCAATAACACAATATTTCAATAAAAAGTTGTACTTTGGAGTTAAATCGCATGAAAACAACAACAACAAAGAAGATACGCGCTCGCGCTATGGGCGCGGCTATGGTGGCTTTCGGCCTGCTTCAGCTATCCACACAAGTGCATGCACTTTCTTTTCAGCCGTCTGAGGACGTAAAAGTTGACGTTGATACGACGCTAACTTACGGTCGCCAATGGCGCACAACGGGTCGTGATAAAAACTTGCTGGTGTCTGATGACCCCGCAGGTGCACTCCGCGATGGTGCCGGCTCAAAAAGTTTTTGGGAGTTGGTGCAGCGCACAAATGGTGATGACGGTAACCGCAATTTTGAAAAAGGCGATGTGGTGTCCAGTCGTTTTTCTGGTTTGGTTGACATCGACGCGTCTTATAAAAACGTCGGTTTTTTTGTGCGCCCGCAAATTTTTTACGATGAAGTTCCTTATGGCAAAACCAGTTGGGATTGTCGATACGTGTGCGATAACTCTTTGTACGCGCCCGGCTATGAAAATGGCAAGGGCATAAACAACAGCTGGGCTTCTGGTGAAAGCAACAATCCTTCACATTTTGGAAGCGACTATCAAGAAACCCTAGGTTACCAAGCGCGCTTTTTGGATGCCTACGCTTATGGCTCCTTTGGATTGGGCGATCACACTCTGACTATGCGTGTAGGTCGCCAAGTCATTAGTTGGGGTGAGGCACTGATGCTTCAGGGCGGGATCGCATTTGCGCAAAACCGCATGGATGCATCTGCAGCCACGGCTCCTGGCGTTGATCTAAAAGAGGTTTTTCTCCCAACAGGCGCAGTGTACGGGTCGCTTGATGTTACGGAAAAAGTCACCGTTGAGGCCTACTGGCAGTACGAGTGGATACCCACCACATTGTTGCCAACGGGTTCTTTTTTCAGCATGCAAGACATGATTGACGGCGATGTGTTTTTGTCGCAAGGGCTAGGCAAGTTGGGCACTTATCCTATGTATCGCCACACTGTTGAGCCAAATGACAACAATCAGTTTGGTTTTGCTACACGCTATCTTTTGGGCGAAGGCACTGAATTGGCTGCTTACCTTGTTAACTACACCGATAAAGCCCCTTCGTTTTGGGCGGCTAATAAAACGGCTACCGTAGTGACCACGCCAGAGCCATTGACTGACTCTTACGCGGTTAACTATTTTGACAATATTCGCATGTACGGCTTAACGCTCAATACAGTAGTGGGCGGTGTGCAAACGGGCATTGAATATGCCTATCGCGCCAATGCGCCCATCCAAACAGGCTGCTCTGCGGAAATTATCCGCTCCGGCCAATGTAAAGACCCAAGCCTTCCCACCATGCTGACCAAGTACACAGACCCTGAAGCACTGCAATACGTTTTGGTGGGCTGGCCGGTACGTGCTGAAATCCACACATTAAACGTAGGCGGCACGTATATTTTCCAGCCTAACGCATTGTGGGATACGGCAATGTTGGTTGGTGAAGTGGGCGGCTGGTACGTTGGCGGTTTTGAGAACGGACAGTTGCAATTTGCGCCCTTGGGTGGCTTCACCAAATACGGGGAAGGCATGAGCGCACAGTTTGTTCCTGAATATAAAAACGTAATGGAAGGCGTAGATTTGGCCATTCCATTTTTTATGAATTACGGCATTGATGGCAGTTTGTCGACGTTTAACTATAACGAGCACGGTTTATGGATGAGCGTAGGTGCTGAGGCTACTTATCTTGAGCATTGGAAGCTTGCCAGTTACTACAACGCGTTCAGCGGTCCTGATACCTATTTGTGGGGTGACCGTGACAATGTGTCGTTTAACGTCAAGTACATTTTTTAGCGCGCGCGTAGCCTAAAAAACGGTGGAACAAAAAAGGGGCTTAGGTCCCTTTTTTGTTATAAAACATATGATTGCATATTCGATATTGGCGTTGGACAGCGTTGCGCCTTAGGCGTTTAATGTTATGGGTGAATTTTGCATGTCGTTTTTTCGCGGTTTTGTTATAAGTCTCTAAGATGTATTGCTCATTACGCAAAAGGGGTTTGTTATGTATCAAAAAACTATATTACTCACTGCGGCATTCATTGCCGCTACGTTAACGTCTGTTTCATCACAGGCTGCTGGTATCGGTGTCTGTGTGTCGCCTCAAGGTGTCACGAAAACGCAGGTAGCTAAGCCGTGTGGTAATTTTTATACACTGAACTCGGGTTATGCAAAAGCAAGCCCAAAAACCATGTGCTTGACAAAAAATAAAGCCGGCATTAGATCGGTTTTAGTAAAGGGCTTAAACGAAACGTGCCCTAAAGGAAGAGTGGCTTTTGCCGTGGGTGGTTCGCCTGC
The DNA here is from genome assembly GCA_043769275.1 of Cellvibrionales bacterium. Taxonomy (GTDB): domain Bacteria; phylum Pseudomonadota; class Gammaproteobacteria; order Pseudomonadales; family UBA7239; genus JAYVJM01. The sequence continues at coordinate 4,599 of JAYVJM010000029.1, read as the reverse complement.
TGTTCAGGTATCAATGTGTTTAGGCAACGCAAACAACGGGCAATTGCTGAAACCGCTGAGTGACCCTCGTGTGAGTCCAGCTATTTGTAGAAAAAATGAGACACCTTTGGATGTGACAGATGTTGTTTTTGCCGGTGGTGCAAAGACTGGCCCAAAGGGGCCAAAAGGTGAGGCTGGCCCTGACATAAAGGTGTTTTCAGGCGCGGCTACTCCTGAGATGCTAGGTTACTTTGCTAATGGCTCGGTATTTAATGCTGATTTGCAGGCTGTCGTTGATCTTGACCCGACTACGGCATCAGGCCTTAAAGAGTACATGGCGGGTGCTCCAACCGGTTATTTCTTGGACAATACATGCGCTACCGCTGTGGCTCCCATTACCGATACAACACTGACTCCGCATGTTGTGTGGAGTACTGTTGCAAACGCGCCTGTGTTGATTAGCGTAACGGCTACTGTTACATCAGGGCAGTTGTACGTTCAAGTTGGTGCTCCTACTCCTACTCCTACTTGTCAGGCATACCCAGGGTTGAATATCAGCTCTTTGTATGTTGATCCTGCTGCTGTGACGGTCACTGCGTTGTCTGCTCCTCTGTCATTTACAACGCCTCCTGTGCGTCCACTCAGGGTTGAGTTGAAATAAGGCAGTTGCTAGCTGGCAAAAATACGCACACGCTAATCACGTAATAAACGCGCTGGTTTTGTAGCCGCTCATTTTGTTTATACACAGTCGTTTATCGGGGTCGCTCGCATAGGCAGACGGGCGCGGCGTATACTGCGCGCCTGTTTTTTTGATGCTGCCGTTTATGCCAAACGCCCACATTCTTCAACCTATTGATAGTCTGCTGCACTGCCGCTACCTTTTGCCCGTTTTGCCGGAAGACGCCCTGCTAGAGCACCATAGTGTTGCCATTAAAAATGGAAAAATTGTAGCGATTAAACCGCGAGTGGAAGCAGAAAAATTGTATGTTGCTGATCAGCTTGTAGAGCTGGATAAGCACATTGTGCTGCCAGGTTTAATCAATTCTCACAGCCATGCCGCCATGAGCTTGCTGCGTGGATACGCCAATGATCTAGCACTCATGGACTGGCTGCAAAACCACATTTGGCCGATCGAAAAACGCTGGGTAAGTGATGCGTTTGTGTTCGATGGCACGCAGCTGGCTATTGCTGAAATGCTGCAAAGCGGCACTACCTGCTTCAGCGATATGTATTTTTTCCCTGAGGCGGCAGCGCGTGCGGTGATGGATGCCGGTTTGCGTTGCCAGCTGGCATTTTCAATATTTGATTTCCCTTGTAACTGGGGTTCAGGCCCTGAGGAATACTTGGAAAAAGGGCTGGCTTTGTTTGACCAGTATCGCGGCTCAGAGCGCGTACATATCGCTTTTGGCCCTCACGCGCCTTACACCGTCGGTGATGACACGCTCAAGAAAGTGGTGATGCTGGCGGAAGAAATGGACGCATGTATCCACATTCATCTACAGGAAACGCAGCTTGAAGTAGACGGCGCACTTACAGAAAGCGGAGTGCGTCCCATTGAACGCATGCGCCGTTTAGGGCTTTTGTCGCCGCGCACGCAATGCGTACACATGACGGCTTTGAATGATGACGACATACAAATCATTGCGGATAGTGGCAGCCACGTTGTGCACTGTCCTGAATCCAATCTGAAATTGGCCAGCGGTTTTTGCCCTGTGGATAAGCTGCAAAAATCGGGCGTAAACGTGGCGATAGGTACAGACGGCGCGGCCAGTAATGACGATCTTGACCTGTTCAGTGAAATACGTACAGCGGCTTTGTTAGCCAAGGCAGTAGCCTCTGATGCCACCGCGCTTAAAGCGCACGCAGCCTTGCGCATGGCAACTATCAACGGCGCACGCGCATTGGGTTTGGATCATTTAATCGGTAGCTTAGAGGCAGGCAAGCAGGCAGATATTATTGCGGTGTCTATTGATGATCTCAGTGCTTTGCCGTTGTACGATCCAGCCTCCTTGCTCGTTTACACGAACAGCGGTGCGCGTGTATCGGATGTCTGGGTGGCCGGTCGCCGCCTCCTGCATAGTGGTTTGCTCACCACCTTGAATGAGGGCGTTTTAGCGGCTAAAGCGCGCGCATGGGGTCAGAAAATTCTAAACGCAAAGTAGTGAACGCCATGAACAGTGAGGCACGCACACATCCAAATGTCGATCCGGCAGAAATTGCCAAGTTTGAAGCACTTGCTGATCGATGGTGGGATGCAAGTAGTGAATTCAAGCCGCTGCACGACATCAACCCACTGCGCGTCAATTACATTGACGAACGCGCACGACTGGCAGGAAAAGCGGTGCTGGATGTCGGTTGTGGCGGCGGCATTTTAAGCGAAGCGATGGCGCAGCGCGGCGCGACGGTCACCGGAATCGACATGGGTTTGGCACCGCTGACAGTAGCAAAACTGCATGCATTGGAAAGTGGTGTGAGCGTTGACTATCGCAAAATACCCGTCGAACAGTTAGCCGTTGAGCAGCCAGCGCACTACGATGTCGTAACCTGCTTGGAAATGCTGGAACATGTGCCCGACCCTGCCGCCATTATTTGTGCTTGTGCCACACTCGCCAAACCAGGCGCGCACCTGTTTTTTTCCACCATAAACCGCAACCTAAAATCCTATGCTTTTGCCATTCTTGGGGCGGAATACTTGCTCAAAATATTGCCCAAAGGCACGCATGAATACGGCAAATTTATTCGCCCAGCCGAGCTGTCGTATTGGATACGCCACGCAGGGCTTTCATTGGAAAATATTATGGGCATGCGCTACAACCCATTGATTAAAAAATACAATATGACGGAGAGGGATGTAGACGTGAATTATATTGTGCATGTGAGAAAGGCGGGTTAATTGTTCTCTATGAAAAAAAAAGCAATCCTATTTGACCTTGATGGCACGTTGCTGGATACCTCGGCAGAATTTATTTTGTGTGTCAATTTACTGCGTGCGCGTTACGCGCTGCCGCCATTGCCGAATGAGGTCATTCGCACAGGTATTTCGGGCGGCGCACGCGGATTGACGCGCTTAGCGCTATCCTTAACGGATAGCGATCCGCTACTGGACGCAAGGCTTACAGAGCTGCTCTCGCTTTACCGTGAGAATCTGGGTAGCCAGACCCTGCTTTTTCCGGGAATGAGCGAGACACTGACGTGGATAGAGCAACAAGGATTGGCGTGGGGAATTGTCACCAATAAAGTGAGCATCTATACCCTTGGGTTGCTAAAACGATTGGCCTTGCCGTTCACGCCCGCCAGCGTGGTCTGTCCGGATCAAGTCACGCACACCAAGCCGCATCCAGAGCCTTTGCTTTTGGCCTGTACACAAATTGGCTGTTCGGTGGAGGAGGCTGTGTATTTTGGCGATCATCCCCGCGATATTGACGCGGCTCGTGCTTGCGGCATGTTCAGTGTTAGTTGTGGCTGGGGCTATATCGAAGCAGGCGAGGACTGTTTGTCCTGGAAAGCCGATCTGCATTTGGCATCTCCTTTTGCTATTCCTGCTTTTTTACGAGATTTTCCATGAGTGCTCATATCATTCAAGCGCTGCCAAAGCACTGGCAAGCGCAACCCGATGCCTTGGCCGAGCGCGTTATTCTGGTCACAGGTGCGGGTGATGGAATAGGGCGCGCTGCGGCGCGCAGTTTTGCCGCGCACGGCGCGACGGTGATTTTGCTCGGTAAAACGCAAGGAAAATTGGAGGCGGTGTATGACGAAATTGTCAAAGCAGGCCATCCAGAGCCGTTGATTTTTGTGCAGGATTTACAGTATTTAACCGAAGATATCGCGGGGAAACTGGCTGAAACGATTGAGAGCGAGCTGGGCAGGCTGGATGGCGTGCTGCACAACGCGGCACTGTTGGGCACGCGCACGGCGGTAGCCGACTACAGCCCAGATCGCTGGCAGCAAGTTATGCAGGTGAATGTACACGCGGCTTTTTTGCTCACACATGCGCTGCTCCCTCTACTGAACACAGCAGCGGATGCCAGTGTGGTTTTCACCAGTTCATCGGTAGGTAGGGTGGGGCGCGCTTTTTGGGGTGCGTACGCGGTGAGCAAATTTGCAGTGGAAGGTTTAATGCAAGTGCTGGCAGATGAGCTTGATGGCGTGTCAACTGTGCGCGTCAACGCGATCAATCCAGGGGCTACACGAACAAGGATGCGTGCGGTGGCTTATCCGGGTGAAAACCCCGACACAAACCCAGACGCAGATAGCCTCATGCCATTGTGGCTGTATTTGATGAGTGCCGACAGCATTGGTGTGAGTGGGCAGAGTTTTGACGCGCAGGTATTTCCAAGCTAAAAAACGTGCAGAAAATACTTGGAACAAATGCGTTAATAGGCAGTCTAATTGCTTCCATTGTCTAGTAAGCGAGGTGCCTTTGTATGCATGGGATTAGAAAGTTTTCGGCGTTTTTCGTTGTTCCTCACCGATATAGTTAATTACACAAACAAATAGACGAAACAATCATTTCATCCAAGTTCATATTTGCGCGGTTTCTCCAAAAACGCTTGAGATTAGCCCAGAGTTTTTCAATAGGATTAAGAGGCGGAGAATAGGGTGGCAGAAACAGTAACTGGC
>JAYVJM010000028.1:0-23306 GCA_043769275.1 Cellvibrionales bacterium | reverse complement strand
ACGTGGTTTTGCGCGTGCGATGCCGATTTTGGTAGGCCGTTACGGCGGTTTTGATACCGGTTACCCGCACGATCAGAAAAAGCTCGACCAGATGAAATTCATTATGAATTTTATGTGGAAAAATCCGGTGGGGCGGTTTTTGATTGGGGGGTGATGGCGTGAGTTTTCAGTATTTAGCAAATAGTATTATGCTCAAAATTAGCCTGCTACTACTGGCTATTGGCTTGGGCTGCTGGATAGCCTTCGTGTTTATAGGCTCGACAGTAGATAGCGAAGGCGTGCTGCATGAACCCTTCGGCCTTATCCCGCTGGGATGGCTGTTTGTTGCGCTGGGCTGCATGGTGGCGCTTGCGCATGTTCTTCGGCAATTATTGAAAAAGAGCCAATGAGGATTGGCTAACAATAACTTCCCGTTCGTGGTGATGTTTCCGCTCGTCCTGAGCCTGTCGAAGGAGTCGAACTATGAGCAGCCCTTCGACAAGCTCAGGGCGAACGGCTCAAGTGTATAGGCTGTTTTATGACGATGGGTATTACTCCTCTTTTTCCAGATGCCACTTGTGCAAAATGCGGTGGATAACCGGCGTGACCAGCAGTCCTACGGCCACTAAAAAAAGCGTATCAATCAACAAGCTATAAATGGCGATGAATAACAAACCCACTTCGCTTTGCGGTGAATAAGGCAGCGAGACAGAGCCGATAATGGAGATCGCGTTAAGCAGCGACTGCAAAAACGGTTTGTCTTCAATGAAATAAAACCCCAGCACGCTAGGAATTAAACCCAACAGAAGCAGTGCCGTTGCGTAACAGAAAAAACGCAGCATACGCAGCACGAAAACTAGGCCGTGCGCTAATTCGTCCTCAAATTTTTCTAGTGTTGACATGCTTGCTCGTCCGCTAAAACGTTTTGTTTTGTGCGATGTCCATAATCAATCGTGTTGTTAAGTACAGGCGTGGCGCAATGCTGTCAATCAACACGTATTCGCTGTTCGTTGAATGCATTCCGTAGCCTTGTAAACCCAGCCGCTCAATCACGGCATTTTTAGTGGCAAGCCCCGCGTAGGCGGCATCGGTTCCAGCGCCTTCGGCTTGTGTGTCTACCACCAAGTCTTTGCCGAGTTCGCGGTAGATTAGTTGCGCATGGCGCGCCAAAGTCAGTGAGGCATCTGACGCTTCCAGAGGCGGCATTCGCCGCTCAAAAACCAGCTCTACCTTCGTTTCGGGAATAAGTTTTTTTCGGATGCGTTCTCGTGCTTGGTTTTCGATGCGGGCGTAATCTGCAACTTTCAGCACACGCACATCAGCCTGCGCCTGTGCATAGGCGGGAATGACATTGCGTGCAGTGCCTGCTTGCGCTAGCGTCCAGTTCAGCTTTATGCCACGAGCAGGCTCAGATAAATCGCGCATGTGTAGAATTTGGTAGGCCAGCTCATCCAGCGCATTGACCCCTTGTTCGGGTGCAACACCGGCATGTGCAGCCTTGCCGGTTACATTGAGACTGAGTGCGGCGATACCGGCGGTTGCCAGTGAAATTTTGTCTAATTGCACGCGTGAAGATTCAAAAGAAAGCGTCACATCATGCGTTTTTCCTAACTCACTTATCAGCGTGCGCGCACCAGGCGCCCCGAGTTCCTCCGCGCCGTCAATCAATACGGTGATCGTGCCGTAGTCATAAAATTTTATGGATTTTAAAATGGCTAATGTGTGCAAAATAACGGCAATACCCTGTTTGTCATCAGCAACTCCCAAGCCGTAGGCGCGGTCGCCATCTATGCGAAACGGCTGCTTTGCCAAGGAACCGCGTGGATAAACCGTGTCCATGTGCGCAAGTAACAGGATTTTTTTTGTGCCGCTACCTGTAAACGTGGCGAGCACGGTTTTGCCTACACGCTCTGGTTTGCCGTTTAGAAGTAGCGGCACTTCACCGTGATCTATCACCTTAAGCGTGCCGCCCAGTGCTTTGAATTGTTTGGTCAGCAGGGCGGTAATTTGATCCAAGCCTTCGACGTCACGGCTGCCAGACTCTATGTCACACAGTTCGCGCAAGGTGATCAAAAACACGGCTTTTTGTTGCAGTGCTTGCGTTAATACCGTTTTGTCAGCGGGAATGTGGGCGAACGCGGTAAAGCCGCAACCGGCGAGCGCTAACGCAAAAAAAATGGGGTGTTTAACTCGTAGCACAGGCTGTCTTTTGGGTGCGTCGGCGGCAGAGGCAGAGGGCGCATTAAAGCAGAGTGGCAGTGATGGTGCGATGGCAAAAGCGATGGCAGTAGCGGCGCACCCTGGTTTTATCCTAGAAAAAGCAGTTGTTGTCTTGCTTATGCTTCGATACGTGTGAAAAATCGCACTACTCAGCGCGAGCGGAAAATCACCCATTGCTTGAAAACCCGCTCGCCCTAAGTAACCCACACAGCGGGCGCATCGAGGGGTTTGCATCGTTCAATGGTTTTTTCTGGGATCAACGATACGTTTCACGCCGATAAATAACCGGCGCGACGCCGTTGTAAGCACCAAATACCGAGTGTGAATTCGGCAAATCGTCGCCCGCTGTAGCGGTGTTCCAGTCAAAGCGCAGCCATGCAGGGACTAACGCGCCTGTGACGTTCAATGATCCGCTGTTGCCGTTGCCTGGTGCCGACAAGCTCAAACTAGGCCGACCCGCAGACCCTGCACTGTAAGTTAAGGCGGTTTCGCCATTGCTCAAGTTGCCGCCAAAGCCGCTTAAGCTGAAGCTGGCCGCACTAAGGCTGGCGGCAGAACCCACCACCGCGTCGTCGTCGCTATTCAAAACGAAACCGATGGTTGGCCCGTTGTAATACTCCAGCCGTGTAGGTATCGGCAGTGCGGCCAGTTCGGAGCCCACGGCGTTATCTAGCACCAAACGACCGTGACGTTCGGCCATCACGCCCAGTATTTTGGCGTCATTGATCGAGTTGGCATCGGTGTCTAGATCAAAACTCGCCAAGGCTACGCCGTCGCTGTCGACCGGTTTAATGCCAGTTGCAAAGTTGGCATAGGGCCCGCTGACCTTCGTGCCGCCGTTTGTGCCGCTTAAACGCTGCAAGGCAAAGTTGGCACTGATCGCCGCACTGCCGCGCCCGCTACCGCTCACGGTGGGCCAGCTGCCGGTGCTGCTGTTGGTTTGTAGGCGTGAAGTTAGGCTGGTGGCTGGTGCCACGGTGGTGTCTGCTGCCGCGTAGCCCATTTGTGTGCTGGGGGCTAATTTGGCGAAGTTGGCACTGGCTGTGGCGCTCGACACGTAATTCGTTGTGAGCGCGTTGCTGGCGTTTTCCGCCCGCAGCGTGAAGCTGGCAGGGAAGCTCTGGCCGATATACGTGAAGGCCGTACCCGTGCTGCAAAACGGGGTAATAAGGGAGCTGGCGACGGCAAAGTGATCGGGGTAAAAACGCCCCACATTCAAGGCTGTGCCGCTCACGTTAACCGTGCCGCCTAAATACGCGCTGCTGGTGGCTGTGACGTTGATGATGCCAACTTCGCTGTAAGTGGGCGCGGGCGCAGCGGTTTTTGCGCCGCCGCTGAAGCCGGTGAGGGCTGTATTCGCCAGTGTGCCGAGGGTTCCGCCCACCGGTGCCACTAGGTTGGCCGAGAGCGTGGTGCCGGCATTAAAGGCGGCGGTGGTGCCGTTGTTGTAAAGGTTGCTGACGGCATCGGGCAGGCCGTCGCCGTTGCTGTCATCTGCTGCTTGCCATGTAACGGCGCGTACCGTAGTGGCGAAGGCTTGGCCAGCTTTGGCGAAAGTCGGCGTTTTTGTGGCATCGTTGGCGTAAGAGCTGCCGCCGGTGCCGTTCGTGGCGCGGTCGCCAGAGAAATCGACGGCAAAACCAAAGGGCCGCACCACGTAGATGTTGCTGGAGCCGGTGATGCTGCGATTGGTGAACGTTAGGCTGTCATCTTGAAAATTGATGGCGTATTTGCCCACATCCGTACTGCTCAAATTGAAGGTGTGCGTGCCACTGGTGAAGGTGGCAGTGTAATTTGCAGCGGGCAGGCTGGACGGCAGACTGAGTGCGCCTATTGTGGGCGCGGTTCCGCCCGGGTCTGTTCCGGCTACGCGGGCAATCCACGCTTTTAGATTTTTGCTGCCGGTGTAATTAGTCGCCACGCTGCATACGCCGGTGGTGGGGTCTTTTTGCCACATGCCGACCTTCATTGCGTGGTCGCGTCCGGCCACGATGTCGCTGCCCAGCGGGTCGACGCTGGTGATAGCAAAGATGTTGTCACGGAAGCCTATGCTAGACGAGGTAATACTCAACGTGCCGTCATTGGCTGTAATGGTGAGGTCATCGGCGTGGACGTTGCTGAGGTTAAATACAGCATCGCCATTGTCGGCGGCGACAAACGTGTAGGTGGCTCCGCCTGTATCTGCGCCGGCGGTGAGTGTGCCGCTGGCCGCACTGGCGCTCCATGTGCCGTGGCCGCTGGAGGTGCTGAGTGTGACGGTGCCGGTGTAGTCGGTGACCAGTGCGCCGGTGCTGTCAACGGCGGCTAAGGTAACCGGCAGCGAACCGCAGGTGCTGGCGCTGCTGGCGGCCGTCAGCGTCAAGGCACTGGCAGCCGGCACGGTGCCGCCACAACCGCCGCCGAGGTCAATGTCCACAATGCCGGTGGCATCGTAAGTAAATATAGAGTTATTGTTCATGGTTATGTTGGCGGCACTGGCGGCACCAAACACGGCGGCATTGTTATTCAGCGTGAGATTATTTACGGCGTAAATGATTGCGCTGACGGTATCGTTATTGTCAATTATGAGGTCGTTATAACCGTAGATAAATAATTGACTGACCGTGCCGGTGGAGCCAGATGAAGGGCTGTTTATCCGTGCATTGTTACTGATGGTGGCCGATGTGCCGATATACAAACGCACGGTACCAGAGCCGGTGACATTGATGATGGCGTTATTGCCGATGCTTAAATTGCGTATCCAGTAATTGCCTGGAGCAAAGCTGGCAGTAACGCCATTGTTTAGGGTCAGGCTGTTGATATACCACGATGTTTGTCCGCTAAACACGAGGGTCGCGTTATTGTCCGCAACGATACTGTTGTACTGGTTTCCCGCCGAACCCAGCGTGGCACTGCCACCGCTGGATACAGTTACATTGGTGGCGAACCCGCTTGTGCTGGGAAAGGGTCCCGGGTTAAAGATGGCTGCCGGAGTGCCTCTGGCCGTACAGGCCGTGGTGCCGCAACCTGACGATCCCGATGTCACCGTGCCAGAACTGCTCGGCAATACAGGGTCGATGGCATTTATCACCTGTGCATTGTTGCTTAAGGTAATAGAGCCGCCCGCCACATGGCTTTGCAGGCCGTCGCCAAAGGCACCTGCTTTGCAGGCCGGCAGCGCACCGCCCGCTACGGTGAGATCGGCATCCGTGCGGGCGTTGTTGTACAGGTGTACGTCGTCGATTAAGCCCAAAAACCGGTTGGTGTTGCCGAAATTTTGGCCAATCAACAGGGGGTTAGTGTTCACTTTTAGCGTTTCGCTATAGGTGCTGGTGGCCACCGAAACGCCGTTGATGAAAATGGCTTGTGCGCCAGACGCGTAACGCACGGCCACATGTACCCATGTTCCTGCCACGACCTTTCCCGCTGGCGAAACGAGCGTGCGCGCCACGCTGCTGCTGTTTTGCCAACGCCAGTTAATGGCGCCGGTGCTGGTGACGTGTACCGCGTAGTTGGTGTTTTTGGAAATGATTGTGCGTAGGTTTGCGCCGCTGGGCAGGCTGGTGATTTTGATCCAAGCAGAAAAAGTAAAAGCCGTCGACATATCCACATCCGCATGATCGGCCACGCTGACGAAATCATTTACGCCATCAAAATTCAGCGCGTTGCCATTATAGCCGGCTACCCATACGGAAGGTGTTGCCATATTGGTGAGGATGCCCGGGTGAGCCGCGCCGCTGCTGTCGGCAGCACTGGTGCCGCTCGCGGCATTAAATTGCCAATAACCTACCAAAGCCGCCTGTGCAGGCAAGGCCAGTAGAGAAGTCAGCAGCAGTAGCCCGTACAATCTAGTCGACCGGTTCATGGCAATCATCTCCAGATCAATACGTTGGCTTGCCGATAGGCATAATCGGCACTCACACCATAAGTCCCGATAGCGCCAGCGCTTACAATGTTATATGACGTGAACGTCGATGCACCTTCAGTATAGACTGAGGCACTGCATGTCACTGTGACGTTATAGCCGTTTAAATCGGCCTGTGTGAGTGTAAAGCTGGTGCTGGCAGCGCAGGCACTGGTGGGCGGTGCGGTGCGATTAACCGCCCATTCCACCCCTGCGCGTGCGGCACGCAAGGCGCGTGAGCTGTTGAGTGCTAGATTATTGCCGCCTGCCTGTACGCTGGCGATGCGTGTCATAAATAGGGAAATCAGCCCCCCCACAATCACCAGAAAAATCGCCCATACCAAAGTAAAACCACGCTGTTTAGAAAAAGGTGAGAATGCGTTATATCGCCGCGGCTTTTTAGCGTTTGACCAACAATAACTTTTCGAATTGGCAGGTTGTCCTTTCGCCATGACGTTGCCGTTCGGCCTGAGCCTGTCGAAGGAGGCGAGTGGCTGTTCATGGTTCGACAAGCTCACCACGAACGGGAGGTTATATTTAGCCAAGTTTTTACGGCACATTGTCAACTTGCACCTGTTCCATCAGTTTCACTTGCTCGCCGCTGCTGCTATCGCGTAGCGATAAAGCCAGGCTCACGACGGCACTGCGCCCGCCTGCACTGGGGCTGTACGTAAACGCGCAGCTTGCGACATAGTCGGTTAAGGGGTCTGCAGTGCCAGCGGGTGTGGTGCTTTGCGTTACGGAAAAACCGTAACCGCTATGGCGTGTGATGGTGCCGGTACCTGTGCCGCCGTTTTCATCGCAGACGTAACTGACCGGTTCCGTCACCACATAAAAACGCTGTTCGGGCGAGCTGTAGTCAAATTGGAAGGGGCTAGATAACGTAATGGTGTCTTCTGACGCGCCGTCTGTATGGCTCAAGGTGGTTGTGCTTGGTGTCATGATGGCGCTGCCGCCCCCGTAAATGCTGGGCGCATCGGCCGGAAACACCACCAAGCGGGTGCTGCTTAAGTCTGGCACATTGGCCGCAAACGCATTAAAACTGCTGTCTGGCTGTGTGAAGTCCAGCACATCGCCGACCGGTTGGGCACGGTAGCGGCCGGCATACGCAATCGGCACAAACTCCAGTGTGTCGCCGGTGATGCGCACGCTATTGGGCAGCGCCGCTCGCAATTCGCGCTGCATGAGCAGCAAGCTGGTGTCGGCCAAGTCAACCAACATCGCACGGCGACTTGAGTCGATATAACCGCGCATGGGTGCTAAAAACAACATGCCGGCACTGGCCACCAAAATGCCCACTATCACCATCACGATAATGAGTTCAACCAAGGTGGAGCCATGCTGCGGGTTGCGTTTGCCGATCAAGTGCCGGCTAATCAAGTGTGTAATGGAGGATGTACTGACGCAGCGTGCGCCCATCCATAGACGAAGGGAAAAGGCATCCTTGCCGTGCACAGACAGCACATCCCCCATTACACACTCGGTGTTCAAACAGCGTCTTTTGTGTGAACGCATATCAATACCTCGTCCGATACGCGCTCAACGAGCTGGTCTGCCCTTGCGGGTCTGTTACTACAACGTGAGCCAGCAAAACATCGGCGCTGGGCAGGCCGTTAAGTGTGGCAGAGGGCGTGACCGTGACGGAAACACTGTAGCCTGTGAATCCTAGGTCTGTGCCAAATTCATCGCGCACGACGGTATCGGGCAAGCCGGCATAGTCGCATACGTTGTCATACAGGTTGCGGCTGGCGGGGGCGCTGGGGCAAACCGTGCCCGTGCTGGGATCAAGGTAGTTACGCGCCACTATTTCATTGATATACGCCTCGGCGATAGCTTGCGATTGCCGTGAGAGCATTGGGTCTGCACTACTGTTGGCGATCGAGGCTTGTGTGGCCATTAAACCAACCGACACGATGCCGAGAATCACGATGCTGATGACCAGCTCCACCAAGGTGAAGCCGTGCTGAGGGCGAACACAAACGTCGCTTTTTCCCGTTTTGCATGGCCAAGTGGTGGCGTAGGCGTTTTTCTCAGCGCACATACGCGGTCGCGCCTGTAATGTTGATTGTGCGCCCGCAGGCACTAATCGCGTAGTTGCCGTCGGCTGTGCCGTTTTCTAAGAAGGTTACTGTCGCGGCGGAGAGGCTTGCACCGCTGGGCAAGCTTGTGCGGTTAAAGGCGGCCGTGTCGCCGGTGGGGTGTACGACAAGATTGTTGCTAAACACGGCTGCGCCGCCGATGAGGCAATTATCATCGCGTAGCAGGCGAAAGCTGGTGGTGGTGACAACAAGCCGCGTTGGGCAACCATAGGCCACTGCCGCTTGACGACCGAACCGCGCCGCTGCCAATAATTCGTCGTACACAAAACGCGCTTGGTACTCATCCACGTTAAAAAATGGCGGTAAAGCCGATGCCATTAACACGCCAATGAGCACGATTACCATCACCAGCTCAACAAGGGTGAAGCCAGCATGGCGGCACAGGGCGGTCATTATGTGCACGCCGGACATGCGGTGTGGAAATTTATGCTCATGACAACGCTTCCATGTCGTTGTGCTTAGCCTTTGAGTGCATAACTTCCCGTGTTGAAAAAACCATCCGTTCACCCTGCGTTTATCGAGTGGCGTACTTCGATAGGCTCGGCATGAACGGCGATCCAATGTGGGAATTTATTTGGCCAAGCCCCTCGGGTTAGCAGCCTGCTGTCAGTGGTGCACTAAACACGGGGGTGGCATTTGCCGCCGCTGCGCTGTAGGTAAACGAACAGTTCGCCGGTGTTGTTGCGCTGGCCACTTGTACCGTCAAGACGGATGTTACCAAGGCACCGCCACCTGTGATGCTAAATTCAGAGCTTAACTGAGCCGCCGCCAAAATGCCCGCCGCATTGGCTGTGGGGTAGGCGCTTATCATGGTGATGGCGGTTCCTTCCAGCGTGACGGATGCGTTGGCCGCTGCCCCCGCTGCCAACTGCGCCGAGTGCGCAATATATGCAGCGGAACGTGCGGCTGACAAAGCGCCATTTAAGCTCGCAATGCGGGCGCTGGAGCCTAAATCGGCAAAGCGCGGCAGCGCAAACGCCGCCAATATGCCGATGATCACGATCACCATGATCAATTCGATCATGGTGAAACCTTGCTGTGAGGCTGTTGACTGTGCGCTAAAAGACGGTTCGCTTATTGCGTTTTTTTTAGGGGTTAACATGTGTGCTCCTGCGGTTGTCATGATGACCATCTCCTGTTGTGTGTTGTTTGGTCTACTGATATTAAAAATAGCAGCAGTCCTCACTGTGAGCCAGCCAATGCGTGGGTGGCATCACTCTGTGTTCCGTGGGTAAGCGTGATAAGCGAAATCAGACAACCACTGCCGCCGACCTACACCACAGTCAATATAGGCTGTATTTAGAAAACTACTCTGTTTTTTTATTTGTGCAAGGGGGCTGTTTTATTCTCGCCGTTTTTCACGGTTCGACAAGCTCACCGCGAACGGTTTTACTTCACTACAAACGGCGTTTACACGGGGTCTGTATGAATCAACACGTCGGCATTGGGGTAGCGTTCGCGCAGTGCTTGCTCCACTTCTTCCGTGATGGCGTGGGCTTGTAGCAGCGGCATGTGTTTATCTAATTCAAGGTGAAGCTGGATAAAAATCATGTAGCCCGATTGCCGTGTGCGCAGTTGGTGATAACCGCGCACATCGGGGTTGTTGTTGGCAATTTGCGCTACGGCTTCCCATACCTCGGGGCCCAACTCTTGGTCGAGTAGCAGGCGCAAAGACTGCGCGCCAATTTTCCAAGCACTACTGGCAATAAACACGGCGATGACCAAACCCAACACGGCATCCACATTGTCATAGCCCTGTTGTGCGGCCACCAGTGCCACAATTACGGCGGCTGTGGCCAATATGTCGCTGGTGTAGTGCAGTGAGTCGGCCTCTATGGCGGTTGAGCCGGTTGTGCGCACCACGTATTTTTGAAAAGCCACGAGAGCGATGGTTAGCAGCAGCGATACACCCATCACGATTAAACCAAGGTGGGTATGTTCAATCGGCTGTGGATGTAAGATTTTCTGCACGGCGTGCAGCAGTAAAAATCCTGCTGAGGCCATGATGATCGCCGCCTGCACCAAGCCGGCTATCGGTTCTGCTTTGCCATGCCCAAAACGGTGTTCATCGTCGGCGGGCGTGAGTGCGTAGCGAATGGCAATGAAATTGACGACAGAAACCGCGCTGTCCATGCCGGAATCAATCAGCGAGGCCAGCACGCTCACCGAGCCACTCATCAGCCACGCCAGCAGTTTTATCACGATCAATATCAGTGCCACCGCGATGGCCGCAATGCCGCCCCACTGTATGAGCTGCGGGTGTTTGGTTTTCTGTTTTGGCGAAGCGTTGTCTGCGTTTACATGCATAAGTAGACCTGATGTTTTCCTTGCGTAGCAGGATACGCGAAAAGATAACAAACGACTTTCCTGTTTTTGTTGTTGATAATGATTCTTGTTAGCAATATTATGTGCGTGCGTCGTTTAACTTGATTTGTATTTGATGTATATCTGTGTTTGTAAAGCAATTTCTGAAAACGCCTTGCGTAAGGCGGCGATTGATTCGCACGGCAGCGGGCGCGCTATTTGTCGCCGCTTGGGTGTGGGTACCGAGTGTGGCCAGTGTACGCGCGCGGCGTGTGCGATTATTCGTAACGTTCACGATCGCGTTGATGTACGGAGCGCCCACTCGGCCAATCAGCCGCCACAGGCGTGCGCTAGTTAAGTTTGGCTTTTGCCGCACGTAAACGCCGTGCTTCTTTGGGGTCAATCAGCAGCGGCCGGTAAATTTCAACGCGCTCGCCTGCTGAAAGCACGTAGCTGCCTGCATCGTCCAATAATTGACTAAAAATACCCATTCGCGCGGTTTCGATATCAATGTCGGGAAAGGTTGCCAGCACGCCCGAGGCTAATACGGCCGCCCGTGCTGTACAGCCAAGTTCAACATCCAGCGTGAATACGCGCTGCTGTTTTGGCAATGCATAGGCGACTTCGACAGGAATCAGCGTCTTCATTGCGGCAAACACGCTAAATTTAGGTGCCCGCCGTGCAACTGGTGTGCGCGTTTACAGAGCGAATCCACCAGTGTGTTTGCCACGCTGGCAAACAGCAAACCCACAGCGAGCTTGGCCAGACGGCCATCTATTTCAAACTGCAGGTCCAGTGATACTTTGCAGGCACTGGGCGCGAGCGCTTTGAACTGCCAATGTCCGTTTAGCGTGCGAAACGGCCCTTCTACCAGCTCCATCACAATACTGTGCGGCCGCATCAGGCGGTTGCGCGTAACAAATGACTGCTCGATGCCTGCACGGGCAAGGTCTAAGCGAGCCTCAATCACATCGCCCTGCGTATGCACAATGTGTGCGCCTACACAGCCCTCCATGTATTGCGGGTAGGCGGTTATATCGTTCACCAAATCAAACAGATTGTCGGCGGCGTAAGGCA
Source organism: Cellvibrionales bacterium (assembly GCA_043769275.1). Classification (GTDB taxonomy): domain Bacteria; phylum Pseudomonadota; class Gammaproteobacteria; order Pseudomonadales; family UBA7239; genus JAYVJM01. Next base: position 11,744 of record JAYVJM010000028.1, on the reverse strand, counting down.
GAAGCGCGCTTTTGGCGATGTGGGTGATGGGCATGGTTTAGTTTTCCGGTCTATTCAGCACGGCGGGGACAAAACCTTCATTTGACAGGGCGTGTACAACGCCGCGTATCAGGTAGCTGTTGCTGAATCCGACAGTGTACTGACGTGCGCCCTCTTTAATAGGACGAAGCATTTTTTGATTGACCAGTTTTTTGATTTGATAGGTGCACTGCGATTTCGACAAAGCGGGCATGGCTGCCGCTAAATCAATTGCCTTGGCGATACCCGCTTGAGCTGCGATGTGCAGGATGTCCGTTTCTGTTGGGGTAATCAGCTTTCTTTCTTTGGCGTAAGCCAGTGCGGGTGTCAATATTTTGCTTCTCAAATAATCGAAGTCTGTTAATTGATCGACCTTGCGCAATTCGGTCAGTAAGCCTTGCAGGACGTAAATGCACCACGCACCACGCCTCGCACCCTGCTGGCGTGCCGGTATCCGCCTGTGCCAGCATGGTGTAGTACTTGTCGCGATCGTTGCAAAATACCGCCGTTGGATTGAGTAATCTGCCGCCGGTTTTGACATTAAAGCCATATTGAATCAACAGGGCGTAGGTTAGCAGTCGCGCCACGCGACCATTGCCGTTGCCAAACGGGTGTATCCAGCCAAAACGGTGGTGCGCCAGTGCCGCCTTGATAAGCGCGTATTTAGGTGGGTCGTCGTGGTTGATGAACGCAACCAGTTCCTGCATGTATTGCGGCACCAGAATAAATTCGGGCGGCAAATGTTCTGATTGTGCAATGCTTACCTGCGTTTGCCGGTAAGCCCCGGGCGTGGCATCGCCTTCCCGCTTTAACGTCGTCACGGTTATCGTGTGCAGATCACGGATAAACATTTCTGTCAGCTCACCGCCGGAATGGATTCTCTCATCGATGTACCTCATGGCTTTTTCAATATTGTCCGTTTCCATGATTGGCTCAGAGTGCGCTTGCGGGCTGTCATCCAACGTACTTTCGACGTAGTCAGCCAGCGTGGTGTGATTGCCTTCGATACGGGCGGATCCCAAACATTCGAGTATATGGAAGATGTGTTTCAGTTGAAAAAACACTTCAGGCGGGGTTGTGCCCTGCAGATGCAGTCGCCGTAAGTGCTCCAGATCAGTCACCGCATCGACCAATGGGGAGTCAAAGGAGGGATGCAGCAGGCTTAAGTCGTGGTGATTAAATACAGACATGGCGATAGTTATCTTTAATACACTTTTTTGATAACTCTAATTTAGCAGAGTTACATGAATATAATCAATTGATTATGGCTGTTAAGCGAATATATTATCTTTAAGCGCAAAGAAAATTATCTTGAAATGGCCGCTTTGAATAAGTCGAAATCCCAACAGCCCATGCTGACTTTGCCGCTTGGAGCCCGCCCGCCCGCCCCCTATACTGCGCGCATGAGCAAACCTAAAAGCAAAGATACATCCTCCACCATCGCCCTCAATAAAAAAGCGCGCCACGATTATTTTATCGAAGAGCGTTTTGAGGCGGGCATGGTGTTGCAAGGTTGGGAGGTCAAAAGCCTGCGTGCTGGCAAATGCCAGTTGGTGGATTCGTACGTGCTTATCAAAGATGGCGAAGCCTATTTGCTGGGCTCGCATATTCCGCCGCTGCCTTGCACTTCCACGCATTTCGTCACCGACCCTACCCGCACGCGAAAGTTGCTGCTAAAAGACCGGCAAATCGTGCAAATATTCGCGGCCATCCAGCAAAAGGGCTATACCTGTGTATGTACGGCGGTGTACTGGAAAAAACATTTAGTGAAGTGCGAAATTGCGCTGGCGAAAGGCAAAGCCGAGCACGATAAGCGCGAGGTGGAAAAAGAGAAAGATTGGGACAGGGAAAAGCGTCGTTTAATGTCCAATACGCAGGTGTAGCAATACCCACCGCCATGTATTTCTCTCCTCCTCTGTTGTGTTTGCAAATGGCTCGTCTGCCTCCTAGCAATCTTTTGTAGTAGCATCGGCTCAGCATTTACCCCCCCCCCCGGCTGTTTGAAGGAGACCGTAATGTCTACATACCGTGTGCCCACTCGTGACATTCGTTTCGTGCGAAATGAGCTCTTCGATTTCCCCGCCCTCTACCAAACACTACCCGACTGCAAAGATGTCGATGAGTCGATGCTTGATGCCATCCTCGATGAGCTAACGCGCTTTTGCGAAGAGCAACTGGTGCCGCTTTATCGTGTGGGAGACAGCGAAGGCTGTACGTGGCACGCCGACGGTGTCATCACGCCCACCGGCTTCAAGGAAGCCTACGCGCAGTTTGTGGCGGGTGGCTGGCCGGCGTTGTCGGCACCGGTGGCTATGGGCGGGCAGGGCTTGCCGGAATCGGTCGGCATCTTGCTGAATGAAGTGCTAGGGCAAGCCAACTGGGCATGGGCGATGTATCCGGGCTTGAGCTTCGGTGCGACGCAAACCGTGTTGGCGCACGGTACAACGGAACAGAAAGACATCTATCTCACGAAGCTGGTGTCGGGTCACTGGAGTGGCACTATGTGCTTAACCGAGCCGCAGGCGGGTTCCGATGTCGGTTTGGCGCGCACACAGGCTCATCCACAAGCCGACGGCAGTTACAAAATCACCGGCAGCAAAATTTTTATCTCGGCCGGCGAGCACGACATGACGGATAACATCATCCATATTGTGTTGGCGCGCTTGCCAGATGCCCCTGCAGGCACCAAAGGCCTCTCCTTGTTTATCGTGCCAAAACGCTTGCCAGATGCCGCTGGGAATGCGGGTGTGCGCAACAAAGTGTCTTGCGGTTCCATCGAACACAAAATGGGCATACACGGCAACGCTACCTGCGTGATGAATTTTGATGCAGCCACTGGCTGGCTGATTGGCGCGCCTAATCGCGGCATGAACTGCATGTTTACCTTTATGAATGCGGCGCGTTTGGGCACTGCTATTCAGGGTGTTGCACACGCTGAGCGGGGCTTTCAGGGCGCGTTGGATTACGCCAAAAGCCGCTTGCAGATGCGGTCTATTTCCGGCGTTAAAAACCCAGGCGGCGTTGCCGATGCCATCATCGACCACCCCGACGTGCGCCGATTGATTTTCACTGCCAAAGCGTTTGCCGAAGGCGGCCGCATGTTGGTGCATTATTTGGCGCGCGAGCTGGACGTGCAGCAGCACAGCCCAGACGAAAAAGCACGCCAGCAAGCGGAGGCGCGTTTGGCGCTGCTCACGCCTATCGCCAAAGCGTTTATCACTGAAACGGGTTTTGAGGCGGCTAATTGCGGCGTGCAGGTATTTGGCGGCCACGGTTACATCGCTGAATGGGGCATGGAGCAAAACGTGCGTGATTCGCGCATTTCGATGCTGTACGAAGGCACTACCGGCATTCAGGCGTTGGATTTGATCGGCAGAAAAGTGTTGAAAGATGGCGGTGTGGTGCTGCACGGCTTTTTGGATGATATCGACCGTTTTTGTGCGGCCAATAGCGATGCTTCGATGCAGGAGTTCTGTCAGCCGTTGGCGGCTCTGTCTACGGAGTGGCGGGCGCTCACGGCGGAACTGGGCGGCATGGCCATGCAAAATATGGATGAAATCGGCGCGGCTTCTGTTGATTATTTGATGTACAGCGGCTACATCACGCAGGCGTGGTTATGGGCGCAGGCAGCAAAACTCGCACTCACGAAGGGCGACACGAGCGGTGGCTTTTATCAAGCCAAAGTGCATACGGCGCGCTTTTATTTCCGGCGATTGTTGCCGCGTGCTGGGGCGCACTTGCGCGCTTTGCGCGGGGGTGCGGCTTGTTTGATGGCAATGCCGGAAGATCATTTTTTCTTTTAAAACAGACGCTACGCATTTAATCCGTTTACCCCGAGCCTGTCGAAGGGTTGTTGTGGTTCGACAGGTTTACCGCGAACGGAAAACGTTATTTCATGCACGTTAAAGGTTTTTTATGTCTTACATAGCCCCGTTGCAGCACATGCGTTTTCTTTTGAGTGATGTTTTCCACGCCCAGCGGCATTGGGCGCAAATGCCCGCCTTCAGCGCAATTGATGCCGACACCGTCGATGCTATTTTGGACGAAGGTGCGCGCATCGCCGCTGAGGTGCTGTACCCGCTCAATCGCAGCGGTGATGAAGACGGCGCGCAAATAAAAGACGGCGCAGTTACAACCCCAAAAGGCTTTAAAGAAGCCTACGCGGTCATGATGAAGGGCGGTTGGACAAGCCTAGGCGGCGACCCGCACTACGGCGGCCAAGGCTTGCCGAAAATGCTCACGGTACTGTTTGAGGAAATGCTCTACAGCGCCAATAATTCCTTCACGCTTTATGTGGTGCTGACCGCTGGTGCAGCCATGGCAATTAACGCGCACGCCAGCGACACGTTGAAACAACGTTGGCTGCCCAAACTTTATAGCGGCGAATGGGCTGCTTCTATGTGTTTGACGGAGCCGCATGCAGGTTCTGATTTGGGTATTTTGAAAACGAAAGCCGAGCCGCAAGCCGACGGCAGTTACAACATCAGCGGCACCAAGATTTTTATCACCGGCGGCGAGCATGACCTGACATCCAACATTGTGCATCTTGTACTAGCGCGCTTGCCTAACGCGCCGGCAGGGCCCAAAGGCATTTCGCTGTTTTTGGTGCCGAAAATTCTGCTTAACGCCGACGGCGGTTTAGGTGTGCGTAACGCCGTGTCTTGCGGCTCTATCGAACACAAAATGGGTATCAAAGCGTCTGCCACCTGCGTTATGAATTTTGACGGCGCGAGCGGCTGGCTGGTAGGTGAGCCGCATCAGGGACTAAACGCGATGTTTACCATGATGAATTACGAGCGCTTGTCTATCGGCTTACAGGGCATTGGCTGTGGCGAAATGTCGTACCAGTGCGCTGTACGCTATGCCAAAGAGCGTTTGCAGGGGCGCGCAGCACATGGCGCGGTCAACAAAACGGGCATAGCAGACCCCATTATTGAGCATGCCGATGTGCGGCGTATGCTGCTCACACAACGTGCCTACAACGAAGCGGGGCGCGCTTTTGCTGTGTACGTTGGTTTGCAGTTGGATACTGCCAACCATCACCCTGATGCCAACACGCAAGCTGCCGCTGCCCAGCGCGTGGCGTTGCTTACACCGTTGGCCAAAGCTTTTATGACCGACAAGGGTTTTGATGCTTGCGTGCTTGGCCAGCAAGTGTTGGGTGGTCACGGCTACATCCGCGAATGGGGGCAAGAGCAACTGGTGCGCGATGCACGTATCGCGCAAATTTACGAAGGCACCAACGGCATACAGGCACAAGATTTACTCAAACGCAAAGTGCTGGCCAACGATGGTGCATGGCTGAACGATTTCCTGCTGGAAATAGAACAAGACGTTTCGCAGCAAGGTCAAGCCTTTGCCTCAGAAGAGGGCGCCGTCATAAAAGCCTGCTCGCTGTTGCGTGAATTGACGCTCTGGCTCGTGAAACAAAACCCGCGTGACGACGATCTGTGCGGCAGCGCGGCGTGCGATTATCTGCACATTTTTGGTTACACGGCTTACGCTTGGTTGTGGCTGAAAATGCTCGCAGCGAACCTAACACATACCGATGAGCATGTGGTTGGGCGCTTTTATTTTGCGCGGCTGCTGCCGCAAATTTATGCTTTGGATGCCGTGATTCGCAGTGGGGCAGACATCGTGATGGACTTGCCCACCGAGAAGTTTTAATCAACGGTCGTAATGCTAGAAATTCAGCTAACAGTACTTTGCCCTGATCTCGTCAAAAGGCGTGCTGCACAGGCGGCTTTTCGCGTATATCGAAGATTGTATTAGGCAACAAAGGTTTTTACTTTAATGGCGTTATTGAGATTGAGATTGAGGATGAGTGATGAGTTGGCATGTAAATCTGTACTTCACCATATTTCTGGCCTCTCTTGTGCTTTTGTTGGGGCGGTTTTTAATTCAACGCATCGCTTTTTTAAAAGAGTACAGCATTCCAGAGCCGGTGGTTGGCGGGCTGGTTGTGGCTGTTTTTTTGCTGGTTTTACGGCAGTTTGCTGGAATTCGGGTGGATTTTGAGTCCAGCACCATGCAGTCATTGCTAATGCTAACTTTTTTCGCGTCCATTGGGCTAAATGCGGATATTGCCAGCCTGCGACGCGGCGGCAAGAAGCTCGGTATTTTTGTTTCTGTTGTTGTGGCGCTGTTGATTGTGCAAAACACCTTGGGTGTTGCGGTTGCCCACGCACTGGGCATCAACCCCTTGATGGGGCTGCTGGCTGGCTCGGTTACCTTGTCTGGCGGGCATGGTACGGGTGTCGCTTGGGGCAAGGTCTTTACCGACCAATATGGCTTTAACGGTGCCACCGAAGTTGCCATGGCCTGCGCCACTTTTGGCCTTGTTCTTGGAGGCTTGATCGGGGGGCCTGTTGCCCATCACCTGCTCTCCAAAATCAAAAAGTCTGAAATAGAAACAGATGAGCAGGTATTGAGCTCTGAGCGGCCGGAGACACCTCGGCTGATCACGTCGTCCATCTTGATTGAAACCATTGCGATGTACGCCATTTGCTTGAGTGTGGGGCAAACCATAGCCAACGCGCTGTCGGACACTTTTGCGTCCATGCCAACGTTTGTGTGCGTCTTATTTGTGGGCACGATTTTGCGCAATGCCTTGGCGCGCGTGGATTTTTATCATGTGGAAGTGCGCGCGGTATCACTGCTGGGCAATATCAGCTTGTCGTTGTTTCTGGCGTTGGCGCTGATGACATTGGCGCTGTGGGAGTTGGCGGCGCTCGCTGTGCCGATGCTGGTGATTTTAAGCCTGCAAGCCTTAACCATGGCGTTATTCGCTACGTTTGTCACCTTTCCTGTCATGGGGAAAAACTACGATGCCGCTGTGATCGCCGCAGGGCATTGTGGTTTTGGTCTGGGTGCCACCCCAACTGCTATTGCCAATATGCAAGCCATTACTACGCGCTTTGGCCCCTCACACATCGCCTTTTTAATTGTGCCAATGGTCGGTGCATTTTTTATTGATATTGCCAACGCCATTGTTATCAAGCTTTTTTTGCTGCTGCCCGTGCTGGGTGGGTAGCCGCAATAAATCTGCCGCGCTCAACTACACTCAAGGAGCTCCTGCAGGATGCGGGCGCGTGTAGCTATTGGCGAAAAAGGAAAGGCATATGTTGGAACTCCAAGATAAAGCAGCGGCATATAAGGCACTTCTCTGGCTGAAGCCCGTTTATTTGCTGGGGTTTTTGGCACTTTTGGCACAAGCGGTGCCAGTTTTGGCAGAGTGGAACTACGCCAGCTCCCCGTTGCTTCAGTCTGTTGGGGTGAAACCTAATGTGGTGCTGATGTTGGACGACTCCTCATCCATGAGCAACCTAGCCCCCAGCCAAGCTTTTTCTGACTACATCAATGCGCCCAGCGGCAGTGCCCTTGCACAGAAATATCACGACGATTGGTTCATGTGTTTAAGCTACGACAGTACGCGCAAGGTCTGCCTGACAGCAAGCACATATTCTATGAATATCTTCGACGGTCCTGTCGACGGATATATTCAGCACGCAGGTGTTCCGTGCGACCCCAGCACCGGCATCATTGGCACGGGTACGGGTGCTGCCATGACCAATAACGCAGCCCACCCTGATCCGAAGGACGGTTATACCGTGACAGGGGGTAGTCAGACACACCGCACGGTCAATGCCTGTGTAGGACGGGTTCCGAATGCAAATACCGCTATAGTTGGCAGTACCATGCTCCCCAATGCAGCCGGTTATCCGGTCGGTTCCAACGCAGACGGCAGTAGAACAGACCTATCCTCTAGGTATTTCAATTTTTTACTCAACCAAACATTTATGGACGGCACTCGCAATGAGCTGCTTTCCCCGGCAGTGTCAGGCGCCACCGCTGCCAACCGGTTGGTGTTTAATATGAGCACCAGCCCATTTGTCTCACGCATCAATCGAATGCAGACGATGCGCACGGTAGTGAATAAGCTAGTAACAACCCAAGCATCGGCACTGAATATAGGCTTGTGTCGACTGTGGGACACGAGCAGATCGACGAGCACCATCTGCACAGTGCCCTGTGCTGCAGGAGATGACGCTCACATTGCTGCGCTGACGAATGAGGTCAACACAGTGTATAAAGCAATAACGAATATCACGCCTTTAGCTCGCACACAGTCCACTATAAACGACATTTTTGCGGGTGCTGCCTCACCCATTAAGTACAGTTGTCAACAAAATAACGTCATTGTATTAACCGACGGCGATCCAGCCAGCGATTTCTATGAGGGCTATCTCTACGATTCGGATGGCGCAGACGATTCGGCCTTCTCTGGCGAGAGCTTATTGGATGATCTGGCTGAAACTGGTTTCAAAACAGATTACAAAACAGGCGGAGTGGATGGGGCTGGGGTTAGCTGGGACGATCCAACTAACAATGGAGCCAATAAAACACAGAACATCCGCGGCGTTTACACCATCGGTTTTGGAGCCAGTAATGATTTGCTGCGCATGACTCCACTGGTTAATCGCGTGCAGGTGCCCGCTGCAGACATCGCGATAAAGAGCACAACCCTGCCCAATGGCTCCATTAAGATCAGCGGACACGGCCTCAAGACAGGCGACCCTGTTATGTATGAAGTCATCACAAAAACCGGCATAGGAATCTACAGCAGCAGCAGCACGACAAAAACCACCGGCCTGTTGCAAACCACGACCGGCGATTTGCCAGCGCACACAGCAGATGCCGATAACAACACACCCGGTTTGTATTTCACCATTCGTCTGGATGGCGACCATTTTGCATTGGCCACGTCCAGAAACAATGCGCTGGCTGTGCCGCCTGTCGGCATCCCCATTACCGACGCGGGCACCGGCACGCACGCCTTCAGTACAGGGCCTGGAAAGTCCTATATAACAAGCTCCGGAGCGGAACTGGACAGCGCACTGACGGATGCGCTCGCCAAAATCATAGGACAAAGCCTCAGTATGTCGACCGTGTCGGCCAGCACATCTGACCTCAGTGCCAATAACCGTATTTACCAAACACGCTTTCAGACAAACGACTGGAGCGGCAGCTTAACGGCCTACAAGCTGAATACAGGCACGGGCGTTGTTGACACCACAGCACCTGTATGGGTTAGCAACTGGGCGGAAGGTGATGTGACGGCGAGTACATTGACGTGGAACCCTGCGAAAAAAGGCTCGTTTTTCGATTGGGCATCGCTCGATGCGACGCAGAAGGCTGCATTGCACAATCGTACCGATGTGGTGGATTGGCTGCTAGGCAACGCCGTAGCCGGCTTGCGTAACCGCGATAACGGCATGTTGGGTGACACCCTCAACGCATCGGCCCAGTATATGGGGGCAACGGATGAGGGTTATGGTGTCTTGTCGGGCGCGGAAGGCAGTCGTTATGCCGCATTTGTTACATCCAAAACAGCCCGCAAGCCGATGCTTTGGTTTGGTGCTGGTGCCATGCTGCATGGCGTGGATGCCAGCGATGCAGGGCAGGGGGAAATGTTGGTTCACTACATTCCCAATGGGGTATTTCGTGATTTTACTGATACCAACAACAACGGCGTAATGGATACCGGCGTGGAAACCACGGGTGCCGTCGATAAACTTTTCCAGTTTGCCCAAAGTGATTATGGCAAGTCTTCTAATCCGCACCGTTTGTTTGTGGACGGCTCGCCGACGGTAGGCGATGCCTATTGGGCCGGTGCTTGGCACACGGTGGTGGTGGGTGGTGCCGGCTTTGGCGGGCGCTTTCTCTATGCCTTAGAGGCCAGCCCCACCAGTATTTACAGTGGAGGAGATGTGCTATGGGAGCGCGGCGCAGATGATGATTCGGTAGATGCCACCAGTACGAACAACAGCCTCGGCTATACCTTCAGCAAGCCGGTGATCGGGCGCATGGCCAACGGTGATTGGGCAGCCATTGTCGGCAATGGCTACGATAGCGGTGGCGATAAAGCCCAGCTTTTTATTCTACGGCTCAGCGACGGCGCGGTGCTCAAACAAATTGACACCAAAGCAGGCAGCGCTACAAACCCCAATGGCATGTCCAGTGTGCAGGTAAAGCTGGGGGGTGCCGATGGTAAAACCGTACAGACGGTGTATGGCGGTGATTTGCTCGGCAATATCTGGAAGTTTGATGTCAGCGATAGCAGCACCAGCAATTGGCAAACAGCATTTGGCACGGTGGCCGCGCCGCTCCCATTGTTTACGGCCACAGATATCAATGGCAATAACAAGCCTCAGCCGATTACCGGCGGCATCGCACTGAAAGATCGTGGCGGTGACACGCTAGTGTTTTTTGGTACAGGGAAATACTTTGAAACCAGCGATAACACTTATCCGCCCATTGATGGCGGGCCACTACTCAATACCGTATACGGCCTGTTCGATAATGGCACCACGATGACGCGCTCGCAGATGGGGCGGCAGACAATAGACACCAGAACGACCGATGCGGGCACAACGTACCGCATAGGCAGCAGTATCGAAACAAATTACACGAATTGGAGGGGTTGGTATTTGGATTTAACGAAAGATGGCCTCGTAGCTGGTGCGGGTGAGCGGGTCATTACTGCGCCCATTGTCCATGGTGATCGCCTCATTTTTGTCACGATAACCCCAAAAACCGGCGCAGACCCTTGTACCGATAGCAGCAAAAGCGCGCTGTTTGAAATCAATGCCTTTACGGGAGGCAGCCTCGGGAAAGCGGTGTTCGATACCAACGGTGACGGTGAGGTTGATGACAAGGATGCTGTTGTGATGAGCATAGAAAGCGACACAGTATGGAGCCCACCCCAGATACTGAAACAAGTGGGTGCTCGCGGCAAAATGATCGAAAGAAAAGTAATGGGCTCCAGCAGTGCCGCACCACCGATTACCACGTTGAAAGAAGGTTCAGCCGAGGCAGACAGGGATCCATTAAGTGGTGGCCGCACTTCGTGGCGACAGTTGCAGTAATGCTTGTGCTGTAGGCGGCTGTTAACATGGCGATGCGGCCGTTGAGATTGCCTTATGCACACACTGTGGATTGCCCCTTCTATTCTTTCTGCTGACTTTGCCCGTTTGGGCGCGGAGGTGGATGCCGTGCTGGCAGCGGGTGCAGACGTTATTCATTTCGACGTGATGGACAATCATTACGTCCCGAACCTCACCATCGGGCCGATGGTCTGCACAGCCTTGCGCCGTTACGGCATCACCGCGCCCATTGATGTGCATTTGATGGTCAAGCCCGTAGACCGGCTTATCAGCGACTTTATTGATGCTGGCGCGAGCTACATCACCTTCCATCCAGAGGCTTCCGAACACATTGATCGCTCGCTGCAACTCATACGCGACGGCGGCTGCAAAGCCGGTTTGGTGTTGAACCCCGCCACATCCCCCGCTTGCTTGCGCTATGTTTTAGATAAGCTGGACATGGTGCTGCTGATGTCTGTCAACCCAGGCTTTGGCGGTCAGCCCTTTATCCCGCAGACGTTGTTGAAGTTGCGCGAGGTGCGTGCGCTGATTGATGCCAGCGGTTTGGATATTCGCCTAGAAGTGGACGGCGGCGTGACCTTGGACAACATCCAAGCGATTGCTCGTGCTGGCGCGGATACCTTTGTGGCAGGTTCGGCTATTTTTGGCGCGTCGGATTATGCCGCTGTGATAAACGGCATGCGTGACCTATGCTGCAAAAAGTGGACACCGTTTTGCCAATAAAATACAAAGCGGAGAGTTTCGATGAAGGCGAGAAAGCAAATGGTTTACACGGCAGAG
>JAYVJM010000027.1:0-4807 GCA_043769275.1 Cellvibrionales bacterium | reverse complement strand
CAATTGACGCAAGGTACAACGCTTGAATTTTCGGCTGTCTTTTGGGCCCGGTTTGCTGGGTTGATGATCATCAGGTTCAGACAGCCATTTATAGATCGTACTGCGTCCAACAGAAAATAATGCTGCTGCTTCCGTCTTGCCGCTACCCTTTTTGATATGCAACAACACGCGTTTTTTAAGGTCTTGACTGTAGCTCATCTGATTGGTGTATTCCTGTCTTGTTGTTTATGCGATTAGCTATATATGCGATAAAAAAATCTCACGTGAGGCATGTGTCTCACAAAAGCCTTGTGCGCAAAAATTGGCTGCGTAAACTTGCGCCATGTCAAAAAATACATCTCTGCGCAAAACCCGAAAATCCAGAAAAGCGAAACATCACCTGTCTAAACGCTTCCTGTTTTTCAGCCTCAAGCTAACACTTGTCTTGCTGCCTTTACTGCTGCTGGCATCCATTTATCTTGACTCTGTGGTGCGTGAAAAATTTGAAGGCCATCATTGGGCGGTGCCTGCCAAGGTGTACGCACGCCCGTTTGAGATATACCAAGGGCTGGCGTTATCGCCAACAGACCTGATCGACGCACTGCGTACCTTGGGTTATCAAATGGCAGAAAGCCCAACTCAGCCGGGTCAGTATCGCCAAACCGGCAGTAGCGTCGACATAACGACACGCGGCTTTTCTTTTGCAGACCAGAAAGAATCTTCGCGTACATTGCAAATCAATTTCTCCGACAACACAGTAACCGCCATCATCGGGACAAAAAAAAACAAAGCCATTAGTTTGTTGCGTTTAGAGCCATTACTGATCGGCAGTATTTTCCCTGGCCTTCATGAGGATCGCCACCCAATCAAGCTAACCGAGATGCCGCCGGTCATGCTGGCTGGCTTGGTGGCGGTGGAAGATCGCTATTTTATGGAGCACCACGGCTTTTCTATACGCGGCGTGATACGTGCAATGTGGAGCAATATCCATACAGGCGGGATGTTGCAAGGCGGCAGTACGATTACCCAGCAGCTAGTGAAAAATTTTTACTTAAACTCCGAGCGCACCCTCACGCGCAAAGTGATCGAAGTGTGGATGGCGCTGCTCCTAGAGCTCCATTACAGCAAGCAAAGCATTCTTGAAACCTATCTCAACGAAGTGTATTTAGGGCAAGAAGGCAATCGTGCTATTCATGGCTTTGGCTTGGCAAGCCAATATTATTTTCACCAGCCATTGGATGAGTTAAGACTGCAGCAAATGGCATTGCTGATAGCCCTTGTTAAAGGCCCTTCCTACTACGATCCATGGCGACACCCTGAGCGCGCAACAACACATCGCAATGTGGTGCTAGATGTGATGTTTGATCAGGGCATTATTAGTGCGCGCGAGCGCGACTGGGCGCAGGCGCAACCATTAGACGTGGGCAACGGTGCTGCCAGTCGAGTCGGCATCTACCCTGCCTTTCTGGATTTCGTGCGTCGTCAACTGAAAAATGATTACAAAGATCAAGACCTGCTTTCTGAGGGATTGCAAATTTTTACCACGGTAGACCCGCAGATACAGAAGCTGGTCGAACACAGCTTACAAACAGGCATCGCTAAACTAGAAAAAAACTATAAGTCGTTAGCCGATGGCAAGCTGCAAGGTGCTGCGGTCGTAACTAACCCCGCAAATGGCGAAGTTTTGGCAATGACGGGTGACCGCAATCCGCAGTACCCTGGCTTTAATCGTGCGCTGGACGCTCGTCGCCCAGTCGGCTCGCTGCTAAAGCCCTTTGTCTTTCTAACCGCGCTGGAAAACGGCCGCTATTCACTGGCCAGTCAAATCGACGATAGCGCACTAAAGTGGCGGACCGCCAACGGCACCTACTGGAAGCCACAAAACTATGATCGGAAACAACATGGTCAAGTGGCCATTATCGACGTGCTCGCTCACTCCTATAATCTCGCAACAGCACGTATTGGACTGCAAATAGGTGTGAAAAAACTCATCGACGTATTACGTCGTGCTGGAGTTGATGCGCCATTGGATGAAGTCCCTTCTTTATTGTTAGGCGCAGGAGGGTTGTCGCCAATGGAAGTGGCCGCCTTGTATCAAGTGATACCCGCAGAGGGTTTTGTCGTGCCATTACGCGCCATTCGTGAAGTGTACACAGCCAAAGGTGTGCCACTCAAACGCTATGGACTGGAAATGGAGCAGCGTTTTGATGCCGCTTATATAGAGGAAATCAGCTTTGCTATGGAAACCGTATTTAGCACAGGAACTGCCAGAGCCGCCTACGATAAATTCCCCTTCGCTCTACGATTGGCAGGCAAAACAGGCACCACAGATGAACAGCGCGACAGTTGGTTTGCCGGTTTTTCCAGCAATTACAACACGGTGGTCTGGTTAGGGCGCGACGATAACAGCAAGCTGCCCTTAACCGGTGCGACCGGTGCGCTGCCGATATGGGCAAATATCATGGCCGCCCTACCCAACCAGTCACTAACACAGCCAACAAATAACAATATTGACTGGCAGTGGATAGACAAAACCAGCGGGAAACGCACCGATGAAGGTTGTGGCGGTAGCCGCCGTTTACCCATCGACAAGCGCGGCCCGCAAGCGGATTACGTACCCTGCGCAGGTCGCGGCTGGCTCAATAGGCCAACAGGAACAAAAAGCCCTTAATCGAGGAAAAGGCTATGCGTTACAGAACCAAACTAATTTTCTCATTCGCGTGCCTGTTAGTAATGGCTGGCTGCGCCGTAGATACACGCACAGCCCAGCCGCCCACATCAAAGCAACCGCAACACCGGCCACACACAAAAACAAAAGCCACACAAACACGCCCCAATACTCCACCCCCTACTCCCCCAGCACCGACACCTGCAAATTCAGAAGCAATAGAAACATCCAGCAACAGCGGAGTCGCCACGCTATTGCAGCAAGCACAAGAAGCACTTGCCATGGGTGATAGCAGTCGCGCACAAGCACTAGCCGAGCGCGCACAAGCACTCGCACCACGCCAACCCCACAGCTATTTAGAGCTCGCAAAAATCTACCAGCAACGAGGAGATAACCACCGCGCACGTCAAATGGCATTACGCGGCTTACCGTTTACCGCTGAAAACAGCCCGCTACAACATGCTTTACAGCAGTTCAATGCACAATAATAGGGTGCCACAACATGCACAACGCCCGCACCACACGGCGGCTATCAGCAAAAGGGACTGTTCGCCTCCTTGCCAAAGCGGCCGTATTTTTTTCTATATTCACCGTGGTCGGCACACTGTTACTGCGCTTTACTCCACCCATCACGAGCGGCTTGATGATGGAGCGCCGCGTGGGATCGTGGTTCTCACCTGAGCCTTATCAAAGGCACTACGACTGGCAGCCTCTTGAGCACATTGCGCCCGTCATGGGTGTGGCGGTTATAGCGGCTGAAGATCAACTATTTGCCGATCATTTTGGTTTTGATTGGCGAGCCATAGAAAAAGCGATCAGCTATAACCAAAAACACCATAAAACCCGAGGTGCATCTACTATTTCACAGCAAACGGCCAAAAATTTATTTCTGTGGAGCGGTCGCAGTTGGCTACGCAAAGGACTGGAAGCGTATTTCACCGTGTTGATTGAATGCCTCTGGTCGAAAGAACGAATTCTTGAGGTGTATCTCAATATCGTCGAATTGGGTGATGGCGTGTATGGGGTTGAAGCGGCGGCGCAAATGTATTTCCATAAGCCAGCGGCACGCCTAACAGCTTCTGAAGCGGCTTTACTCGCAGCCGTTTTACCTAATCCACTTGTTTATCAAGTCAATAAACCAAGCCGCTATATCCGTGGCCGGCAAGCATGGATTGTACGCAACATAAAACGCCTGGGCGGTTCGGCTTACCTGAATAAGCTGGATGATTAGCATTGCCCGTTTTTAATTTACTCAACGCCGCCCGTAAGGACAACTTGTGCCGCTTAACTCTACTCCCCTACATCTGTCGCACGCCACGCAAGCCCTGCATGAGGGCGGAGTCATCGCCTACCCCACCGAAGCCATATGGGGTTTGGGCTGCGATCCACATAACGAACGCGCCGTATTGCGGCTACTCACGCTTAAGCAACGAGATTGGCAGAAAGGCTTGATTTTGGTTGCCGCAGATATGGCGCAATTACAGCCCTATTTGCATGGATTAAACCCTCTGCAACTACAAACTCTTAGTGATAGCTGGCCTGGCGCGCACACGTGGCTTGTGCCGAATAATGGCGCAGCGCCGAAGTGGATTAGCGGTGGGCGCACAACACTGGCTGTGCGTGTAAGCGCGCACCCCGTAGTGGTGGCGCTGTGCCAGAAATTTGGCGGCTCAATAGTGTCCACCTCCGCAAACGTAGCCGGAACCCCTCCCGCGAAAACAGCGTCTGATGTGCTGCATTATTTTGGAAAACAACTGGATTACGTCATGCTAGGCGCACTGGGCGATTTGCAAAATCCAACACTCATTCGTGATTTAGTCACCGGTGAAATTATTCGCCCCGCCTGAGAGCAAACAGTTAAATCTGCATGGCAATTTGATTGCTGTTTTTAAGTATTTTTCGTCGCCCGCTTTAAATCGATAAGGGAAAAAGATAAGCGCAAAAAGCGACAAGACAACAATAATACATAACGACATTCGCAGCAGTGACCTCTTCTTTGTAGACATCTTCAGTGCCGCGACGAATGCTAGCGCAGTGCCTAAAGATGCGCGTTGTCAAAACGCTGACCTATGCTGCAAAAAGTGGACACCGTTTTGCCAATAAAATACAAAGCGGAGAGTTTCGATGAAGGCGAGAAAGCAAATGGTTTACACGGCAGAG
>JAYVJM010000026.1:0-27274 GCA_043769275.1 Cellvibrionales bacterium | reverse complement strand
CTCTGCCGTGTAAACCATTTGCTTTCTCGCCTTCATCGAAACTCTCCGCTTTGTATTTTATTGGCAAAACGGTGTCCACTTTTTGCAGCATAGGTCAGGTGTTGCGCAATAGGCTTTCATTGACGCGATTACGCAACTCCTTGCCTGGTTTGAAATGCGGTACATATTTTCCCGTCAGCTCTACGGAATCACCGGTTTTTGGATTGCGACCAACACGCGGCGCACGATAATGCAGAGAAAAACTACCAAATCCACGAATTTCTATTCTGCCGCCATTGGTTAAAACAAGTACCATACTATCAATCATCGTTTTAATCGCCAGCTCTACGTCTTTAGCTGAGAGCTGTTCTTGTCGCGCAGCAATGCGCTCAATTAGCTCTGATTTGGTCACCGTATTACGTTCCATAAGCACCACTCATTTTGCGTATTTAGCACAGTGTTAGAGTTTTTGGGAGACATAATTTTTTGATTTATCGATCGCTCTGAGCTTGTCGAAGTATGCGTTTCGGCAGGCTCAGAACGAACGGCGATGTACCCTTACTGGTTTTGCATTTGCGCCTTAATCAAGTCGCCAATAGTTGTCGGCGCTGCTTGCTCCAACTCTTTTTTGGTGTGTTCGCGCACGGCTACTTTCTCGTCTTCTACATCTTTGGACTTGATGGAAAGGCTAATAGCACGATTTTTACGGTCTACGCTCAGGATTTTTATCTCAATTTCTTCGCCTTCTTTTAAGGCATTACGCGCGTCTTCGACTTTGTCTCGGCTGATTTCAGAAGCTTTCAACACTCCTTCAACGTCGTCAGCCAACTTAACGGTCGCGGATTTTGCGTCTACTGAGACAACTGTTCCCTTCACAACGCTGCCTTTATCATATTCAGCAACATAATTTGAGAATGGGTCGTTTTGCAGTTGTTTAATACCCAGAGAAATGCGTTCACGCTCAGTATCAATCGCCAAAATAACGGTTTCCAGCTCATCGCCTTTCTTGTAATTGCGTACGGCCTCTTCGCCGCCTTCATTCCAAGAAATATCAGACAAATGGATCAATCCATCGATGTTGCCTTCTAGCCCAATAAACACGCCAAAGTCAGTAATGGATTTGATTTTCCCGCTGATTTTGTCGCCTTTGTTATAGGTGCGCGCAAACAGATCCCACGGGTTTTCTTGGCACTGTTTGATACCCAAAGAAATACGACGGCGATCTTGGTCAATATCAAGAACCATAACATCAACTTCATCGCCTACTTGAACCACTTTAGACGGATGAATGTTTTTGTTGGTCCAATCCATTTCGGAGACGTGCACCAAACCTTCTACACCTTCTTCCAATTCGGCAAAGCAGCCGTAATCAGTAATGTTGGTGATTTTGGCGTGTACTTTTGTTCCTTCTGGATAGCGTTTTGTGATCACAACCCAAGGATCGTCGCCCAGTTGTTTCAAGCCCAATGAAACGCGGTTTTTCTCTCGGTCAAACTTGAGAATTTTCACATCAATTTCGTCACCAACAGCCACAATTTCGCTTGGGTGTTTGATCCGTTTCCACGCCATGTCAGTTATGTGCAGCAAGCCGTCCACGCCGCCTAAGTCAACGAACGCGCCGTAGTCAGTCAGATTTTTAACCACGCCTTTAACGCGTGAGCCTTCTTGCAAGTTGGCGAGTAGTTCATCGCGCTCTGCACTGTTCACTGTTTCGAGTACTGCACGGCGAGAAACAACAATGTTATTGCGCTTCTGATCGAGCTTGATAACTTTGAATTCCAATGCCTTGCCTTCGATATGCGATGTGTCGCGCACTGGGCGAACATCGACCAAAGAGCCCGGCAAAAACGCACGAATGCCCTGAATATCGACTGTAAAACCGCCTTTAACCTTGCCGTTAATTAGGCCAACAACGGGTTCGGACGCGGCAAAGGCTTTTTCAAGGATTTTCCAGGCTTCTACGCGCTTGGCTTTTTCGCGTGACAGGCGCGTTTCGCCCATGCCGTCTTCCACGCTTTCCAGTGCAACTTGAACTTCGTCGCCGATATTCAGCGTAAATTCGCCATTGTCGTTAAGGAATTGTTCGCGTGGGATAACGCCTTCAGATTTTAAGCCGACGTGTACAGTAACCCAGTCACTGTCGATGTCGATAATCACACCGGTAATGATTGAGCCGGGAGCCATCTCAACCGTTTTTAAACTGTTCTCAAATAGTTCAGCAAAATTTTCCACAAAACACCTGCCATAAATTGAGCGCTTACGCGATCGTTACACCATGTGCCAGCTCACACGGGTCTACTCTGATACAGTGCCGTGCATAACACCGGATTAAACGCAACGGCACCACCTCAATCGACGCGCAAAACGCACGGCGATAGAATTCTCTTAAAAACCACTACGTATGCAGATGGGTGTTCATGCAAACACAAAATCTAGGCCATACGCTTGCACTTTACTCTCAACCGCCATAAACACTTCTTCGACCGACATATATGTGCTGTCGATAATTTGTGCATTTTCAGCGGGACACAAAGGCGCTATTACGCGATTCATGTCTCGATCGTCGCGGGCGCGGATATCCGCTAAAATGGCGGGTAGGCTAACACTATGCTCTTTATTTATCAATTGCTTATACCGCCTTTTTGCCCGTTCATTTGCGTTGGCAGTGAGATAAAATTTTAACAAGGCTGTAGGGAACACCACGGTACCCATATCACGCCCGTCAGCAACTAGCCCTGGCATTTGTGCAAAATCTCGCTGGCGCTGCAATAAGGCAGCCCGCAGCCCAGTCAAAGAGCCCACTGCAGAGGCTGCTGCACCGGCTTCTTCGCTGCGTACGGCTTGCTCCATATCCTCACTATTGACCCATACATGCTCGGCCTCAAAGCGAATGTTGAGTGTCGAGACGAATGCCGCCAGCGCGGCATCATCATCCAAGGCAATGCCTTGGCGCATGCCTAATACGCCAACAATTCGATATAGCACGCCGCTATCTAGGCAATGCCAGCCCAGTCGTCTCGCTAGGCGGTGCGCGATAGTGCCCTTGCCGGAGCCGCCAGGGCCGTCGATAGTAATAACGGGAACATTTTTTTGCATCGCAGTACTCAGTGTGTCAATGGTGCAGGGATTGTAAGGGGTATTGATGTTCAATGACCTGTAACGGGGGTGTGCCAACGCAAGGCGGCTTCAGTATCTAAGCGTTTAGCGTCAACCCAAAATTCACCTTCCGGCGTGATTTCTTTTTTCCAGAAGGGCGCACTGTATTTCAGGTAATCCATAATGAACTCTGCGGCAGAATAAGGCGGCTGCGCGATGACTGGCCGCAGTACCTACCCATACAATTTCTTCGGCGGGTAGCAAATTGAGCCTGTAATGTCGTGGTCGGTAACGGAGGAAAGCATTAGGGATATAGTCAAGATAGGGTTGGCTGGACGCTTACACAGAAGTAGCCGACAGTCCATCATCATTGCCATGCAGCCACTCTTTGCACAAGGCAAAGCCAATGGCAAGCAAGGTAGGGCCTAAGAATATTCCCAGAACGCCAAACTGCAATGCTCCGCCTAATATGCCAAGCACGATAAGTAAAAACGGCAAGTTGCTACCCTTGCCTATCAACAGGGGCTTAATCACGTTGTCAGCCGATCCAACAATAATGACGCACCAAGACACCATAAAAATCGCCATGCCAATATGGCCTTGCTGATATAACCACCAAGCCGCAGGCCCCCAAATAAGCGCGTTCACAAAGGGCAGCAGAGACAACAAAAAAGCAAGAAAAGTTAAACCGGCGGCGGAAGGAACACCTGCGATAAATAAGCTAATGCCTATCAAAAAACCCTGCGCTAAAGCCGTACCTAAAATGCCAAAAACCACACCCTGAATCGTGCCGCCCGCGATACTGAGCAATTGCTGGGCGCGACTACCCGATACGCGCTGCATGCTAGCCTGTAGCCAAAGCGTCGCCGTGGGCAAGCTCGCATAGAAAAATAATGAAATCAGGCCGCTGAGGAAAAGCATTCCTAGGCCTTGTCCTGCAATTGCTCCAAATCTGAATCCCTCTTTAAGGCCAACTAATAAGGCGTTGTTGAGCTGTCCACGCACAACCGAGTCACCGAGAATTAGCTTTTCCCACCACATCTGGGCTTTTTGACCGACCCACGGCAATGCGATTACCCAATCAGGCAGCGCAGGTATGCCGTGTTGAAGCTGTGTGCTTATTTTTACCGCGTATTCACTAGCAACGCTGCCAAAACTGAGCACGGCGTAAAACATGGGCAGCACAATCAAAGCAAAGATAAAAAGAACAAATAGCGAAGCCGATAACCAATTTCGGTCACCAAGCCAACGGTTTATCCGCCAATAGAGATGGCGAGTGGAGAAAACAAAAATAGCTGCCCATACCAGCGCAGAAGTAAAGGGCAATAAAATCAATACGCAACCGCCAATTAACAATCCGAGTGCAATTAAAGTCGGAGCAGACTCGATTAGTCTTTTGTCCAAAGTGCCCATATAAACTCCTTGGCTACTGCCAAATAGGTGAATTGCATAGAATGGTAACATGCAGCCGATTGCTTGATCGTAGAATGAAATACTGGGGGTACATGGTGCAAGGCGATACCAAAAAAGCACAGATTTTAATCATGCTTGAGCTGCAAGACAGCATGAATACAAAAGTTAACCAGCAATGGCGTTTACAAAACTTTGAATGGTATCGCGCCATTTGGGTGGAGTGTGCTGAACTGATGGATCACTACGGCTGGAAGTGGTGGAAAAAACAACAGCCAGATTTTGAGCAGGTACAGTTAGAGTTGATCGACATCTGGCATTTTGGTTTGAGCGATTTGCTGAATGCTACAAGTGATAGTGATGAGCTGGCAGAGAATCTAGCTCGCGCGCTGGCGGAAAAGCACATGGCTGCTGATTTTCATGTCACGCTGGAAATTTTTGTACAAAAAACTTTAGAGCAGCGCGCGTTTGATCTATCAGCATTTATTCGCCTACTAGCGGCGGCCGAGCTAGATTTTCCTGCGCTTTATCGTGGTTATATCGGCAAAAACGTACTCAACTTTTTTCGCCAAGACAACGGCTATTTGAAAGGAAGCTATAGCAAAGTGTGGAATGGGCGGGAGGATAACGAACACCTTGTGGAGTTGATGGTACAACTAGACAGCAACAGCCCAACATTTAAAAGCGATTTGTATAACGCATTAAGCGAACGCTATCAGATCATTCAGGATACCGACTTCAGCGTCCCATAATCTATTTGCCAGCCAAACAAAAAAGCCCGCAAGCGGGCTTTTTTGTTTCATAAGTGGTTTTTTTAGTGAAACTGTTCTTCTTCGGTAGAGCCTGTTAATGCTGTAACGGAAGACACTCCGCCCTGAATTACTGTGGTCATGTCATCAAAATAACCTGTACCAACTTCTTGCTGGTGTGAAACAAATGTGTAGCCTTTGTCTCGCGCAGCGAATTCAGGCTCTTGAACCATTTCGACATACGCCGTCATATCTTCACGCGCATAGGAATAAGCGAGCTGGAACATGCTGTACCACATATTGTGGATGCCGGCCAACGTAATGAACTGGAATTTGTAGCCCATGGCAGAAAGTTCACGCTGAAATTTGGCAATGGTTGCGTTATCCAGATTTTTCTTCCAGTTGAACGATGGCGAGCAATTGTAGGCCAGCAACTGATTGGGATACTTTGCTTTGACCGCTCCAGCAAATTTACGCGCTTCGTCTAAATCTGGTTTAGCAGTTTCACACCACAGCAAATCAGCATAAGGCGCATAAGCCAAGCCACGGCTAATGGCTTGATCAATGCCAGCACGCATACGATAAAAGCCTTCTGGCGTACGCGTGCCAACTACAAACGGCTTGTCATTTTCGTCGAAATCAGAAGTCATTAAATCTGCTGCATTGGCATCAGTGCGCGCCAAAACAATAGTCGGCACATCAGCAACGTCAGCAGCCAAACGCGCAGCCACCAATTTCTGTATGGCCTCTTGTGTTGGAACCAGCACTTTTCCGCCCATGTGGCCGCATTTTTTTACAGAGGCCAATTGATCTTCAAGATGCACACCAGAGGCACCTGCTTCGATCATTGCTTTCATCAATTCGTAAGCGTTAAGTACGCCGCCAAAACCGGCTTCAGCGTCGGCAACAATAGGCAAAAAATAATCGATATAACCGGCATCGCCAGGCTTGATACCCGCTTTCCATTGAATTTGATCGGCGCGAGCAAATGAATTATTGATGCGTTTAACGACGGCGGGTACGGAATCTACTGGGTACAGTGATTGATCGGGATACATGGCCGACGCAGAATTGTTATCCGCAGCAACTTGCCAGCCAGACAAGTAAATACCTTGCACACCAGCTTTCGCTTGTTGTACGGCTTGCCCGCCTGTCAACGCGCCCATGCAGTTAACAAAATCTTTATCTGGACGAAACGCCGGTTTTGCGCCCTTTGTAATCAAATTCCATAATTGCTCTGCGCCACGCTTGGCAATGGTATTTTCAATTTTTAGCGAACCACGTAAACGCACTACATCTTCTGCAGTGTAGGTACGCTTCTTGCCAGCCCAGCGGGGATTTTCCGCCCAGTCTTTTTTCAAACGGGCTATTTCAGTATCACGGTCGTAGTTGCCGATAGATGAATTGCCAATAGACATAGGGGAAATCTCCTGCTCTGTTTGATGAGGCGTTAATTTGAGGTCGCATTCTAGGCACTAGCTGTTAATTTATCCAGAAAATTGAGTATGTTTTTTGGAAAAGCGAGAGAAGAAAAAATTTATATTTTCGGCATGAGTTTTTTGTATAAAGCAGTTTGTTACTATGTCGATCTTTGCTTTGCAAACTTACGCATTTCCTTTCAAAAACCCCATCAGTCAGAGAGTACTATCCCCATGAAAAATACTCGAAGCCAAACGCATATTCCACGTGGAAACCTGCAAATTTCAAAATTTCTGTACGAATTCGTTACAAATGAAGTGCTTCCAAACTTGGAAATAAATGCCGATAAATTTTGGGAATCATTAGAGTCCGTTATGACTGAAATGGCTCCAAAAAATCGCCTTCTACTGATTAAGCGGGATCAATTACAAGCCGAGATAAACACATGGCACCAATCACGCTGCGACAAGCCACATGATCCAGTTCAGTACAAAGCATTTTTGCAGAAAATTAATTATCTTTTGCCAGAAGGTTCTGCGTTTTCAGTTAGCACTGAAAATGTAGACCCAGAAATTGCAATTATCGCGGGGCCGCAACTGGTTGTTCCGCTTAAAAACGCACGCTACGCACTCAATGCCGCCAATGCGCGATGGGGCTCTTTGTACGACGCGCTGTACGGTACGGACGTTATTTCTGAAGAAGGCGGCGCGCAAAAAGCCGGCGCATACAATCCCGTACGTGGAAATAAAGTTATTGCCTACGTGCGTTTATTTCTTGATGATACGGCACCTCTTTTGGAAGGACTGCATGCTGATGCTGTGCATTACGATGTAGTTGATTCACAACTACAAGTAACGCTGAAAAGCGGAAAAAAAGTTGCGCTGAAAAACCCTGAAAAATTTGTTGGCTATCAAAACAGCGCCACGAATCCATCACAAATTTTTTTACGCAACAATAATTTGCATGTAATTATCCAGTTTGATGCAGAGCATCCAATTGGACGCACTGACTGTGCCCACATAAAAGATGTTGTGCTTGAATCTGCAATAACCACAATTCAAGATTGTGAAGATTCCGTTGCCGCAGTCGACGGCGCAGACAAAACAGATGTTTATCGTAATTGGCTGGGCTTAATGAATGGAACGTTGACGGACACATTTGAAAAAAACGGCCGATCAGTCACCCGAACACTAATGCCAGATGTACGTTTTTTAGACCCGCACGGCAAAGAAAAGACGCTGCATGGCCGCGCACTGATGCTGATTCGCAACGTCGGCCACTTAATGACAAATGAAGCGGTGTTATTGCACGGCGAAGAAACGCCAGAAGGAATTTTAGACGCGATGATGACGGCATTAATCGCTCAATATGATCTGCACGACAATTTACAAAAATCAGGCGGTGTGCGTAATTCTCGTCAGGCATCTGTGTATATCGTGAAGCCAAAAATGCACGGTGCGGAAGAAGTGGCTTTTGCCTGCGAACTGTTTTCCCGAGTGGAAGATGAACTAAAGTTGCCACGTTACACCCTAAAAATGGGCATTATGGATGAAGAGCGTCGCACAACGGTTAATTTGAAAGAGTGCATTCGAGCTGCAAAAGAGCGAATTATCTTTATCAACACCGGCTTTCTTGATCGTACAGGTGATGAAATTCACACGTCGATGGAGGCGGGCGCGATGGTACCCAAAGATGCAATGAAAAAAGAAAAATGGATACGCGCTTATGAAAACTGGAATGTTGATATCGGTCTTGCTTGTGGTTTACAAGGAAAAGCACAGATCGGTAAAGGCATGTGGCCAAAACCAGATTTAATGCAAGAAATGGTGGCGAGTAAAATAATGCACCCAATGGCCGGAGCAAACACAGCATGGGTGCCATCACCCACTGCGGCCACCTTACATGCCATGCATTATCACAAGGTGCTCGTAAGTGAGCATCAAAACGAATTAAAAAGCCGATCACGCGCCAGCCTCGACGATATTCTTACGCTGCCGCTGTTGGGCAACACAAAATTATCCGACGATGAAATTCAGCAAGAACTGGATAACAACTGCCAAGGCATTCTGGGTTATGTGGTGCGTTGGATAGATCAAGGCGTAGGCTGCTCGAAGGTGCCGGATATTAACGACGTTGGATTGATGGAGGATCGCGCCACCTTGCGTATTTCCAGCCAACACATTGCAAACTGGCTGCACCATAACCTGTGCACGAGAGAGCAAGTCTTAAAAACACTCAAGCGTATGGCGGCTGTCGTCGACAAACAAAATGCCGACGACCATCAATACTTTGCAATGGCCAGCAATTTTGATAACTCTGTTGCGTTTCAAGCCGCGTGCGAACTGGTATTTAGCGGCATTCAACTGCCTAATGGCTATACAGAACCCGTTTTGCACCGTCGCCGCAATGAGCTAAAGGCACGGTAGCCGCTAAAACGACAATCATACGTTTTAGTGCTGGCGGGTTAGACTACGGGCGTTTTTTCAATATGCATTTTTTCAAATCAGCAGAACGACTATGCTGATCGACCCCATTCCGAAACCTGTTTTGCGAGGATAGATTATGGTCTACCAAGGCAATGCTATTAAAGTTACACTCGGAGCCGACGGTTTTGCTGAATTGCAATTTGATCTTGTTGGCGAATCTGTTAACAAATTCAACCTAGCCACTATCAATGATCTGGCGCAAGCGTTGGCCGCATTGACGAAAACACCAAATGTCAAAGGTTTAGTGCTCACCAGTGCCAAGCCTGCATTTATCGTCGGCGCAGACATCACCGAGTTTGGTGCAATGTTTGCTCAGGGCGACGAATCTATTCGCGGTTATCTCGATCTCGCTAATCGTCTTTTTTCTCAGTTGGAAGACCTGCCTTTCCCGACAGTGGCGGCGATCAATGGCTATGCACTAGGTGGCGGTTTTGAAGTGTGTCTGGCGTGTGATTTTCGCGTGATGGCGGATGTAGCCAAAGTGGGTTTGCCGGAAACAAAGCTCGGCATTATTCCCGGCTTTGGTGGCACGGTACGTTTGCCGCGTGTGGTGGGTGTCGACAACGCTCTTGAATGGATAGCCGGAGCCACCGAGCAAAAGCCGCAAGCTGCCTTGGCTTTAGGTGTAGTTGATGCCGTCGTGACATTGGATTTGCTACGCGAAGCGGCATTTGACTTGTGCGCACAAGCGGCAAAGGGCACCTTGGACTACAAAGCTAAACGCGCAGAAAAATTGCGCGGCTTGGCACTCAATGATATCGAAACCATTATGGCTTTCACTACTGGAAAAGCTGTGGTTTCTGCACAAGCTGGCAAAAATTATCCTGCGCCGATGACTGCGGTAAAAGCGATGGAAAAAGCTGCAAAAATGTCGCGTGATGAAGCATTGTCGGTAGAGTCGGATGCGTTTTTGAGCTTGGCGCGTACACCGCAAGCGGCAGCATTAATTGGTTTATTTCTCAACGATCAATCGCTCGGAAAAACAGCAAAAGCATGGGAGAAAAAAGCCAGCAAAAAAGTAGCGCATGCCGCAGTGCTGGGCGCAGGCATCATGGGAGGCGGCATTGCTTATCAATCGGCTTATAAAGGTACGCCGATTGTCATGAAAGATATTGCGCAAGCTGGTCTGGATTTGGGCTTGAGTCACGCGAATAGCTTGTTGGCCAAACAAGTCGAAAGAGGGCGCATGAAACCTGCTGCAATGGGTGATGTGCTTAATCGTATCGTGCCGACTTTGTATTACGACGCGCTGAAAACAGTCGATATTGTTGTTGAGGCCGTAGTGGAAAACCCCAAGGTTAAACAGGCGGTTTTATCAGAGGCTGAAAAAAATTTAGGCAGTGATGTGGTGATTGCATCGAACACATCCACTATTTCAATTTCTTTTTTAGCAGAAAGTTTGCAGCGGCCGCAAAATTTTTGCGGCATGCACTTTTTTAACCCAGTTCACGCAATGCCGTTGGTAGAAGTGATTCGCGGCAAAAAAACATCGGATGACACAATAGCGCGCACAGTGGCTTATGCTAACGCGATGGGGAAAAAAGCAATTGTAGTCAATGATTGCCCAGGCTTTTTAGTTAATCGCGTGCTATTTCCGTATTTCGCAGGCTTTATGCGGCTTTTAAAAGAGGGCGCAGATTTCCAGAAAGTAGATGCCGTGATGGAGAAATGGGGTTGGCCTATGGGCCCTGCTTATTTGTGTGATGTGGTGGGCATAGAT
Organism: Cellvibrionales bacterium; assembly: GCA_043769275.1. Classification (GTDB taxonomy): domain Bacteria; phylum Pseudomonadota; class Gammaproteobacteria; order Pseudomonadales; family UBA7239; genus JAYVJM01. Next base: position 16,415 of record JAYVJM010000026.1, on the reverse strand, counting down.
ACTTGTGTGCATGCGGCGCACGTAGTGGCTGAAGGGTTTCCTGATCGGATGCATGCCGGCTTTAAAACCGCACTGGAAGTGCTTTATGAAAACAAGCGATTGGGTCAAAAAAACAACGTCGGCTTTTACCATTATAAACTCGACAAAAAAGGCAAGCTGGCAAAAGAAGTAAATGACGACGTGTATGCACTGTTAAAGCCTTTTGTGGCGGGCAATCATGAGTTTTCAGATGAAGAAATCATCGCGCGTTTGATGGTGCCCATGTGTACAGAAATGGCGCGTTGTCTGGATGAGGAAATTGTGAGCAGTCCTGCCGAAGCGGATATGGCATTGGTGTACGGTTTGGGTTTTCCGCCATTTCGAGGAGGCGTTTGTCACTGGATTGATGCCGTCGGCTCGAAGGTGTTCGTCGAAATGGCAGATAAATATAAATCTCTTGGCAAGCTGTACGAGCCGACCGCCAGCCAACGTGCATTGGCTGCCGCTAATCAAACTTATTTTGCGTAAGGGGAGAGCGATATGACTAAGCCTAAAGTAAGCGCTGCACTCAAGCCACGCGATGCCGTAATTGTTGATTTCGTTCGCACACCGATGGCGCGCTCAAAAGACGGCTCTTTCCGTTTGCGTCGCGGTGACAATATTTCCGCTGAAATGATCGACAAAATGCTGGATCGTAATCCGCAGCTAAATCCGGCAGATATCGACGACATTATCTGGGGTTGTGTCAACCAAACCAAAGAGCAGGCATTTAATGTTGCGCGCATGATCGGCATGATTACGCGCATCCCGTTTACCGTGAGCGCACAAACAGTAAACCGTTTATGCGGTTCGTCGATGTCGGCACTGCATACGGCAGCTCAAGGCATTGCCACCAATTACGGCGATATTTTTCTTGTTGGCGGCGTTGAACACATGGGGCATGTACCGATGGATTTGGGCGTAGAACCCAACCCTCAAGCGAGTAAAAAAGTTGCTAAAGCGGCGGGCATGATGGGGCTAACTGCGGAGTTTTTAGCTGTGATGTACGGCATAAGCCGTGAGCAGCAAGATGCCTTTGCCATGCGCTCACATCTGCGAGCAGATGCTGCGCGTAAAGCAGGACGCTTCGATCGTGAAATAGTCGCTATTGAAGGCTATGATTTACGCGGTTTTAAAACGCTTTTTCAGCAGGATGAAACGATACGCGCCGACACCACGATGGTCTCCCTCGCAAAACTAAAGCCCGCTTTTAACCCGAAAAGCGGTACTGTAACTGCTGCATCGTCGTCGCAAATCACCGATGGCGCATCAGCGATGTTGGTGATGGCGGCAGAAACCGCCCAAAAACTCGACTGCAAACCTCGCGCACGTATTATCGGCATGAGCGTGGTAGGTATCGACCCATCCATTATGGGCTACGGCCCTGTGCCCGCTACTGAAAAAGCCTTGAAGCGTTCAGGTTTGACCTTGGCAGATATTGAATATATTGAACTAAACGAAGCCTTCGCCGCGCAGTCCTTGGCTGTACTAAAAGGTTTAGGTTTGTCCGACAGTTATGACGACAAAGTTAACGTCAATGGCGGAGCAATTGCGTTGGGTCATCCACTGGGCTGTTCCGGTACTCGCATTACCGGCACCTTGTTGAATGTTCTGGAGCAGCGCGATGCCACATTCGGATTGGCGACCATGTGTATCGGCTTGGGGCAAGGTGTGGCAACGGTTATTGAGCGTTTGAAATAACGTCATGGTAGATAGCTAGAGCGTCGGCACATTTCCTATAGAGTGTGCTGACGCGCACGTTTAGCCTCATGGCACGCAAGTGGTATAGTGCCGCCCTGCAAAAATGAGGGGTTGGGCGTATGGCTGAAAACATCAACGCATGGATAGAGTCTGTGCTAATGACGGCACTAGAAGCTGATCTTGTTCGAGTGTCTGGCAGTGGCGGTCATTTTGAAATTACCGTAGTTAGCAAGCAATTTGATGGCTTGTGGCCAGTAAAAAAGCAACAGCTTGTGTACGCGCCGTTAAGCGAAAAAATTGCCGACGGCACATTGCACGCCTTCGATAAAATTCACACCTACACGCCTGCCGAATGGCAGGCCATGCAGTAAGGCGCATTCTTTATGGATCAACAAACATGGATAAACTGATCATTGTTGGTGGCAAGCCGCTGCGGGGTGAGATTTACATTTCTGGCTCTAAAAATTCGGCATTGCCTATTCTTGCCGCCACCCTGTTGTGTGAAGAGCCTGTGATAGTGGGCAACTTGCCGCACTTACACGACATCACCACCATGATCGAGCTACTCGGCTGCATGGGCGTGGGCGTGAGCGTGGATGAAAAAATGCGCGTGGAAGTGGATGCAAGCGTTATTAGCCAATGCGTTGCGCCTTACGAGCTAGTAAAAACAATGCGCGCTTCGATTCTAGTGCTGGGGCCCATGTTGAGCCGTTTTGGCCACGCACAAGTTTCTTTTCCTGGTGGCTGCGCCATCGGCTCGCGTCCAGTTGACTTGCACTTGCGAGGCATGGAAGCGCTTGGTGCGCATATTGAGATCGAGGATGGCTACATCATCGCCACCTGCAAAGGTCGCTTAAAAGGCGCAAAAATTGTTCTTGAAATGGTTACCGTTGGCGGCACAGAAAACATCATGATGGCTGCCGTTCTCGCTGAAGGGCAGACCATTATTGAAAATGCAGCCAGAGAACCAGAGATCAGCGATTTAGCAAAATGCCTGAATGCAATGGGTGCCGACGTAAGCGGATATGGCACCGATACGATCATAATTAACGGCGTGGATAAATTACACGGTTCCTCGTACGATGTGATGGCCGACCGTATTGAAACAGGCACCTACCTTGCCGCTGCCGCCGCCACACGCGGCCATATAAAGCTGAAAAATACGCAAGCCGACTCACTGGATGCCGTGTTACTAAAACTCCAAGAAGCAGGGGCAGACATCGTTGTTGGTGAAAAATTCATTGAGCTGAATATGCACGGCAAGCGTACGCAGGCAGTTAATATTCGCACGGCACCGTACCCTGCTTTTCCGACGGACATGCAAGCACAGCTCACAGCGATGAACGCCGTTGCCGAAGGCGTTGGCACTATTATCGAAACCATTTTTGAAAACCGTTTGATCCAAGCGCATGAGATGAATCGCATGGGCGCAAAAATTGTGATAGACGGCAATCACGCAGTAGTGACAGGTGTTGAGTTTTTGAAAGGCGCACCTGTGATGGCCACTGATTTGCGTGCATCGGCTAGCTTGGTGATTGCTGGATTAGTCGCGCAGGGGCAAACGGTGATTGATCGCATTTATCACATTGATCGCGGTTATGAATGTATCGAAGAAAAACTAATGCAACTGGGTGCAGATATTCGCCGTGTGCCAAGCTGAAAGCGTGCGTGCTCCATTGAGACAAGCAGAATGAAAAACACCATAACAATCGCGCTAACCAAAGGGCGCGTATTGCAGGAGGCGCTCCCCTTGCTGGCTGAGGCGGGCATAACGCCACTGGAAAACATCGAAAATAGCCGCAAGCTAGTTTTTTCTACTACTAATGCGCACGTGCAGTTAATTGTATTGCGCGGATCAGATGTGCCGACGTATGTGCAATTTGGCACTGCAGATATGGGCGTTTCAGGCAAAGATGTGATTCTTGAACACGGTGGCGAAGGTTTTTACGAGCCGCTGGATTTGAATATCGCGCGTTGTCGCTTAATGACAGCCGGTGTTGCCGGTGCTGCAAGCAAAGATGGCCGTGTCAGAGTCGCAACTAAATTCGTGAATATTGCACGTCGTTTTTACGCAGAGCAGGGCAGACAAGTTGATGTCATAAAACTCTATGGCGCGATGGAACTTGCGCCTGTCATGAGGTTGGCAGATGAAATTGTCGATGTGGTTGATACTGGCAAAACCCTCATCGCCAACGGTTTAGAGGCGCGCGATATGATTGCCAAAATCAGCTCGCGCTTGATCGTCAATAAAGCCGCCATGAAAACAAAACATGCCACAGTGCAGCCGATTATTGATGCGCTGGCAGTGGCGGTACAAAAACATCTTGAAGTAAAAACATCTTGAGGTTTGTTGGATGAACATTCGTCGCTTGTCGAGTTGTGTTAAAAATTTTGATGAAGCCATGAAAATATTTATGCTGGGGGAGACTCAAAATTTTTTAGACGTCTCAGTTGTTGTGAATGACATTCTCAGTGCCGTAAAAGCAGAAGGGGATGCCGCACTGCTGAGATATACCAATTTATTTGACCGTCGCACAGTTGCGTCTATGGCTGAACTAATAATCACCGCTGAGCAGCTGCAAAAAGCATTGGCGGAAATTAGTGCCGAGCAGCGCGTGGCATTAGAGCAAGCAGCAGAACGCATTCGCACTTTTCACGAGCACCAGCGCGCAGAATCTTGGCAGTACACTGAAGCAGACGGCACCGTGCTGGGTCAACGCGTTACGCCATTGGATCGCGTCGGCATTTATGTGCCTGGCGGCAAAGCGTCTTATCCGTCATCCGTTTTAATGAATTCTATTCCTGCAAAAGTGGCGGGAGTTACGGAAATAATCATGGTGGTGCCAGCACCAGATGGCGTGTTGAATCCAATGGTATTGGCGGCTGCGGCCATTGCATGCGTAGACAAAGTATTCACTGTGGGTGGCGCACAAGCTATCGCAGCACTGGCGCATGGAACGAAAACCGTGCCAAGAGTCGATAAAATTGTTGGCCCTGGCAATGTGTATGTGGCCGCCGCCAAGCGTGCAGTATCCGGCGTGGTGGGTCTGGACATGATCGCCGGCCCTTCGGAAGTTTTAGTGGTGTGTGATGGAAAAACCAATCCAGACTGGATTGCGATGGATTTATTCGCACAAGCCGAACACGATGAGCAGGCGCAATCCATTTTAATTTCGCCCGACGCAAATTTTCTTGATGCCGTTGAGGCCAGCATGCAGCGCTTGCTACCAACTTTGGCGCGTGCCGACATTGTGCGAACTGCCATCGAAAATCGCAGCGCGTTGATTTATGTAAAAAACCTAGAGGAAGCTGCTGAGTTGTGCAATAGCATCGCGCCAGAACATCTGGAATTGTCCGTGGACGAACCTGAAAAGCTCGCAGAAAAAATTCGCCATGCAGGTGCTATTTTTATGGGTCGCCACACAGCAGAAGCCGTGGGCGATTATTGCGCAGGCCCTAATCACGTATTGCCGACATCAGGCACCGCGCGCTTTTCTTCACCGCTGGGCGTATATGACTTTCAAAAACGCACTTCGATTATTAACTGCTCAAAGAAAGGTGCCGACACCTTGGGGCGCATAGCTTCCGTTCTGGCACGCGGAGAAAGCCTAGAAGCGCATGCGCGTTCGGCGGAATATCGGCTCAAGAGTAGAAACGATGAGTAAATTCTGGAGCGCAGGGGTTCACAATCTTGTTCCTTATATGCCTGGCGAACAGCCAAAAATCAACAATTTGATCAAGCTCAACACGAATGAAAATCCCTACCCGCCATCACCAAAAGCACTAGCTGCGATGCAGGGCGCACTTTCGGATGAATTGCGCTTGTATCCAGACCCAAACGCAGACGCACTTAAAGAAGCTGTTGCGCGTTTTTATAACATAGACAAAGCCACCATTTTTATGGGTAACGGCTCAGACGAGGTGTTGGGGCATGTTTTTTATGGTCTGCTCAAACAGAAAAAGCCGATTTTATTTCCAGATATAACTTACAGTTTTTATCCGGTGTATTGCGGCCTGTATGACATTCCATTTCAGCCAATTCCATTAAACGAACGCTTCGAAATTAACGTGCAGGATTACATGCAGCCTAACGGCGGTATTATTTTCCCTAATCCGAATGCACCCACCGGCATGCTTACGCCGCTACAAAATATTCGACAACTATTAGAAAAAAATACTGAGTCTGTCGTGGTTATTGACGAAGCGTATATTGATTTTGGTGGCGAATCGGCTGTTGCGCTCACACGTGAATTTTCTCACTTACTGGTGGTGCAAACGCTATCGAAATCGCGCTCTTTAGCCGGTTTGCGCGTGGGTTTGGCTATAGGAAACCCTGACTTAATCACCGGTTTAGAGCGCATTAAAAATAGCTTTAACTCTTACCCTCTTGGGCGTTTGGCGATTGCTGGCGCGGCAGCCGCTTTTGATGATCGTGAATACTTCCGGCAAACGACGCGGGCTATTATTAATAACCGCCAGCAGCTTTCCGATGAATTAAAAAAGCTAGGCTTTGATGTGTTGCCATCAACCGCCAATTTTATTTTTGCGCGTCATCCGTCGCATGAGGGCATTGTGCTTGCGCAGGCTTTGCGTGAATGCGCTGTGTTGGTTCGTCACTTTAATGCACCGCGCATTGAACAGTTTTTGCGAATTACCATTGGATCACCTGCGCAAAATGCCGAGTTGATTACTGCCATCAAAAATCTCATGTAAACAACCATTGGTTTTTATGGCTATGCACTACCTTCTATCGCCCGTGACTTGCCAGTAAAATGCCGCGTTTTCTTTACATAACAAAACCCATCTTTCTTTTCTTTATTGGAGCCTTGCTATGGCCGCTGAACGTGAATCTATGGAATATGACGTTGTTATCGTGGGCGCAGGGCCTTCCGGTCTTGCGGCGGCTTGCCGCCTGCGTCAACTGAATCCAGAACTTTCTGTTGTGGTCGTCGAAAAAGGCTCTGAAGTCGGCGCACATATTTTGTCTGGTGCTGTGTTTGAACCCACGGCACTTAATGAATTATTCCCAGATTGGAAAGCCAAAGGCGCGCCGTTAACTACGTCTGTAGTGGGCGACGATATTTATTTACTAAAAGATGGCGAAAGCGCAATAAAAGTGCCTCATTTTGTCGTGCCGAAAACCATGCACAACGAAGGAAACTATATCATCAGTTTGGGGCTTTTGTGCCGCTGGCTGGCAGAGCAGGCCGAAGCCTTAGGCGTGGAAATTTTCCCAGGTTTTGCGGCGGCGGAAGTGCTTTATAACGATGATGGTTCAGTTAAAGGTATCGCCACCGGCGACATGGGTATTGACCAAAATGGCGCGCACAAAGCCAGCTACGCACAAGGCATGGAACTGCACGGAAAATACACGCTATTTGCGGAAGGTTGCCGTGGCAGCTTAGGCAAGCAACTGATCAGAAAATTTCAACTTGATGCAGGGAAAGACGCGCAGCATTACGGCGTCGGAATTAAGGAGTTGTGGGAAGTGCCAGCCGCACAACACAAGCCAGGTTTAGTGGTTCATTCCGCCGGTTGGCCGCTGAAAGAAAGCGGTTCGGCAGGCGGTGGGTTTCTTTATCACTTAAAAAACAATCAAATCGCTGTGGGCTTGATTGTCGATTTGAGCTACTCCAATCCGCATCTCAGCCCGTTTGATGAGTTTCAGCGCTACAAAACGCATCCCACGATCAGCCAATATCTCGCCGGCGGCAAACGCCTGTGTTACGGCGCGCGCGCAATCACCAAAGGCGGCTTACAGTCTTTGCCGAAAATGACTTTTCCCGGCGGGCTTTTGATTGGTGATAATGCAGGCACACTCAATTTTGCCAAAATCAAAGGCAATCACACGGCGATGAAGTCCGGCATGATTGCCGCTGAAACGGTCGTTGCTGCATTGGCAGCCAACAAAACGGGGGCAGAGCTCACCGAATACACGGTTAATTACGAAAACTCTTGGGCGTACAAAGAGTTGTGGATGCAGCGCAATTTTGGCCCGGCTCAGCACAAGTTTGGCAGTATCTTGGGGTCAGCTTACGCCTTCGTCGATATCAACTTATGCAACGGAAAATTGCCGTGGACGTTGCATGATCCTGTGCCAGATTACGCGCAAATGAAATTAGCCAGTGAATGCCCTGCTATTAATTATCCAAAACCTGATGGGAAGTTGTCTTTCGATAAACTGTCGTCCGTATTTTTATCAAACACCAATCACGAAGAAGATCAGCCCTGCCATTTGCGTTTGACTGATCCCACTATTCCTATCGCGGGTAATCTGCCGATGTATGACGAGCCATCGCAGCGTTATTGCCCCGCTGGTGTGTATGAGGTGGTAGAAAATGCTGACAAAAGTAAGCGTTTTCAGATCAACGCCCAGAACTGCGTGCATTGCAAAACTTGCGACATCAAAGATCCCGCGCAAAATATCACTTGGGTAGTCCCAGAGGGCGCGGGTGGGCCAAATTATCCGAATATGTAAGGAGCACATGAATGGGAATTATTTTTCCGTTCGTGGTGAGCTTGTCGAGCCATAACCGACCCTTCGACAGGCTCAGGGCGAACAGAGTGTTAAGTAAATGCACCCAACAGGAACAAGCATGCTCATCAACGAACACCCATTTGCCGCGTACATTCGTGCGCTGGGTAAAGGCAAAAAGGGCTCGCGCTCGTTAGCGCGTGAGGAAGCGCGAGTCGCGTTTGCAATGGTATTGCGCGGTGAAGCAGAGCCTGTGCAAGTAGGCGCGTTTTTGATGTTGCTGCGCGTGAAAGAGGAAAGCGCAGACGAATTAGCAGGCTTTGTGGAAGCCGTGCGCGAATTTATTGCACACCCTTCTGGCATTCAGGTCGATCTTGACTGGTCATCCTACGCGGGCAAACGCAAACACCTGCCGTGGTTTATTTTGGCCGCACTCTTATTGGCTGAAACCGGTGTGCGCGTTTATATGCACGGCAGTGCAGGACATACCAGCGGGCGAATTTATACGGAAGGCTGTTTTGCCTCACTGAATCTACCCGTTGCACAAACATGGCAGGAAGTCGATGCCGCGCTCAATCAACAAAATATTTGCTTTCATCCGCTGCAACATTGGTGCGAACCGCTACAAAAATTGATCGACTTGCGCAGTAGTTTTGGCTTGCGTTCGCCGGTACATACCTTGACGCGTTTGGTAAATCCGCTAGCTGCGCCCTGTTCTTTGCAAAGTATTTTTCATCCGGCTTATGCTGAAAATCACCAGCAAGCGGCTTTTTTGTTGAATCAAAAAAATGCCTTGGTGATTAAAGGGGAGGGCGGTGAATTTGAGCGCCGCCCTGATGCCTCCTGCAAATTGTATTTGCTGCAAGAGCGGGAAAAATCACTGGAAGAATGGCCGCGTTATTTTGACGCACCCCAAGCGGCTGAAGAATTGATGGAACCACAAGGTTTGCGCGCAATGTGGCGTGGGGAGTCAAACGAAACGTATGCCGAAGCCGCTATTATCGGCACGGCAGCACTTGTGTTGCGAGCGCTGCAAAAAACACAGAATCAAACAGATGCTTACGTCTTGGCTACACAGTGCTGGCAAGCCAGAAATCTTGACAGGATTTAATTGACCTTGACTATTGCACAGATTTTCCCCGCGCAATACCCGCAGGAGCTGCATGAAAAACAGCAGCGTATCGAGGCGTTGTTGAAGCCTTTCTCAGCACCAAATATTGAGGTATTTGCTTCGCCTGTTTCGTACTACCGTATGCGCGCCGAGTTTCGTATTTGGCATCAAGGCAGCGATATTTTTTACGCGATGCAAAACCCTGTTGCGCCCACACAGCCCATTTTTCTTGAACAGTTTCCTGTTGGCGGCCTGCGTATCAATGCACTGATGACTGAATTGATGGCGGCTTTACGCTTAGATGGTCGCTTGCGCAAAAAACTGTTTCAAGTGGAGTTTCTTACTGCCACCACCGGCGAAGCATTGGTGACGTTGATTTATCATCGAAAACTTGATGCCACGTGGCAAGAGCTGGCAAGTAAGCTCGAAAAACAAATCAGCGCAGCCGTCATTGGCCGAAGCAAAGGCCAAAAAATTGTCATTAGCCGCGATTACGTCACCGAAGCGTTTTGCGTAGACGGTACAGTTTTTTCGCAGCGACAGCCTGAATCCGCTTTTAGCCAGCCCAACGCTTTTGTGAACCAACAGATGCTGAATTGGGCAAACGCCTGCTGTAAAAAAGTGAGCGGTGATTTGCTCGAGTTGTATTGCGGCAATGGCAATTTTACCCTGCCTTTATCGAAACAATTCGCCAAAGTATTGGCCACGGAAGTGTCTAAAACATCTGTCGCTGCTGCATTACACAATCTTGCTGAAAACTCTTGCAGCAACGTTGCACTCGTGCGTTTGTCCAGCGAAGAAATAACAGGGGCATTACAGGGCGTGCGTCTTTTTCGACGATTGGCGGCCATTGACCTGAGTGCGTATCACTTTTCAACCGTGTTGGTAGATCCGCCGCGTGCAGGGCTAGATGCCGCCACGCTCGCGCTGGTTGCAGGTTTTGATCATATTATTTACATTTCTTGCAACACACAGACACTGCAAGATAATTTACTTGCGTTGACGCAGACACATGCCATAAAAGAAGCGGCGCTGTTTGATCAATTTCCTTATACAAGCCATATTGAAAGCGGGGTGTTTTTAACACGTAAAGACTAGCGTTAAGGTAGAAGCCTCGCTTGCCGCTCTGTTTGGTCGTGTAGAATGAAACGCTAACGTGTTTATTGCTTCGGGTTAAGCGAACAAGCCACAGAATTTTACCCTATTGAAATTTGATAAATATCAACAAGTTGAAGGCTGTTTCTCAGGAAGAAGGCGAATATATTTCATGCGGCTCAAACACGTCAAACTCGCTGGATTTAAATCTTTTGTAGACCCAACAACGGCCACATTTCCCAGTAACCTCACTGCCATTGTCGGGCCGAATGGCTGCGGAAAATCGAACATTATTGATGCCGTGCGCTGGGTGATGGGCGAGTCGTCTGCCCGCAATCTGCGCGGCGAGTCGATGACCGACGTTATTTTTAACGGCTCCAGTAACCGTAAACCGGTCGGGCAGGCGAGCGTTGAACTGATTTTCGACAACAGCAGCCATCGTTTGCTGGGTGAATACGCCGCCTACAACGAAATTTCTATTCGCCGCGTGGTCACCCGTGATGGCCAATCACAATACTACTTGAACGGGGCGAAATGCCGTCGCCGCGACATCACCGATATTTTCCTTGGAACGGGTCTTGGTCCGCGCAGTTATTCCATTATCGAACAAGGCATGATTTCGCGTTTGATCGAAGCAAAACCGGAAGATTTACGCATTTTCATAGAAGAAGCGGCCGGCATTTCCAAATATAAAGAGCGCCGCCGCGATACCGAAAGCCGCATGAAGCGCACGCGAGAAAACCTTGAGCGCCTAAAAGACATCCGCGATGAATTGGAGCGTCAACTCTCACATTTGCAACGCCAAGCCGCCTCGGCAGAAAAATTTGCTCTATATAAAGAAGAAGAGCGCTTACTTAAGGCGCAGCTTGCTGTGTTGCGTTGGCGCAAGCTGGACACAGAACTTGCCCAGCGCGAGTTGTTAATTCGTGAGCTAGAAATACAAGTAGAGGTGCTGGTTACTGAGCAGGTGTCTATCGACACACGCATCGAAAAGTTGCGCAGCGCTTATACAGAACACACCGACCAATTCAATGCGGTTCAGGGACGTTTTTACGCCAGCGGGGCAGATGTAGCGCGTGTGGAGCAAAGCATTCAGTTCACGCAGGAGCGTGCGCGAAACCTGCATGAAGATTTAGCGCAAACGGAAAGTAGTCTTGCAGACAGCGCTCGCCACTTAGAGCAAGATCAAGAAAAAACGGCCACCTGGACAGCAGAGTTAGAAGAACTTGTGCCGGAGCTGGAGCTAGGGCGCGAAACAGAGCTGGAGCTGACGGAGCAATTAGCCGCAGCAGAAGCAGCTATGCAGCACTGGCAACAAGCGTGGGACGATTTTAACCAGACGGCAAACAAGCCGCGCCAACAAGCGGAAGTTCAGCAATCGCGTTTACAGCATTTTGAGAAAGTACTGGCGCGCCTGCATGAACGTACTGAGCGTTTGCAGCAGGAAAAACAACAGCTTGTGCAAGCACCAGAGGAGCAGGAAATTCTGCTGTTGCGTGAGCAACTGACAGAAATCGCGCTAGAAAGTGACGACAAGCAACAAATACAAGAGCGTCTTTTGGCAGAAATAAAAATCTTGCGCGAAGAACAGGCGCAGGTATCACAACAGTTAGATTTAGAGCGTTCCGCGCTACAAGCTGCACGCGGCCGCCTAGCTTCGCTGGAGGCTTTACAGCAAGCGGCATTAGGCAATCAAGGTGCTGCAACCAAAGCATGGCTGGCAGAGCAACAGCTAAAAGACAGCGTGAGATTGGCAGAAAAACTGCGCGTAAGTAATGGCTGGGAAACCGCTGTGGAAACGGTGCTTGGTTGTTATTTGCAAGCTGTGTGCGTTGATAAAATTGCAGATTTAGCTATTGCCGCAGGCACGCTGAAAAAAGGGGTGCTGGCACTGGTAGACAGCCGCGCTGCGCTTGTAAATCCTCTCGGCAGCAAGGGAGATTTATTAGCAGCACAGATCAGTGGTGCAGATGAAGCGCACGCTCTCTTGAGCGGCGTGTACTGTGCGCAAACACTTGAAGCGGCTTTGCAGTTGCGTGCGCAGTTAAGTGCGGGTGAGTCGGTTATTACACGCGAAGGCATTTGGATAGGTACAAATTGGCTGCGCGTGGCACGCGATGTTGATGCCAGCGCGGGTGTGCTGGCGCGCAAACAGGAAATTACAACGCTGACACAAACGCTGACTGAGACGCAGGCGCGTGTCGGCAAGCTGGATGCTGCCCTTCAAAGCAATCGCGTTCGCACTGTAGAGCAGGAAGCCTTGCAAGAAGCTATGCGCCGCGAGTTGGCAGAGTACACACGTAAGCACAGTGAAGTACGTGCGCAACTTTCGGCGCGTGAAGCGCGTATTGAGCAAATGTTGAGTCGTCGCGAAACGCTGACTGCTGAAATTGCAGAGCAGCAAGAACAATTGTCGATGGAGAAAGAAGGGCAGGCGGAAGCACGTGCCATTCTGGAAGTTGCGATTGAGGGTATGGAGCGCGATACGCAGCAGCGAGAAACATTGCTTTCCACACGCGACAAAAACCGCCAGACATTGGATGACATTCGCCAAAAAGCACAGCAGCAGCGCAATCGCGCACACGAATTAGCTATGCGTGAGCAATCATTACGCGCGCAATTGACGGCGATGACACAATCCATCGCACGCCTGCAACAGCAGGCCGATTTGCTAAATGAACGTCGCAATCAACTGCGTGAGAGCTTGCATCACAGCGGTGAACCGCTTGAAGAATTAAAATTGGAACTGGAAGAAAAGCTCCAACTTCGTTTACAAACAGAAGATGAGTTGCAGAACGCTCGCCGTATACGGGATGAAGTTGAGCACGCGCTGCGCGAAGTGGAGCAGCGCCGCTCAGGTGCCGACAGCAACACGCAAACGGCACGTTCACGTCTTGAGCAAGAGCGCATCGCCGCGCAAGAAGCGCAGGTACGTCGCCGCACGCAGGAAGAGCAATTGCAAGAAATGCACAGCGACCGCGAAACCTTGCTGCGTGAACTGCCAGAAGATGCCGCTGAAGAACGCTGGATTCCTAATCTTGAGCAAGTGGCTGTACGCATTAGTCGCTTGGGGCCGATCAATCTTGCCGCAATCAATGAATACAAAACACAAGCAGAGCGCAAAACGTATCTTGATGCGCAAAATGACGATCTCACCGAAGCACTGCAAACACTGGAAAACGCCATTCGCAAAATCGACCGCGAAACGCGCGCGCGCTTTAAAGAAACCTTCGACGCAATTAACGCCGGTTTTCAGGAGTTATTTCCCAAGGTGTTCGGTGGTGGCCATGCGTATTTGGAATTAACAGGGGAAGACTTGCTGGATACTGGCGTTTCAATTATGGCGCGCCCGCCTGGCAAGCGAAACAGCACCATTCATTTGCTCTCTGGCGGTGAAAAAGCAATGACCGCTATTGCGCTGGTGTTTTCTATCTTTCGCCTGAACCCAGCGCCATTTTGTATTTTGGACGAAGTTGATGCGCCGCTGGATGATGCCAACGTAGGCCGCTATTCAAAAATGGTGGTGGAGATGAGCGAACACGTGCAGTTCATCTTTATCACGCATAACAAAGCGACAATGGAGGTGGCTAACCAGTTAATGGGCGTGACCATGCACGAGCCTGGCGCATCGAGATTAGTATCGGTGGACGTGAATGAAGCGGTGGAGTTGGCAGGGGTTTAATTGGGCTGTCCAGCGGCACCCCCTTGCCATCAATAACTACTGCTAGATAGCCTTAGCTGGCGTGCTTTTCGACATCTTTTTCTGAGGAATCGGCAGTAATCGAGAGGTTTTCTGCATATAAAACGTTCGCGCACCTGTAGCGCAGAGTACAGCACCTGCGTCACTCAATACATTGGCGGTTACTGTATGTGCGCCACGCGGCAGATCTGTTATTTGCTGGCTGCTCTGCACGCCCGCATTACCGAATTTTTTCCCATCGACAAAAAACTGAATTTTGTGGGTGGGCTGTAAGCCAGGCGAGATTGTCACCGTCAGCGTTACCCTGGACGCTTCATCATTACGCAGAGTTGTTTCTGGCTGCGGGCTGCTGATATCGCAGCGCGTATATTTTTCTACGGGCACGAGGAGTTTTCGCGTAGGCAAAGAAGAGCCGCTTAATTGTGATGGCCGTGCAATGTTGGGCGTTGTAACCGTAACGACTTCTGATTGGCCTATTGCAGCATCTGTAAAGGTGACACGCCCATTGGCATCGACCTTTTTATAAATATTGGTTTTGTTTGGCTCTGTTGCCTCACCCTGCGCGCAGGCGGTCGCAGTTGCAAGCAAACCCACAGTGAACAAAAAAACAGCAGGCAATAGTGAAGCGTATTGTTTTAATTTTAGTGGCATAAAAAAGTCCTTAATCAGTTGATCCAACAGTACTTACTGTAGCGACATTTTTTCTCTTTAGACAGCCTTCATGTAATTGGCACCTGTCCCATAATCAATGTCGCCGCTACAATGCCCTCCTAAATTTATAGAGCTGCCACGTACGGCTGTTTTTTTGAGGTGTACCTATGTTCATCGATGAATCCAAAGAAATAAAAGAACTACGCAGAGAGTTGCGCACTTATTTTGCCGCCATCATGACACCTGAGGTGAAAGAGGGCTGTCACGCCCGTGAAAGCGGACAGGTTTTCCGCGATACCGTACGCCGCATTGGGCAAGATGGCTGGCTGGCGATTGGCTGGCCAAAAGAATACGGCGGCCAAGGGCGCGGCCAAGCCGAGCAATTGGCGTTTCTCGAGGAAGCCTACATCGCAGGCGCGCCTATTCCATTCGTTACGTTAGGAACTGTAGGCCCTGCGCTGATGGAGCATGGCTCGGAAGAACACAAACAGTTTTTTCTACCCAAAATTGCCACCGGCGAAATACATTTTGCCATTGGGTACACAGAGCCAGGAGCGGGAACCGACCTTGCCTCACTTATGACATCCGCCACCGTCGATGGAGATGAGTTTGTCATTGACGGCACCAAGGTGTTCACATCCGGTGCAGATAACGCCGACTACATCTGGTTGGCTGCACGCACGGATAAAGACGCGCCCAAGCACAAGGGCATCAGCATGATTATCGTGCCCACAACCAGCAAAGGTTTTTCTTATGCGCACATCAACACGGTAGGCGATGTGCCTACCTGTATGACGTACTACGATAATGTGCGCGCTCCGCTGACAAATCTTGTTGGCAAGTTGCACGGCGGCTGGCGCTTGATAACTTCACAGCTCAACCACGAGCGCGTCGGTTTAGCCGCGATTGGTGTATGGACGCAGCGTGATTTTCAATTTTTTCTCGACTGGGCGCGTGAAAAGCAAGACTCTGGGTTGCGCGTCATCGACGAAAATTGGGTGCAAACCAATATTGCTGAGTGCTATGCGCGTTTAAAAGCTATGCGCATCATTAATTCGCGCATGGTGTGGCAGATGGGTCGCGGCCAGATGGATCCTGCCTACTCCTCGGCCATGAAGGTGTATGTGACAGAATCTTCTATTGAATGTTATCGCTTGATGCTGGATATCGTTGGCGCGGCAGGCTTGGTGCGTCGCCGCCAATCGCATACCGTGATAGCGGGGCGCTTAGAGGAAGGATTCCGAAAATGCCAAACCATGACATTCGGTGGAGGCGTTAACGAGGTACAACGAGAACTCATTGCTACCTTTGGTTTAGGCATGTCGCGTGCGTCGCGTTAACAAAGCGCTTATTAGGATCAGTGCCGTAGCGCGCCTAGCAGCACATTAATTTTTGTCAGCGTCTCTTCATATTCGGTGTCGGCTTCGGAGTCTGCGACGATGCCGCCGCCACCCCAGCAATACAACCTGTTTTCATGAAGCAATAAGCTGCGAATCATAATATTGCTGTCCATCGCGCCGTGTGCAGAAAAATAGACAATCGCACCACAATAGATACTTCGTCTGTGCTTTTCTAACTCTTCAATAATTTGCATAGCGCGATATTTTGGCGCGCCGGTAATGGATCCACCAGGAAAGCATGCCTTAAACAAATCAGCACCGTTA
>JAYVJM010000025.1:0-21730 GCA_043769275.1 Cellvibrionales bacterium | reverse complement strand
CAGCACCAAAAGTGCTCAACAAATAGTCGGTGTATAAATCAAGGTCGGCTTTTTTCATTCGGCAAGCTTATCAGGGGAGGGTTGCGTAACATCAGTTGGTTAATGTTGATGTGCCAGCAGGTGCTATCGTTGCCGGTGTTCCCGCTAGGATCATTGGTAGGATATGAGTCCGTAGATTAGGTTAGGCTGTCGGCCATAGCCTACAATCATCGGCAAGGTGCTAAAGCTGGGTTCCCCCTGAAGGGGATGATGACGCTTCAGCGAAGCGAAACAAACCTACGTAAATTGTAATTTTTGGTGGTGGCCATGACAGATTTACAAGCACCCCGTGAAATCCGCAAAATCACACCGCCAAATTTACACGCAGATCATCTCGGCGACAAAATTACCTGCTATCGCCCTATGCGCCACGGCTCGCCAAATATGAGTGTGGAACAGATAGGCGATAAAGTGGTTGCGCATAATTATGGTCATGGCGGTAGCGGTTGGACGTTAGCGCCGGGCGCGGCTGCTTATGTGAATAAGCTGCTGCTGCAATCAAGTGACGCGCATAATCTTGAGCGCGATACACCAATTGCTATTGTGGGTGCGGGTATTCTTGGGTTATTTACTGCATACGATTTTTTGCAGAGAGGCTATAGCGCCATTACTATTTCTGCTGAGGGTTTTGATGCGCTTGCGTCCAATAATGCAGGCGGATTGTTGGCGATTTTTGTTATGGACAATGCGTCGGAAACACAGGCGCTAATTAACAAAATAGCATTGGAGTCTTGCGCGTTTTATGTGTCTGTTATCAACGGGCAGAAACCTGAGTTAGCCGATGGAGCCATGAGAGTTCCTGTCTACATCGAAAGCAAAGAGAATTCAGAATTAGAGTTGTATGTGAAGGCAGGCATGATGCAGGCAGCCAAACATGTTGTGCTTGATTTTGACAATGGCACAACACGAAAAATGGTGGTATATGACGACGGTATTTTTATAGACGTTACCAAGATAACGGCGGATTTGACAAATTATTTGAAAGCAAAAAAAGTTGTATTCAACAAAAGAAAGCTCAACAGTTTTTCCGAAATAAAAGACAAATACATTATAAATTGTAGCGGTCTTGGTGCTGAGCAGTTGCATGGCGATAACCAGATGGAATCTGTGCAAGGGCACATGGTTGCGCTAAAAAACCAGAGTGCTGACATGCTGCACTATCTGGTTTCCGTTGATTTAAGCAAAGGTGAAACAGAAAACGGGCAATTGGTTGATCGTCTGTTTTACATGATGCCAAAGCGTTTTCCGAATGGCGCGCAAAATGATGTAGGCGTGATTGGTGGCACGTTTATTCCGGGTGCGACGCCCGCCACACCGAATGAAAAAGAATTTGATTTATTGATAAACAGGGCGCGCGAATTTTACGGTTGCCCGCAATAAAAACAGCCGTTATAGCGAGAGAAAGCAAAATGAAAGATGTAAAAAATGCGCCTGAATATGTTTCAGGTCACGGCTTATTAAAAGGAAAATCGGTACTGATTACCGCTGCTGCTGGCGCGGGTATTGGTTTTGCTGCGGCGAAAAAATCGGCGGAAGAGGGTTGTCGTGCGATTGTGATTAGCGATATACATGAAGGCCGTTTGCAGGCATCGGTAGAAAAATTAAAACAAGAAGCAGGCTTGCAAAATGTGTGGGGGAAAGTCTGCAACGTGGTGGTTGAGGAGGAAGTGCAGGCGCTGATCAATTTCGCTGAAGAAAAACTCAATGGTGTTGATGTGTTAATAAACAATGCCGGTCTTGGCACGTCAAAATTGTTAATCGAAATGGAGGACGCTGAATGGAACAAAGTGATTGATGTCACGTTAAACGGCACCATGCGTATGACACGTCACATGATGAAGGTCATGAAGCCGCGTGGCACGGGTGTGATTGTGAATAACGCTTCTGTACTGGGCTGGCGTGCGCAAAAAGAGCAGGCGCATTACGCTGCGGCAAAAGCGGGTGTGATGGCGTTGACGCGTTGCGCAGCATTAGAGGCGGCTGATTTTGGCGTGCGCGTCAATGCGGTGGCTCCGTCGTTGGC
Organism: Cellvibrionales bacterium; assembly: GCA_043769275.1. GTDB lineage: Bacteria > Pseudomonadota > Gammaproteobacteria > Pseudomonadales > UBA7239 > JAYVJM01. The sequence goes on along the minus strand of JAYVJM010000025.1, from coordinate 19,668 downwards.
GGTGCATCCCATGCTGAAGAAGTCTGCTCCTGAAGACTTGCTGGCGAAACTGGAAGGTCAAGAGGCCTATGGGCGTGGCGCGGAAGTGTGGGAGGTGGCGAACGTAATGATGTTTTTGGCATCGGATTATTCCTCTTACATGACGGGTGAGGTGTTGGCTGTCAGCGCGCAGCGGGCTTAATGGCGCTGCGACAAGTTCAGTGCGAACGGTGTTTGTATTAACAGCGATCAATTCGTTTCTGCCAGGAAATAACACATGACAACTATTTTCAAAACGCCGCATGAATTATTAAACGCTGTCGGCAAACAATTAGGTCACAGCGAGTGGCTTTTAATCGACCAGCCACGCATTAATTTATTTGCTGATGCCACGGGCGATTACCAATGGATACATGTCGATCCTATTAAAGCGAAAGATGGCCCCTTTGGTGCGTGTATTGCGCACGGTTATTTGACTTTGTCGTTGGTTAACTTGTTTCTGCCGCAGCTAATTAATGTGCAGGGCATTTCTATGGGTGTGAATGTTGGTTGCGGTAAAATTCGTTTTCCGTCGCCAGTAAGTGTCAATTCGCGCGTGCGCGGCGGCGGTGAAGTTGTGGAAGCAGAAGAAGTAAAAGGTGGTGTACAGGCGGTCATTCGTGTGACTGTTGAAATTGAAGGAAGCGATAAGCCGGCTTGCGTTGTTGATACCATTTCACGCTATTTCCCCGCTATTTCCCCGCAGCCACAGCATAACTACTGCGCTTGTGACGTTGTGCCATACCCTTAGGATTTGGTTAAAAATAAAAACTTCCCGAATCCAGATGTCCGCTCGTGGTGAGCTTGTCGAACCATGAATGCCCTTCGGCAGGCTCAGGGCGAACGGTAAATCAGGACGTTATTGTTGGCCAAGCCCTTCGCTCGATTTTCGTTAAAAAAAGTAATTTTTTATTGAGGTAATAAAAATGAGAGAAGCAGTTATTGTCGCCACCGCTCGCACAGCACTGGCCAAATCTTTTCGCGGTTCATTTAATGATACTGAAGCTCCCGCAATGAGTGGTCACTGTGTGCGTGCCGTAGTTGAGCGCAGCGGCATTGATCCGGCTGAAGTGGATGACGTGCTAATTGGCGCGGCAGCGCAGCAAGGCACACAGGCTTATTGCTTAGGGCGCTTGTCGGCTATTGCAGGCGGCTTGCCGAGTTCTGTTGCTGGCATGGCGATGGAGCGTCAGTGTGCGTCGGGTTTAATGACCATTGCCACTGCTGCAAAATCGATTATGTGCAATGAGTTGGACATTGCTATTGCGGGTGGCGTGGAATCTATTTCGCTGACCCAAACCAAACACAAAAATACCTATCGGGCGCAATCTGAAGCGGTAAAAGCATTAGATTCTGCCGCTTATATCCCTATGATTGAAACCGCCGAAATTGTAGCGGCGCGCTATAGAGTTTCACGTGCAGCACAAGATGAATATTCTTACTTAAGTCAGATGCGTACCGCTGCTGCACAAAAAAATGGCTTGTTTGATGCCGAAATTGTCGCTATGAGCGCTCGTATGGCTGTGTTTGATAAGGAAACCAAAGAAACGTCTTATAAAAATGTTGTGGTTAACAAAGACGAGTGCAACCGTGCCGATACCACGCTCGAAGGTTTGGCGATTTTGCCACCCATTTGGAAGGATGGTCAGTGGGTACCCGAAGGCCACTTTGTTACAGCGGGCAATTCATCACAGTTGTCCGATGGTGCATCTGTGTCGTTGTTGATGGACGGCACTCTGGCATTCAAAAAAGGTTTGCAGCCACTGGGTTTGTATCGTGGCCTTGCAGTGGCGGGCTGTAATTCAGATGAAATGGGCATAGGTCCTGTATTTGCCATTCCAAAACTGCTCAAACGCCACGGTTTGAAAATGGATGATATTGGCCTATGGGAACTAAATGAGGCTTTTGCCAGTCAAACAATCCACTGCCGTGATACTTTGGGCATTCCCGACGATATTCTGAATGTAAATGGCGGTGCAATTTCTATCGGCCATCCATTCGGTATGAGTGGGGCGCGGATGGTGGGTCACGCGCTGATAGAGGGTAAACGTCGTGGCGTTAAGTTTGTGGTGGTGAGTATGTGCATTGGCGGTGGCCAAGGCGCGGCTGGACTGTTTGAGGTTTTGTAGTGTCAGTTCGCTAAACAAATTGAGGATAAAGCAGTGCTGCTAAATACAATAGAAGAGCTGATTGCTGATATTCGTCAGGGTCGCATGATTATCCTGATGGACGATGAAGACCGTGAAAACGAAGGCGATCTCATTCTGGCTGCGGAGCACTGCACCGCTGAAAATATTAATTTTATGGCCAGATATGGGCGTGGCCTGATTTGTATGCCGATGATGCGTGCGCGCTGTGAGTTATTGAATTTACCTTTGATGGTGAAAAATAACGCCTCTGGTTTTGGCACTAAATTCACGGTGTCTATTGAGGCGGCAACGGGCGTAACTACCGGTATTTCAGCGGCGGATCGCGCCTGCACGGTGTTGGCGGCGGCGGCAAAAAATGCGCGTGCTAGCGATGTTGTGCAGCCTGGCCATATGTTTCCGCTTATGGCGGAAGACGGCGGCGTATTAGCGCGCACGGGGCATACCGAAGCGGCTTGTGATCTGGCGTATTTAGCTGGCTGCGAACCTACTGGCGTTATTTGCGAGGTGATGAACGATGACGGCACGATGGCGCGCCGTCCTGATCTGGAAAAATTTGCGTTATTGCACGGTATGAAAATCGGTACGATTGCCGATCTTGTGCGGTACCGTTTGGCGCAACAGGTAGATGGTGAAGCGGTAAGCTCTTAAGGCGGCGGAAAGTTTCACTATTATGCCAATATCTCAAAAATAGCCATACCGGCCAGCATAGCTGCGGTAAAAATTAGTGGCTTGATGTTGCCTGTTGCGAGTGAAGCCACAGCAGGGCCTGGGCAGTACCCTGCCAATCCCCAGCCAACACCGAATGCGAACGAGCCGAATACCAAGCGCTTATCAATATGTCGAGCAGCCGGTAGCTTTATGGGCGTGCCTGAAAAAGTCTGGCGACGGATGGCGGCAAAACGAAAGGCAAATACGCCGACCAGAATCGCGCCCCCCATAACAAACCCCAGTGAGGGATCCCAATTGCCCGCGACATCAAGAAAGCCAATGACTTTTGCGGGGTTTGTCATGCCTGAAAGAATCAGACCAATCCCAAATAGCAGGCCGGTGAGTAGTGCCAAAAAAAGCTGCATGGTGCCTCCTCAAGCCAGTACGCGATGAAATATATATACAGTGATAAAGCCTGCCATCATGAACGAGGCCGTTGCTACCATGGAGCGTAGCGAGAACCGCGACAGGCCACACACGCCATGTCCGCTGGTGCAGCCTGATCCGTAGCGCGTGCCGATGCCAACGAGCAGCCCCGCTACAACGAGTGTGGCGGTATCGGCCTCAATGTGTACAGTGGGTAGATGCGTGAAAAGCCCATAAATCAATGGCGCGCTGAACAAGCCCAGCACAAAGGCAAATCGCCAGCCAATATCACCGGCTACAGGGTGAAAAAGCCCACCTAAAATGCCGCTGATGCCGGCAATTTTTCCGTTAAATAGCAAGAGAATCGTTGCCGAAACACCGATCAACAATCCGCCAGCAAGAGACATCCACGGTGTGAACTGTACCCAATCGATCATTCTTTCCTCCAGTAGCGGGTGACAAGCACCGCTGGTGTTGTGTTTTTAACTATAAGCTAATTAGCATATATTTCTTTTTACAATATGATGTCAAGCTGTGTGTGCCATTAAATTGGGGGGGCGTTAATGCTGTTTCGTCAATTATTTGAGCCATTATCCAGTACCTATACGTACCTTTTGGGCTGTGAGAAGACGGGGTTGGCTATTCTGATTGACCCGGTATTCGTCGCAGTAGAGCGAGACATAGCCGAAATAGACAGGCTTGGATTGACGCTCGCCTATACCCTTGATACCCACATCCACGCGGATCACATTACAGGGGCTTTGGCGCTGAAAAATAGCGTGGGCAGTAAAATTGCCGCGCCCATGTTCGATGGCCTGCCGTGTATTGATATTGGAATAGAGGATGGCGTGCCGTTTGGGGTGGGTAATATTATTTTGCAGCCATTGCACACGCCGGGTCATACGGTGGGTCATTTTGCTTATTTGTGCGGTAACCGAGTTTTTACGGGGGATGCACTGCTGATTGATGGCTGTGGACGTACCGATTTTCAAGGTGGTGATGCGCAGGTCTTGTATAGAAGTGTCATTGAAAAACTGTTTTCATTGCCTGATGACGTGCTGGTGTACCCAGGTCATGACTATTATGGCAGGCACGTTTCAACCATCGCGCAAGAAAAAAAGCGCAACCCGCGATTGGGGCAGGGGCGCACGATGGTGCAGTTTCAAGAAATTATGGCGAACCTCAATATGCCCTACCCAAAATTTATTGACTATGCCGTACCCAGTAACCGGCAATGCGGCACCTGCCCAGACAACGTGCCAGACAACCTAAAGCAAAACTGTGTGCATATGGCAGAGAGTCAGCAGGGCTATTGCTGCGCTGTTAACGCGGCGGCGATTTTTGCAACATGCGTTGCAGCGAACGCCGATGCAAGTTGAGCTGGCGTGCGGCGGCTGAAATATTGCCGCCACAATCGGTTAATACGCGGCTCATGTGTTCCCACTTCACGCGATCAAGCGATGGCGTTTCCTGAACATCGGTAAGCATTAAGGTGGCGTCTGTTTTTGCGAACGCAGCGAGAATGTCGTCAGCATCCGCCGGTTTTTGCAAATAATAAATGGCACCTAAGCGCATGGCATCGACTGTGGTGGTAATAGAGCCGTAGCCGGTTAGCACAAGCATTTTTATTTCTGAATTTAATTTTTTTAAGGTGGGAATAAGTTCAAGGCCAGAAGGACCTGGCATACGCAGGTCAATAACCGCCATATTGGGGGAATTATCTTCTGTTTTTGAAACGGCTTCCGCATAGTTAGCGGCCGTGTGTACTGTATAGCCGCGTTCACGAAATGCGCGTGCCAGACGGGTGCGCAGTCGTTCATCGTCGTCGACTAACAGAAGTGATGGAGCAGGAAGGTTATTGTCAATCATGTGCTAATGCCTGTTGCATACAGGGGATTTTGATGGTCACGTTGGTTCCGCTGCAAAAAATTGATGTTATGTGCAGTGTGCCGCCTAGTTTTTCCAGCGTGTTTTTTGCGAGAAAAACGCCCAGCCCCATGCCGCGCCCTGTTTCTTTGGTGCTCCAGAACGGCTCGCCAATGTGGGCGAGCGTTTCTTCACTCATGCCAGTGCCGCTATCGCTAATGATTACGGTCATCCATTGTTTTTCTGTGGCTACGCTAATGTTGATGCGCGTTGTTGATGCATCCAGTGCGTTTTTAATCAATCCTCGCAAGGCTTGAGCGAGTGCGCGCGCTGGGGCGTAGAGCACAAGTGTATCGGTATCTTTTCCTAGCGTCAGCGCTATGCGTTCTTTGTCGTACAGCGTGCTTTGAATGTTATCAAATAATGTTGATACGGTTAGATAGGTAAATCCTTCGCCTGCGCTTTCACCGGCTTCGCTGGCCATATGATTAAGGATGCTGCGGCAACGCGTGACTTCTTCGCGGATTAACACAATATCTTCTTTAACCTCTGCGCTTAAATCGTGTCGTTCTAATTCTTTGGCGGCAATGGCAATGGTCGACAGCGGCGTGGCCAACTCGTGGGCAGCTCCCGCTGCCAGCGTTGCAAGAGTGGCGAGCTTTTCATTGCGCATAGCAGCATTACGCGCTTTATTGCTGATGCTTCGCTGTTTTTCTAAGTCGCGCGTCACGTGCGTGACGAAATACACAATAGCAATGGCTGCAACAGTGAAAGCCAGCCACATGCCCTCGTAATGTAAATGCATGTCGCCCATAGCATGGTCGAGGGTGTGGGTGGCTTCCGGTTGCAAAATAGAGGGCAGCACAAAAAGAAGTCCAAAGCAGCTAATAGCTAACAGAGCCAAACCCCAGACCATTCGCTCTCGCAGCACAATAGCCGCCAGCGCAATATGCACTAAATACAGCACGGAGAAAGGGTTGCTAGCGCCACCTGCTAGTGCCAATAAAAGGGTGAGCAAGCCGAAGTCTAGTGCGATTAGCGCGGTCATCATCCAAGAATGAAGAGCGGGTTTGTATGAAATCCAGCGGGTAAGTATCATGTTACTGCCGGCCAAAACTATTAGCGTCGCTACCATTGGCCATAAGTTGAGATTGCCCCATGAGCGGTGCGCGAAGGCTATCGTTAGCCCTTGTGCAAGGATGGCAATCCAGCGGAGTCGAATGAGCCAAGAGACATTGTTAAATAGCGCATTGGCGTTTTGTGTTTCGGATATGTTCACTGGTGTACTGTTTTCGACTGTTTTTTTACATTTGTGAGTGCGAACGTATGCAAATATACGCCCGCTGTTTTATTCGTCCACTCAAGCAGGCACCGCTGTCGAGTAGCCACATTTTCCAGCCGTATTTTTTGCGTAAGGCGCGGTGAGCGAGCGCAATCCGTTTTTCGTCATTGAGAATTGTGGCTTCGCCATCCTGCCAGTCGCCTGTTGGGGTGCCTGTCATGGTGCAGGGTGCTATTTGGCAGCGACCACTGTTTTTCAAGCGCTTAACTTTGCCTGCCTGATTGTTCGAACATGCATAAAAAAGCTCGCCATCCTGTGTAAACCATACGGGCGTGTCCACGCGCACGCCGGTTTTGCGGAAACTGCCTAGCGTTAGATATTGTGCGTTTGTAAAAGGTTGATGGTTAAAAGACATCGCCAAAACTCCTGTTTAAAACGCCATGTTGTGATTTCATAATGTTCGCATCAACAATCCAAACTCAGGCTGCACAGCGTCCGGCACGCGAATTTTCACGATATGGCCAGAGCCTGGCGCGATAGCCATCGTTTCGCCGCTGCGTTTGTTGCGCATGGCTTCCAGCGTAAATGTGTGGTTGCCCGTCGGGCTCATCAGCTCAATTTCATCACCCACGGCAAAACGATTTTTGACATCAATTATTAGCTCTCCATTCGCCGCATCGCGCTCCAGTACTTCGCCGACAAATTGCTGCTGGGTAGAGATAGAGTGGCCGCTTTCGTACGTCTGGTATTCTTTTGGCAAGTGACGACGATAAAAGCCTTCTGTATAGCCACGGCTGGCGAGGCTTTCGAGCTTGTCCATCAGCCCCATATTAAAGTCGCGGCCAGACAGTGCGTCATCAATTGCTTGTCGATAAATCTGCGCTGTGCGCGCCACGTAAAAATGCGATTTTGTGCGACCCTCAATTTTGAGCGAGTTGACACCGATGGTGATTAGTTTTTGCACATGCTGCACAGCGCGCAAATCTTTCGAGTTCATGATGTAGGTGCCGTGCTCATCTTCATAGGCAGGCATGTATTCGCCCGAGCGGTTTTCTTCCTGCAACAAAAACACGCGATCTTCGATGTTGAGCAAGCGGCCGCTGCTTACCGAATCGGTTGGGCTAAGAGAGGGATCCCAACTGCCAACCTCAATTTCACCGCTTTGGGGTGTGTAGGATGAGGCCAGCGTTTGCTGTGCTGCTCGGATTTGCTCCATCATATCCTGTTGCTGGCGTGGATCGCTGGCAACAATATCGCCGTTCAATGTTTCAACGGCATCGTGCGTGTCGTATTTCCAGCGGCAGGAATTGGTGCAAGCGCCTTGGTTGCCGTCACGGTGCGTCATGTAGCCAGACAGTAAGCAGCGGCCAGAATAGGCAATACACAACGCGCCGTGCACAAACACTTCCAATTCAATGTCGGGGCAGTGTTGGCGAATTTCTTCCACTTCTTCGATGGATAACTCGCGCGACAGAATCACTCGCGCAATGCCCTGCCGCTCCCAGAACTTTACCGCAGCCCAGTTCACGGCATTGGCTTGTACGGATAAATGAATCGGCATGTCTGGCCATTTGTCACGCACCAGCATAATCAAGCCTGGGTCAGACATAATCAGCGCATCCGGTTTCATGGCGATCACCGGTTCCATATCGCGCAAATAAGAGCGTACTTTGTCGTTATGTGGAGCAAGATTACTGGCAACGAAAAACTTTTTGTTTTGTGCGTGCGCTATAGAAATAGCCCCAGACATTTTTTCCAGATGGTTGAACTCATTGTTACGCACTCGCAGGCTATAGCGAGGCTGGCCGGCGTAAACAGCATCCGCCCCGTAAGCAAAGGCATAAAGCATGTTTTTAATAGAACCAGCGGGCGATAGAAGTTCAACGTGCGGCGTAGACGAGAGCATATTGATAGCAAGACTTAAAGCGGGCAGGCAGGATATAGCAAGGAACAACACAACAAAAGCGCAGGTTGTGGCCGTAAAAAGTCGTAAACTTTGGCATAAAATACGCGCAGACTATAATGGTAGAAGCACCCGCATCTAACAGGGGAGTTCGATATGGTGTCCAGTTACTCGGCTGGTCAATATCAATCCGTTGTGTTTTTTGACAACGGCCAAGCGGATAGGGAGATGTTATACGGCGAATTTAATTCAGTGCTGGATAACCTCGTTCCGATGACCTCTTACGCCAATAAAACCATGCAGGCCGTGCTGATCGGTATTAACGGTCAGATCAAAATTACCTCTGCTGTGTTTTTTTTGATCGGCTTCGATAGTGCAGGTATTGCTGATCGCAAGTGGAACATTCCGCTGGATCAGTTGGCAGAGCAGGCCACGCAAGGCCCCAACCTCGGTGCGGGCTCTATAAAGCTGTGTTGTCGCAGTCAGTGCCCTGTCGATTGGCATGTGAAGGACTTATGGGACCCTGACATGAACCGCGCACCCAATGATTTTGTGGTGTTGCGTGATTTGGTGCATAAAAATCGTTTGGGTTTCAAAGTCGACGACGATGCCGGTGACAAAAATGCAGGCGACAAAAATATCGGTGCACCGACGGGTGTGTCTGTGTCGGTTGGCGATGTGTTTGCGGCACTGAGCGAAGCGAGCGAAGCCGATAAGGCGCTGGCGCAAATGCTGATTGAACTTATTCGTAAAACCGTTAGCCCTGAGGATCAAGAACAAACACAGCGTAACCAACAACTGTTGTTGGCCGCACAAAAAACCCGCTTTGATGATGCGTTGAATGAACAGGCGTTGCAGCACAGTGACGAAATGCGTGAAATGCAGGCGCATTTCGCACGCTTGCAAGGGCTGCTGGAACAAGAGCGCGTAGCGGCAGAAAGCCTGCGTTTACAGTTGCACGATCAGCAGCAGCAAATAGACAAAATGCGTGAATCGCTACAGGGTGAAGTGTCGCAAAATAAAAGCGATGAGAAGCAGAAAGCTCAATTATTACAAGCCCACCTTGATGCGGAAATAGCCATACGAATACAAGCATCCGCTGCTGAGTTTCAGCAGAAGTTGGCGAAAAAAGAGGCGGAAGTAAGCCAAATGCAGGCGCAGCAGACGCAGTTAAACGAAGAAATAAAGCGCTTGCGTGAGGAGCAGATAGGGCTAATCAGTGGAGCCGGTGAGCAGTTTTTGGCGCGCCTGCGTGATAATCGCGTGAGCTTTTTGGCTTACCACCAAGGTGCTGGCAACGTCAAAATGGACATTGCTAGCATCAGCGTGTACCTAGAGAACCCGATGGCATACGTGGCTGAAATTTGTAAAATCAGCGAGGCGGATTACCGTACTTGGCTAACGCACTACAACAATCCCATTTGCAGTGCACATTCGTCGGCCAAGCAGGGTGTTTGTGGCAAAAAATTGAAACGTATTGAAATGCCAGAGCAGTTTATTGTAGGCCGCTCAAACCGATGCCCTTTGCACTGGGATTTAGTAGACGATGCTGCGCTAGCGCAGAGCCCGTCACAGGCAGCCTAAAGAAAATATCTCACCTGCGCTGTCGAGCACCCAGTGCGCTTTGCCGTTAATTAGCATTTCACGTCCTTGCTCGACTAAATTGTAAAACACCGGTCTGTGAATGCGCGCCTCCATATTGCCGCGTACCATGATATATGGGCGCGGCTCTCCACTTATTATGTCGGTTACTACGCGCAGCGGATGCTCAGTATCTAACGGCACAACATCGTCTGTCAGGGTGCGAAACAGTAGTCGATGCGGTTGACTGTCTGTTTTTTCATCCGCAGCGACAGCGAGAAATGGCACGTCTTCTACTTGAATTCGCACCTTTTCAGTGGGCGTGACCAAAAAATATTCATCGCCTTCGCGCTTTAATAAAGTCGACAATAAGCGAATTAAAGGCTGGCGGTGGATTTGTGTGCCTTCGTGATACCAGCTGCCGTTGCGTGCAATACGGATGTTGATATCGCCGCAAAAAGGGGGGGTCCATAAATGTACTGGCGGTAAGGCTTGGCCGTTTTTTTCAAGTCTTGATTCATGGGCAGACGTGGCGGCTTGTTTCAGGCTTTCCAACATGGAGTGCTCCTGTTTTGAGGGCGCTTGGCCAGGAATAACTTCGAGAATTGAATATTCCCGTTCGCCCTGGGCTTGTTGAAGTACGCTCTTTGACAAGCTCAGGGCGAACGGCCAATCAGAACATTATTGCCTGCTAAATTCCTAGTGCTTCAAACGATGGTCAACCAGTCAAAGCCTTGCTCTTGGCATGCGTATAAAACATTTTTGACGTTCTGAGTGACATTAGTTAGTGCGGTTTGCGCACGCGCCAGTGAGTTGTTTTTCTCACTTAAGTGTGCAATGACAAGGTGTTGTAAGCGAGAGGTTTCTATATCTTCCAACAGGCTGGCGGCTTGCGCGTTGTTGAGATGGCCAAAGCGTCCACCGACACGCAATTTGAGCGAAGTGGGATAAGAGCCTCGCGCCAGCATGTCTGCGCAATGATTGCTCTCCAGTAACAGTGCATCGCAGTTTTGATATTGCTCGCGCACAAAGGGGGTGATGGCACCCAAGTCGGTCAGTATTCCTAACCGTTTTCCTTTGCTTTCAAATACATACTGCACAGGCTCTGCGGCATCGTGCGGGACAGCCACTGGCTGTATGCGCACGCCATCAATAAAAAAGGGGGAGTGGCTGTCGATCGTCATTTTCTGCTCGACATCCAACAGTTGTTTGGCGCGCCCTGTCCCCACCGTCATGTAGACAGGCAGACGGTAGCGGTTTGCCAACACGCGCACGCCGTTGCTGTGGTCGCCATGTTCGTGTGTGACCAGTACAGCCGATAATGCACGTGCCGATACATCCAAACGCGCCAGACGGTTTTCAGTCTCTCGCAGTGTGAAGCCGCAATCCACCAACAGCAGCGTTTCCCCCGCATTTATTAGCGTGCCATTACCGCGACTGCCGCTGCCAAGTGAGGCAAAACGCATAAATTAGTGCCTGTTCGTTTTTAAATGCCACACTTACAGGAGGTTGGCGCGAATAAGGCGCAGCAGTTTGTCAGCTTGTAGTCTGTCTAAGGGATTGTTTTGCGTGTCGGTTAGCCATACGCGTATTTGATTAGGGTCTTCTTTCAACTGCACCCTGAAGGTTTCAGTATCGTCTGGTTTGTCAGGGTCGCCATCACCTAGGCCAAAGGTATTGCCGATGCGGCTAAAAATGCCTGGCTCTTGTACCGGTGCCGCTTCTTTGTCATTGCTGAGAGCGGCGGCTTCTTCGCGTGCGGCGGCTTTCGCCTTTTTGGCTGAGTAACTTACAAAAAACTGGCCTTTGTCTCGGTTCATATCATCGACATGAAAGCCGCGTCGATCCAGAGCGCCGCCGACTGAAGCCCAAGCGCGGGCGTAGTCTAGCTTTAAGACCAGCATGGGCTTATTCCCTTGATCAATCAGTATGACTTTTGGGTAGCTCGTTCCAATGGCTTGTGCCAGCATCGAGGCTTGCCCTTGCTCCTCATGTGCCAGAAAGGCTGATAGCTGATCGACCATCCACGCTTCACGTTGCGGATTGAGCGATTGTTCCGGCCAAGTAATTGCGTCACTGGGCATCGCGTTTGTGCTGCTTGTTTGCAAAATGTGAATTTCTGTCGATGCATTACGCAGGCCGGGTTCTAGGCGGATGCGATAACGGTCTTTGCTATCGGGGTGATCTTTTATTGAGAGCCAGCCTGTTTCTAAAGTGCCTGTGCTGGGGTCTGCCGTCGTTGTGCTAAAACCGTGCTCACTCAAAAAAGCGCGCACGCGTGGCCAGACTTCGCCTGGTGCCTCGTTGATGGCTATCCAGCGGCGCTGATCCAACTTTTGGATTTTGACATTGTTGCGTTGTTCGCCCAACGCAATGGTGCTGGCGGGGTGTGGTGTCTCAAACTCCGCTGGCATTGGCGCATTCGTATCAGGAATGGGTGGAATAACAAAGAGTTCGCCCATTGTCTCGCTTTTAACGCCTGCGGGCAGCTTCACCGGTGCGATAGGTTCTGCTTTTAGATAATCATCGCGGTGGTCACGAAAATAGCCTTCAGACCCAAAAAACATACCGCAACCTTGCAGTAACAGCAGTGGGGGCAGCAGGATAATATGGATAATTTTTATAGAAAACGAATCTTTCACAGCAAACAAGAGCCTCATGTGTTCATTACGGTTTTCATTTTGTGTGCTTCAGTCAACAGACCCGCTGCACGCAAAGTGGCGGACATATGCGCCTGTTGATGTGCGGATAGTGTTGTAAGCGGCAGGCGAATACCGCGTGGAATGCGTCCCATCTCAGCCAGCGCCCATTTCACCGGAATAGGATTGGATTCAATAAACATGGCTTCATGCAGTGGCATGAGTTGCTCATTGATCGCACGCGCCGCGACGACCTCTCCTGCCAGTGCCAAGCGGTTCATTTCGGCTACTTGCTGTGGGGCGATATTGGCTGTTACGGAAATGTCTCCATGCCCGCCCAGTAAAATCAACTCAACGGCGGTAGCGTCGTCGCCAGAGTAAACAAAAAAATTGGCAGGAGCGCGCTCAATGATAGTTTTTGCGCGTTCGAGATTACCGGTTGCTTCTTTGATCCCAATAATATTTTGCACAGCAGCTAAACGCAGCGCGGTTTCTGGAAGCATGTCGCATGCCGTGCGGCTTGGCACGTTATACAGGATTTGAGGAATCGCAACCGATTCTGCGATTGCTTTATGGTGTAAAAACAGACCTTCCTGTGTTGGCTTGTTGTAGTAGGGCGTGACAAGCAGGCAAGCATCTGCTTTGGCGGCTTTGGCGGCTTGCGTTAATTCGATGGCTTCTGATGTGGAATTTGCACCGGTGCCGGCAATGACGGGGATTCGTCCCGCCACGCGTGCGGCGACGTACTTAATCAGTTGGCAGTGTTCATTGATTGTTAATGTGGCTGATTCACCCGTCGTACCCACTGTCACAATCGCACGTGTTCCCGCCCCAATGTGCCATTCGAGCAAGGCATCTATTGCAGGCCAGTCGATAGCCCCGTTTGGCTGCATGGGGGTCACTAGTGCCACTATGCTGCCGCTAATTACAGGCATCGCTGTGCTCATGGTGGTCTGCTCCTCATGAATAAATAGCCTGTCACTCCGCGATTTGGGGGTGGCCAATGGTAAAAGGGTCTCTATGGTAATGCCTAAACATCGCTGCACAAACCCCAGCGCCGCTCGCCAAAAAGCCAGTGTTGTTCAAATTGTTGACGTGCGCGCCCTTCTTTTTCTAGCTTCAGTAGGTGCGCCCATAGCGAGGCTTGCGCCATTCTGTGCAGTGTGGGATCAACGTCGTCATAGACCAAGGGTGTCAATGCGTCCAAAGATATCTCCCCGTGTGTGCGCAGTCGCCGGAGTATCTTTTCTTCGCGGCGCAAACGGTGGGATATCCGCACATTTATGGTGCTGATGGGGTCTGTTATCGCATCGCCATGCCCAGGCAGTAACTGCTGGATGGGATAATCTTTCAGACGCGCCAATGACGCTAAGTAGTCGGTCATGTCGCCACTGGGGGGGATAATTACAACGCTTGAGCCTCCCATGATGTGGTCGCCCGTGAACACCAATCCTTCTTCGCGCAGAAAATAACAAAAGTGGTTTGCAACATGCCCAGGTGTGGCAATGGCTTCTAACGTGAAGTCGCGGCCAATAATTAAGTCGCCATGTTGAACATTGCGCGAAACACAAAAGCTGCGGTCTTGATAGCCATCGTCTTGCAGCACACAACCGACCAATTTGGCACCGGTTTTTTCTGCCAATAATTTGGCGGCGGGGGAGTGGTCTGGGTGCGTGTGCGTGACAATAATCCAGTGGATTTTTGCGTCTGGCGCATGCTCAATTGCCGCCGTTAAAGTGGCTTCTACATGCTTTTCATCGCAAGGGCCCGGGTCTATCACCGCGATTTCGGTGCGCCCGAGCACGTAGGTGTTCGTTCCTGCACCGGTCATCATGCCTGGATTATTGGCTGTCACCCGCGCAACACGCGGTGAAATACGCACCGTTGTACCCGATTGAGTCGGCATTTAAGACAGACTCAACGGTACAACAGGGCTCACATCTTCATTGTAATTAACGCCATCAAGACCAAAGCCAAACAACTTCAAGAATTCCTCTTTGTAGCCTTTAAAATCAGTAATTTTATCGAGGTTTTCTGTGGTGACTTGCGGCCACGCGGCCTCTACTGCTTGCTGGATTTCTGGGCGTAATTCTTTGCCGTCCATGCGCAGGCGGCCTTCAGTGTCTAGGCTTTTTTGGCCGCTGTATAAGCCAGTGCGAAACAAGCCATCAATTTGCTCAATACATCCTTCGTGTGTGCCTTGTTTTTTCATTTCTTTGTAGAGGAGCGATAGATACAGCGGCATGACAGGAATAGCTGCGCTCGCTTGTGTGACCAAGGCTTTCAGTACAGAAACATAAGCCCTGCCGTGGAGGGGTTGTAGAGTTTTGTCGATGGCGGCGCACGCGCGGTCGAGGTCTTTTTTGGCGGCGCCAATCGTGCCGTCCCAATAAACTGCGCGTGTTACTTCTTCGCCAATGTAGGTATAGGCCGTTGTTATACAGTTGTCGGCTAAGGCATCTGCGGCGCGCAGAGCGTCTATCCACATCTGCCAGTCTTCGCCGCCCATCACCGCCACAGTGTTGGCTATTTCATCTTCAGTGGCTGGCTGCAGTGTTACATCCTCAACGGTTAGTTTGTCTGTATTTACGCCGCGCAGGGTGACGGCTTCACCTATTGGCTTCAATACAGAGTTGTATACCACGCCGCTGACAGGGTGTTGTCGGCGCGGGGAAGCGAGGCTGTAGATGACTAAGTCAACCTTGCCCATGTCGGTTTTGATGATGTCGATTGCTTTCTGTTTTATCGCACTAGAAAAAGCATCGCCATTGATGTTTTTGGCGTATAGGCCTTCAGCTTCTGCAAATTTTTGAAACGCAGCGGAGTTGTACCAGCCTGCTGATCCGGTGCGTTTTTCATCGGGTTCTTTTTCAAAAAAAATCCCCAGCGTTTTGGCATTGCCTCCAAAAGCCGCAGTGATGCGCGAAGCCAACCCGTAACCTGTTGATGCGCCGATGACCAACACGTTTTTTGCGCATCCATTGATTACGTCATTGTTTTTTACATAATCAATTTGCTGTTTGACGTTAGCCGCGCACCCTGTGGGATGTGCATTAGTGCAAATAAAACCACGAACTTTAGGCTGGATAATCATGGGCAGGTTCCCTCATAGGCAAAACAACGGCGGGCATTATAACGACATTCACCTCTATGAGTTTTTGATGTTTTTTGCGTGTGAGGCACCATTTGGTGAGCATAAAAAACCCCGCGTAAAGCGGGGTTTTTTAGCGAAAAACAGTCAGTTGCAGGCGTTAAAATTTGGCCTCCAAGCCTACACCGCCGGTAGTGAACTCCGCATCGTCATTGGCTTTGCCCTTCAATGAGGCTACGTTGTCTAGATCAACGCCAATATGTGACACATAACTAAAAACTGTGACGTTTTTGTTTAGCGCATAATCCACGCCCACTGCAGTTTGAGTGGCAACAAAGCTGCGATTGCCGGTGGCGCTGAAGTCTCTGAATGTGTCAGATGTGCTCTGACCAATCTGTGCCTTGAATGCCCAATCGCCCATTTGGTATTTCGCATTCGCCATATAGGCATCTTGTTTGTCGATGCCGCCCGAATAGTCGTGACAGGCGCTGGTCGTTAACTTACCTGGTGAGCAACTGCCGCCGCCGTTCAGTGCTGCCCATAGCGCATATTTTCCGTAAAGACCTTTAGAGCTGCCTATGCCGCTTTGGTAACTGCCGCTGTTGCCGTTTTCATACAGATCGTTATTGCTGACATCGGCTGTTTGTGCCTGCGCATTAAATGTCCAGTCGCTGACTGCTAGGTTGGCATTCAGACGCACGATGTTGGTGTTTTCCACATTGCTGTTGCCAGATAGCGCGACCCAAAACATATCATTCGCTGTGTATTTAATAACGCCAGACAGGCTGTCGCCCAGCGCGGTATTTTGCTGCTGTGCTTTGTCGCCTTCTTTATTGGTTTCTTCGCCAAGGATGGTTGCCGCTGTTACGGTAAAGCCCGCCATTTCAGGCGTGCTGTAGATAATCGTATTGTTTTCGCGATCTTCGCCGACCATGTAGGTGTTGATGTCGCCCAGCACTAAGTTGTCGAACATGTCTGTGCCGCTTGCGGCCATTTTGAGCGGGGTATCATTTTTGCCGGCGATAACTTGACCCCAATCGGTACTGGCCAAGCCAACATAGGTGTTACGTTGATTAAACGTGTTGCTGTTATTAACACCTAAACCTTGGTTGCCGCCGCCATCGACAAATACTTCGTATTCCAGTTTATAAATGGCATTCAGGTCATCAGTAATTTTGGATTTTCCTTTCGCGCCCACAAATGAAGAGTTGCTGTTCAGTGTCCAGTTGTTTTGTTGTGCCAAGCCCAAATAGTCAAAGCTGTTATTTTGAAGGCTAAGGTTCACCTTTCCGTATGCTGTGATGTCGCTCATTACAAGGCCGTTATAGCTCGCAAGAGCAGCGCTGATTGCCAAAGGGAGGAGTTTGCGTTGCATGTGGTGATCCTTTCGGTGAAGTTATAAATGAGTCTTGTGATTGCCCTAAGGCAACAAGCAGGCCAGGCTCACAATAAATAGCCAGATGGCTTCTGGCTGCGGCAATTATGCTGGGCGCTTGTGACAGATTCGTGACGGTTTTTGGGTGAAATTTGCGCTGTGTTTGCAGCAAGCATACTTGTTGAAAGTTCCAGCCAATATTGCGCTGTTTTGTGTCGCGTTTGTGGAACAGGCTGTATCTGTGGACAATACGCGCCCCGCTATTTTTATCGGATTGCCTCCTGTTTCTTTTCTTCGGCACCTAACTATTCATGCAGCGCAGTCTATTTTCCTATGATCTTCCTGAAGAGCTGATTGCCGCTAAGCCCGCAGCGATGCGCACGGGTAGCCGTTTGCTGTGTCTGACGGGTGAGACTGGTGCGTTACGGAACGCTCAATTTCCCGACCTGCTCGACTTGGTGCGTGCGGGTGATTTGATGGTGTTTAATAACACGCGCGTGCTGCCTGCGCGTTTGTTTGGCAGTAAACCCAGTGGCGGCAGGATTGAAATTTTGATTGAGCGTGTGCTCAATAATTGCGAAGTATTGGCGCATATACGCGCCAGTCGTGCGCCAAAGTCGAGCACCCAGTTGTGTTTAGATGTGCCGGTAGGCACGTCTGATGTCGTTCTCGATATGCTGGCGCGTGTGGATGATCTGTTTCATTTGCGTTTTCCGCCAGAGCGCAGCGTGCAGGAGTGGCTCGCGTTACTCGGTCACATGCCGTTGCCTCCTTATATTGTTAATAAAAGAGACGGACGCGAAGATGAGCTAAGCGATAGCGAGCGTTATCAAACCGTGTATGCCAGCCAAGCGGGTGCTGTGGCCGCGCCCACGGCGGGGCTACATTTTGATGAGGCGATGATGGCGGCGCTGCGTGCGCGTGGCGTTGATACCCAGTTTGTGACCTTGCATGTGGGTGCGGGTACGTTTCAGCCTGTGCGTGCCGATGATATTCGTGACCACCACATGCATAGCGAGTGGCTTGAGGTGAGTGCTGGCGTGTGCGATGCCGTCAAGCGCGCCAAAGCCTGCGGTGGGCGGGTGATAGCGGTGGGTACTACCAGCGTGCGTTGTTTGGAAACGGCAGCGCAAGACGGTGAGCTAAAGCCTTTTTGTGGCGACACAAATATTTTTATTTACCCGGGCTTTCGGTTTCGTGTAGTGGATGCGTTACTGAGCAATTTTCATTTGTCAGAATCCACTTTGTTGATGCTGGTATCGGCTTTTGCTGGTTATCAAAACATCAAAAAGGCTTATCAGGCGGCGATAGAAAATCGCTACCGCTTTTACAGTTATGGCGATGCAATGTGGATGACCCACAATACTTTGGCTTTTGAGGAAATACCTGATGCGTCGTGAATGCCACATGCAGTTTGAAGTCACCGCCACCGACGGCGCGGCGCGGCGCGGTGTATTGCATTTTCCGCGTGGCGATGTGCAAACCCCTGCATTTATGACAGTGGGCACCTATGGCACAGTAAAGGCCATGACCCCGCGTGATTTGTTGGAGGTGGGGGCGGAAATCATTCTCGGCAATACCTTCCATTTGATGTTGCGCCCGGGAACCGAAACCATTGAGCGTTTTGGCTCGCTGCACGGCTTTATGGGCTGGAATAAACCTATCCTCACGGATTCCGGTGGTTTTCAGGTGTGGAGTTTGGGCAAGTTGCGCAAAATCACGGAGGCGGGGGTGTCTTTTCGCTCGCCTGTTGATGGCAGCCCAGTATTTCTTGGGCCGGAGGAGGCGATTAGCGTCCAGCACAAGCTCGGTGCTGATATCGTCATGAGCTTTGATGAGTGCACGCCTTATCCGGCAACGGAGGAGCAAGCACGGGAATCAATGGAATTGTCGTTGCGCTGGGGTGCTCGTTCACGTACGGCGCATGGCGACAACCGCAGCGCCTTGTTTGGTATTGTGCAGGGCGGCATGTACGAGCACTTACGGCGTAAGTCGTTGGATGGATTGCAAGCGCTTGACTGCGATGGTTACGCTTTGGGCGGTTTGTCGGTCGGCGAACCAAAAGAGGAGATGTGGCACGTATTGGATAACACCGTGCAGTACATGCCAGCCGACAAGCCCCGTTATGTCATGGGCGTAGGCACCCCGAATGATTTGGTTGAGGGGGTGCGGCGTGGTGTTGATATGTTTGACTGCGTAATGCCCACCCGCAATGCGCGCAACGCTTATTTGTTTGTGCCGTGGGGTAAACTCAAGCTGCGCAATGCACAGTATCGCAACGACGAGCGCCCATTGGATGAAACATGCGATTGCTATACCTGTAAAAATTTTTCGCGTGCGTACCTCTACCATTTGGATAAATGCGGTGAAATTTTAGGTTCGCACCTGAACACCGTTCACAATTTGCGTTTTTATCAGCGTCTAATGAGCGGCTTACGCGCGGCTATTGCCGTTGGGAAGCTGGATGCTTTTGTGACACAGCACTATGCCGCACAAGAGTTGCCTGTTTCGCCGCTTTGATCGTTATTGCAGAGCAGTCGCACTATGCCCCGCCGGCAGATAGTTGAAAACAAAAATAGTCAGGTAGATTTATGACCTATGCTGCAAAAAGTGGACACCGTTTTGCCAATAAAATACAAAGCGGAGAGTTTCGATGAAGGCGAGAAAGCAAATGGTTTACACGGCAGAG
>JAYVJM010000024.1:0-12615 GCA_043769275.1 Cellvibrionales bacterium | reverse complement strand
CTCTGCCGTGTAAACCATTTGCTTTCTCGCCTTCATCGAAACTCTCCGCTTTGTATTTTATTGGCAAAACGGTGTCCACTTTTTGCAGCATAGGTCATTAGAGCTATGCACGCTTTTTGCTGACCAAGTTGCCCCGAATCTTTGACAGCCAAACTGTGCAAATTGATGATGACGTTGAGCTGAAATATTATCGACTACAGAAAATCAGTGAAGGCGCGATTGATCTTAAAATTGGGGAAGCTCTGGCGTTGTGCGGGGCGACTGCGGTGGGGACGGGTCAGGCCGATGAAGATGTGCAACTATCAACGCTGGTTGGCAAGCTCAACGAGCGTTTTGGCACGGAATTTACGCCCGCCAATCAACTGTTTTTCGATCAGGCGCGAGAAACTGCCGTAGCCAGCGAGCAATTAAGGTAGGCTGTAATGGCCAACTCAATAGAAAATTTTGAACCAGTTTTTAACCGGCAATTGGAAAATGTGTTGGTTAGGCGCATGGATGGCAATGAAGAAATTTTTGTGCGTCTGATGAACGATGATGCGTTTCGCACAATGGCAGCCAGTCATTTAATGCGCGCGGTTTATCAACAAATCAAGCAGGAGGAGTCTGTGTTCGGCCTGCCTGCCTGATGGAAAATGCTAAACATAAACGTGAGGCATTGACCTACGTAACGCGGTGATTTTAATGGGTCGCCACAGCCATTTATTGGAGCCAGTAACGGTGCTCTAAGCAGACGCATACAGACACATAATTTATCTAGGTAAAAGTTCATGGCAATCGAGCAACACGATACGAGCATTTCCTTTCTGTTTGATCACTGCGCAGTGCGCGGTGTGTGGGTGTCTTTGCGGCGCGCTTACCAAGAAATGTTGGCGTTGCACGATTACACGCCACACGCCCAATGCTTGTTGGGTGAAAGCGTCGCGGCTGCGGCACTTTTGGGTCGCTCACTTAAATGGGAGCGGCGTTTGGCACTACAGGCGCGCAGTGAGGGCGCGTTGCGTTTGTTGGTTGCAGAATGTACAGAAGCAGGCGGTGTGCGCGGCGTAATTGAGCTCAAAGAGTCATTGGGCACACATTCACAGCGGCCACTTTTTTCCACTTTATTGGAGGGCGGTTATCTGAGTTTGAGTTTGATTCCCGCAGAGGGGAATGCCCATCAGGGCATCGTGCCTTTAGATGGCGAGCGACTGCAAGACTGTATTGCTGGGTATTTTGCGCAATCTGAACAATTGCCAACGGCGTTATGGCTGGCTTGTGACGGTACGCAGGCAGCGGGTTTGTTACTGCAAGCACTGCCAGATAAAGAACGCGAAGAAAAAGAGGATTGGCGACGCTTGCAGGCACTGGCGCACACCATCACCGACGCAGAATTATTGCGGCTGCCTTGTATTCCGCTGCTACAACGGCTGTTTCATGAAGAAAGTGTGCGTGTATTTGATCCAGAACCGTTGATGTTTTTTTGTACGTGCAGCAAAGAACGCTCACGTAATGCCTTGACGGTATTAGGAGCGGATGAGTTGCGCTCACTATTCGCAGAGCAGCCGGTGGTTGAAATTGATTGCCAGTTTTGCAGGCGAAAATACCGTTACGAAGAAAAGGATATTGTTGAGTTTTGAAAAAGGTAGCCATTGAGTCGTGATAATTCCCCCAAATAGCATTGCCGCCGAGCCGCTGGCTGCCCGTCAGCGCCCGCAAAAACTTGAAGATTACATAGGCCAAGCGCACCTGCTTGGGCAAGGCCGTGCGCTGCGTGAAGTGTTAGAAAAAGGCCAGATGTTTTCGATGATTTTATGGGGGCCGCCCGGTGTCGGTAAAACGACATTGGCGCGTTTGATTGCGCAATATTGCCGCGTGCATTTCATTGCCTTATCGGCCACTTTTGCCGGCGTGAAGGACATTCGCGCAGCGATGGAGGAGGCGCGCGCGGTGCGCGATCAACAGCAGAAGGCTACCGTGTTATTTGTTGATGAAGTTCACCGTTTTAACAAGGCGCAGCAAGATGCTTTTTTGCCATTTATTGAAGATGGAACAGTCATTTTTGTTGGCGCAACCACAGAAAACCCGTCTTTCGAGCTGAATAATGCTTTGTTGTCGCGCTGTCGCGTGTATGTTCTGAAAACGCTGGAAGACAGTGAGTTGCAGCAGGTGATTCAAAACGCGTTGGCTAATGACGTTATTTTGTTGGCGCGTAAAATTCAGGTTGACGAAAACGCATGCGCAATCATGGCGCGTGCTGCGCAGGGTGATGCACGTATGGCGCTGAATCTGCTCGAAATGGCGAGTGATTTAGCCGAAGTTGGGCAAGACGGCATTGCCTGTATCACCGAGAAAACATTAGAGATAATTTTGCAGCGAGATATTCGCCGTTTCGATAAAGGTGGTGATATTTTTCACGAGCAAATTTCTGCCCTGCACAAGGCCGTGCGCGGTTCTTCGCCCGACGCGGCGCTGTACTGGTTTGCCCGAATGCTCGATGGCGGTTGCGACCCACTGTATATCGCACGGCGCGTGGTGCGTATGGCGAGCGAAGACATTGGTAATGCCGACCCTCGCGCCTTGCAAATTGCGCTCAATGCTTGGCAAGTTGTGGAGCGTCTTGGCGGCCCAGAGGGCGAGTTAACGCTGGCGCAAGCTGTGATTTATATGGCAAGTGCTGCCAAAAGCAATGCTGTGTATAACGCATTCAAACAAGTGAAAAAAACAATTTCAGAGCAGCCGGCTTTTGATGTGCCGCTGCACATACGTAATGCACCCACAAAACTGATGAAAAATATGGGCGTGGGCTCTGATTATCGCTACGCACACGATTATCCCGATGCGTTTGTCGCGGGCGATTCGTATTTGCCTGAGGCACTGGCGAACCAGACATTTTACAAGCCAGTACCGCGTGGGCTGGAAATTAAAATTGCTGAAAAATTGCGTCATCTCGAACAGTTAAACCTCAATAGTAAATTTCAGCGATGGCCGAAAAAAATCAGGTCGACGAATCCGATAGTTAACGTTATTGATGAAGGTAACCATGATAGTAAAAACATTGAAAAGTAGTCGCGCTCGAACACTGGCAATACTCTGCCTTCTTTTGTTTCCAGTCAGCGCGATGAGTGTCGAAGTCGACATTCAGCATCTGTTAAATACTGTGTATGCAAAAGTTAAAGCGATTACGAAAGGTAAGAATCCAACCTATATTCCTGCATTAGCAGCAGTTGATCCAAAATTATTTGCTATTAGCCTCGTTACCGTGGATGGAAAAATATACAGCGTAGGTGATACCAATGTTTTGTTTCCTATTGAATCAATAAGTAAGCCATTTATTTTGGCCGCTGTTATGGATCATATTGGGGCATCTGGTATTGTGGAAAAAATAGGTGTTAACGCGACCGGCTTCCCATTTAACTCCATTGAGGCAATTGAGGAGCACACAGACCGATCGGTGAACCCCTTGGTTAATGCCGGTGCACTGGCGGTTGTCAGCCTGATTCCAGCAGCTAATGCAGCACAGCGGTGGAAGGTAATTCAAGAACGCCTCAATGCATTTTCCGGACGAAAACTACATGTGATGGAGAATATTTATAAGTCTGAATCAGAAACAAACGGGCGCAATCAGGCTATTGCGAAACTGTTAAGTGTCTATGGTCGGTTATATGCCAATCCAGAAGAAACAGTAGAGGCATATACACGCATGTGTTCTGTCGGTGTCACTGTCCAAGATGTCGCAATAATGGGGGCGGCTTATGCTAATGCAGGCAGGAATCCCATCAGTAAAAAAGCCGTAGTAAAGGCAGAGAATGTGCCAAAAATATTAGCAGTAATGGCCACTGCTGGCTTATATGATACTTCAGGTTTATGGTTATACAACGTAGGCTTGCCCGCTAAAAGTGGCGTGGGCGGCGGCATCTTTGCGGTTATGCCTGGGCGGTTTTCTATTGCGGCATTCTCGCCGCCGTTAGATGAAGCGGGCAATAGTGTGCGTGCACAGCAGGCAATAAAAGAAATTGCCAAGAACCTGAATGCCAGTATCTTCTAGCTCATACGTCTTGCGTCAAAAAATTACTCACTCGCGTCCATAGCCTTCGGTATCTCAGGGAATTTTTCCAGCAAAAAATTCTGCATATGTTTAGCCAGCAATTCATATGCTTTGCTGGTTGGATGCATCAAGTCCCAAAATACGTATTCGTCTGGTTTGCATTCAAGCCGCAGAGCGTGTTTGTGCGCAGGTAAATAAATTGGGTGGAAGCAGAAATGGCAAGCGCAGGTTGCATTGATCCACTTTTTCTGCCAATGCTGCCTGCCTGCTTTGGCGGTTACTGAACGCAGGTGCGCGTGAAACGTCTGGCAGGTTTAGCACGGCCATATTGGTTGCGCCATATCCAATCAAATCTTTCAGTGAGCTGTCAACGTCTTCAGCAAGACGCTCAGCCGTGAACCGGCTATCCATCAAGTCATTCGCGCCTATCCATACAATACTGTAACTTGTAGCTTTTTGCCCATTTCATGCAATGCTTAAACGACGCTACCTGCTGCGCTAATCCCTCTACCACCAAATATTGCTCGGATGCTGCGCCGCCTGTTGCCAAGATGCTCACAGGTAAATTGAGGCCTAGGTATTCCGGCCATATCGAGCCATTACTAAAGCGCCCGCCAGACCAGCTTTTGCGATTGGGCATCAGCCGGCGTGAGGCGTTAAACATATTGTGCTTGTCGGACAGGCTGTCCCCCAGCACAATGATCCTGTTGATTTTTTCGTCTTGTACTTGGCTGTCCAAGTGCCATAGGTTGTAATCGTATGAAAAAATGGTCGGCTGCAGACATCATGATCACAGACTGCTGGATTCCTGTGCTTGTTAGTGTTTTTTCGCAGAGGCTTTTCAGTGCTGGCTGATCGATTTCTGTGTAAAACATCCGTCTGTAAGCCCAGCATTTTTCGCCATGTACCCAATATCCAGGCAAGCTGTAACGATGGCTGCCGTCATTTTCTTTCTAGCCGATACATATTTCGTTTCTGGAAAATTTGGGGAGTTGCTGCGCTTGTAGTGGCAGCGCAGATGGGTGTATGTCATCGTGCAGCTCGGATCG
Source organism: Cellvibrionales bacterium (assembly GCA_043769275.1). Taxonomy (GTDB): domain Bacteria; phylum Pseudomonadota; class Gammaproteobacteria; order Pseudomonadales; family UBA7239; genus JAYVJM01. Next base: position 7,542 of record JAYVJM010000024.1, on the reverse strand, counting down.
TCATAAACAGGCACCAAGCCATGCAAACAAGGGAGTAGATGCGCAAAGCCATGGTGCCAGTACGAGCATTTTCATGGAGGGTTATCTCTGCGAATGATGAGCACCATAGAGTTTGCCGATGTACCGTGTTTAACGCACAACAAAGGCAATTAATGAGACACCGAAAATTAGCGGAAGTTTTAAGCGGCTGCTTTACTTTTGCTACAATCGCCGCCTTACCTTGGCATTTAATGAATTGTCGATAGGAAGATTTTCATGCTAGACCCAAAATTATTGCGCCAAGAAATGAATATAGTTGTTGATGCTTTAGATAAGCGCGCTTATAAATTGGACGTGGCTGTATTTGAGAGCCTAGAATCCAGCCGCAAAAAACTGCAAACAACATCAGAAAATCTGCAAGCTGAAAAAAATGCAGCCTCAAAAAATATTGGAAAGCTAAGAGCTGCTGGGGAAAGCCAAGATGTGTTGATGGCGCAAGTCAACAGCATGGGTAACGAATTAGATGCGCTGCAAGAAAAATTGAAAGCTGTGCAGGCACAGCTTGATCAATTTTTGCTGAACGTGCCAAACCTGCCGGACGACAGCGTTCCAGCTGGAAAAAATGAAAATGATAATGTCGAACTTCGTCGCTGGGGCGCGCCGCGTGTATTTCCTTACGCGCCGCGTGACCATGTTGATTTAGGTCAAAGCCTGAACCAAATTGATTTTGAGCTGGCAGCAAAAATCACCGGCTCACGTTTTGTAGTGATGCGTGGCGGCATGGCGCGGCTGCAGCGTGCATTGACGCAATTTATGCTTGATACACACACGCAAGAAAACAGCTACACCGAGGTTTATGTGCCGTATATGGTCAATGCGGATTCTTTACGCGGTACAGGCCAGTTGCCAAAATTTGAGGAAGACTTATTTAAATTGGCGGGCGAGCAGGAATATTATTTAATTCCTACAGCAGAAGTGCCGGTAACCAATTTTGTGCGCGATACCATTTTGGAGCCTGCACAAGTGCCTGCTAAATACGTGTGTCACACACCTTGTTTTCGCAGCGAAGCGGGCAGTTATGGCCGCGATACACGCGGCATGATTCGTCAGCACCAATTTGAAAAGATCGAGCTTGTGCAGTTTGCGCGCCCACAAGATTCTATGGCTGCGCTGGAAAGCATGACAGCGCATGCTGAAAGCATTTTGCAAAAATTGAACTTGCCGTATCGCACTATGTTGTTGTGTGGTGGTGATATGGGTTTTTCTTCTGCCAAAACGTACGATATTGAAGTGTGGCTGCCAGCACAAAATACGTATCGAGAAATCTCGTCATGCAGCAATTTTAAAGACTTTCAGGCGCGCCGCTTACAAGCGCGATGGCGCAATCCGGAAACCAAAAAGCCAGAATTGCTTCACACCTTAAACGGTTCTGCGCTTGCCGTTGGTCGCACTTTAGTGGCGATTATTGAAAACTATCAAAATGAAGATGGCTCAATTACGGTGCCAGAAATATTGCGCTCGTACATGGGCGGCTTGGCGGCGATTAAATAATCATGCAGTTTTTGCCGCTGTTTTTTGACGTGAAAGGCAAGTGTTGTTTGGTGGTGGGTGGTGGCACAGTTGCGCTTCGCAAAATAAGTTTGCTGCACAAAGCTGGTGCTGTTGTCAGAGTAGTAGCGCCTGCTATTCATGCCGATATTCAGCGGGCGATAGCGGTGCATGGCGGAGTCTGTGTGCTGGATGCGTTCTTAGAAAAACACTTAAACGATTGTGTTCTGGTGATTGCGGCCACCAATGATGATGTCTGCAATGCAACGGTAGCGCGCTGCGCCAATATGCAAAATATTCCGGTTAATGTCGTAGACAAGCCGGTATTGTGTCGTTTTATTTTTCCGTCGATAGTTGAGCGAGGGGCGATTACGGTGGCTGTTTCAAGTGCAGGAACGTCGCCTGTCATGACGCGCTTATTGCGTGCTCGTCTGGAGGCATGGTTGCCGCCTTTTATTGCAGATATGGCCACATTAGCGGGAAAGCTGCGTCAGAAAATTAAAAAAAATTTGCCAGATAACCGTATGCGTATGCGTTTTTGGGAAAGCGTTTTAGAGAGCAGTCTAATCGGTGCCGTTGGTAATGCTAGCTTTACACTCGACGAAGCAGTGCTTTTGCAAAAAGCACAGGACTTTTCTACGCTTGAGCAAGCCGGCGATTTGTATGTAATTGAGCTTGATTCTGGCGATCCGGATTTGCTGCGCTTTCGTGATTTGCGTTTTTTACAAGCAGCCGATGTTTTAGTTTTTTCATTAGATATATATGTGAATGTCGTCGATCTTGCCCGCCGCGATGCCGCGCGCGTACAAATCAATAATGCACGAGACGCAGAATGTTTTGCCGCCAATAAGTCGCGTTCTGGTTTGCGCGTTGTGTTGCTAAAAAACATCTCAAACGAAGTGGAATCTGTATGAGTTTTGATTGTGACTTATTGGTTATTGGTGCTGGCTCTGGCGGTGTTCGTGCTGCACGTTTAGCTGCAAAGTACGGCAAAAAAGTGGTGTTAGTTGAGCGTGATCGTTTAGGTGGAACATGCGTTAACGTAGGTTGTATTCCTAAAAAGCTATTGAGTTATGCCTCTCATTACGCAGATGATTTCCGTGATGCTGCTGGTTTTGGTTGGCAGCTCAATAAGCCCGTACTTGATTGGCCTACGCTTATTCAGAATAAAAATGTGGAAGTTGCACGCCTGAATGAAATTTATCGTAACTTGCTGGTAAATGCTGGCGTTACGTTAATTGCAGCGGATGCGCATATTATTGACCCGAACACTGTAAAAGCGGGCGAGCAGCTTATTCGTGCCAAACGAATTTTGTTGGCTGTTGGCGGTGCGCCGTGGAAGCCAGACGTTGCCGGAAAAGAGCACGCCATCACATCGAATGAATTTTTTGAGTTGCCTAATTTACCCAAAAGCTGTGTGGTAGTGGGCGGCGGTTATATCGCGCTTGAGCTGGCCAGTATACTCAACGGATTGGGTGTTCATACCCAGTTACTGCATCGTGGCGACTGTGTTTTGCGTGAATTTGATGAGGATGTGCGCCAGTTTTTAGCTGCGGAAATTCAGAAAAAAGGCATCTCGTTTTTTTGGCAAGAAACGATAAAAAGCATTGATAAAACGGCTGTTGATTTGACGCTGATATGCGAATCTGGAAAAAAAATTCATGCAGATTGCGTGCTATATGCGATAGGGAGAAAGCCGGTTTTGAATGATTTAGGTTTAGAAAATACCACAGTGGAGCGCAGTGCTTCGGGTTACATACGGGTTAACGAGCAGTATCAAACGCAAGAGCCTTCTATTTACGCTATTGGTGATGCCGTTGGTTTTAAGGCACTTACGCCTGTGGCAATTGGCGAGGCTACGTGGCTCGTTGATTTTTTGTATGGCACCAAAACTAGAGTTGCGCTGAATTACAGTATGGTGCCGAGTGCTGTTTTTTCACAGCCGGCTGTGGCTTCCGTCGGTTTAACGCAGCAACAGGCTGAGGCTAAGTGTGGTGCTGAAACTATCATCTGTTACAAAAGTGAGTTTCGCGCACTGAAATATACTTTAAGTGGCAGCAATGAGCGCGTGCTGATGAAGCTCGTTGTGCACAAACCCACGGATAGTGTGTTGGGTTTGCACATGGTAGGTCAGGATGCCGGTGAAATTGTGCAGGGTTTTGCAGTGGCGGTGCAGATGGGCGTGACAAAGGCGCAATTTGATGCGGTTGTTGCTATTCACCCAACAGCCGCTGAAGAGTTTGTAACAATGCAATGATGAATAGGGCTGGCAAGTTAAAATGCAGACAGCCTAAAGGTGCAGTTGGTCACAGCTTTTAACCGGCTGTTGCGCACTGGTTGGTTGCGCTAATGCGCTATACGCCGGATTGGCATACATGGCCAAAAAATAAGGGCGATACTCAACAGGGCAAGCAGTGAGTCGCTCTTTAAACAGGGTGGACTCTGCTGCCCATGCTTGCGTCTCGTGGTCGGTGGGCAACTTGCCCTGTGCGTTGGCTGCCAGATAGTTACTGGGCCAGAGCCGATAATTAGCAAAAATTTGCCGGTCAATCTCTGTTTTTACCGCCTCGGCGTTATTAAAATTAGCCTGTAACACATCGCCAAAGCTGACATGGACTCGCCCTTTCTGTCCGGCTATGCCCTTGGCGATGCTGTGTACATCTTCATGCACATCTTTTTGATAAGCACCCAGCTCTTTTTTGTAATACAGCTCGCGAGCTTTGGGGATGTCACAAGGATCCCATTCGTAAGATATAGCCACCGGCACAATATGAAGAGAGCGAATAAAATCAGGAAATGCCATGTCTTTCGGCTTGCTCATCGCAAACATTTTTATGATTGCTTCCTCTGTGCTATCAATCCCTTCTTTGGCGCGTCCTTCTCTCTGAGCTATCCATACAAGCGCATTGTCTACAGCAATAGAGTGATAAATATAAGCAGATAGGTTTTTTAATGCTGCATAGATTTTTTTAGGTGCCATTTCACCGCGCGATACGAGGAAGCTTTTATTCAGGCGCATTAGGTCGGAGGCAAATGGCTTTGTAAGTAGGTTGTCACCAATGGCGATACGCGCGGTGTCCATTCCACTATGAAACAGCACCCAATTCATTAAAGCGGGATCCATCGCAATATCTCGGTGATTGCTGATAAAAAGATAAGCCTGCTTAGGGTTGAGTTTTTCCACTCCGGATACAGTAAGTGCGGTTGTTGTGCTTTGAATTATTCGCGTCATGTATTTTTCAATTACGGCTTGAAAACTGCGAACGTCGCACACTGTGCGTGTTTCATGCCGTAACTGCCAGCGAATCAGTGGCTTTATGAAGCCCAGCATAGCAGCCGGAAGATAGGGGAAACGAAAGCGCGCCAACGCACTTAAAAACTCAGGATCAGCCAATATGCGGTTTAAAACAGGGCGCGCTTCTTCATCCCGATAGGGACGAATTGCATCAAAATCAAACATGAAAAAAAGCTTTAGTCGCTGAAAGGCGCGCATGGTACCGGAAATTGGCTTGCTTGGAATCACTTAACATCTTTTCCTAGGTTATCCACTAAATCACGAAACGCCTCGCGATTTTGCTGGTTTAGCGTCATTAACACTTGGTGAGCTTGCAAAACCTTCGCTCGGGCAGTTTGCTCGTCCATCGTTTGCGCTTGTAGCTCACAGTCAGCGACGGCATTCGCCATTGGCGTGCGCTGGATATCAAAAATTTGCTCTAAACCCATGCTTTTTAGCAGGCGAATAATGCCCTCGTCGCCGGTGACAATCAGTGGGCGCAAATGCAAGCGTTTGCGCACAAATAGTGCCATTTTTGCAAGTAAGCCTAGTGTTGTGCTGTCCAAGCCTTCAGTCTCGGTGAGGTCGACCACCACGGACTGACAGGAAACATCGACAAACATGCGCTCAACAAATTGATCAATCGTTGAGCACAGATTTAACCGCACATCTCCCACCAGCTTGAGGACGTAGGATCCATTATGTTCAGCGACTAAAAATCGTCCATCCATTTCCATACCTTTGTGAGAGCAGACAGCCCGCTTGAGATAGTGAGCCATAAATAACGGTAATTAAAGTGGTGCAGCAGAAGATGCTGTTTTTACTAATGTCATAATAGCAATGTCATCAGGTGCTGCCCCTATGTTTTCCACATGCAGTGCCGCCTCAATGCCTTGCTGTGTTTTATCGCTGGCGGCGATCAACTCTAACAGTTTGGCCTCTTTGTCCACCAAGCCTTGTGCTGGCACAATTTCCAGCACGCCATCTGAACACAATACAAGCGTGAAGGCATCAGGTAAGCTCAAGTTGTAATTTTGATATTCCGCCTCACGCAAAATGCCAACCGGCATGCCGGAGCCTTCCAAGTAGCATATGCCTTCTGCGCTGGCCAGAATGGGCATGGGCAAATGCCCCGCAACACTGTAAACCATGCTGTTATCAGTGCGATCAAGTACGGCCATAAACATGGTGACGTGCTTGTCTATACCGGCTGCCAGTAGCTCGCGATTGTAATAGCTTAATACATCTGCGGGCGATGTGTACGGGCTGGCTGCGCCGCGCACGGCAGCAAGGCGAGCTTCTCGATAAACATTGAGCGAAAAATGCCTTAGCAATGCAGTAACGAAAGCGGAGGATACGCCGTGGCCAGAAACATCGGCGATATAGAAACCGATAAAATCAGCCCCGTATTCAACATACTCAAGGAAATCGCCACTCAAATAGAGCGAGGGAACAATGCGGTGTGTGAAATGATAGGGGCCGGCATGTAAATCTTGTTGTGGAAATAGCTTGAGCTGCAACTGTCGGCCAGCTTGCTGGTCTTGCTCCAGCAGGCGCAAGTATTCGCGCAGCTCGCCATTGGCTTTTTCCAGATCGTCACGATAACGCTGATTTTGCTCCCGCAGGCGCATGCGCTCTAAACAACTGTTGATCGCATGTTCCAGCATTTGGAAGTCAATGATGGGTTTAAGTAGATAATCTGCTGCGCCCAAGCGCAGTGCCTCCACCACGTCATGCATGTCGCCCGTGCCAGAAATAACGATAACCGGCACAGCGTATGCCGTTGACACGATTTTCTTTAGCAGCGTCATGCCATCCATGCGTGGCATTTTTAAATCTGTAATAACCAGTGCCGGTAATTCTTGTATAAAAGCATCAAACGCACTAATACCATCACTTGCCTGTACAACGCGATAGCCGCTGTCTTCCAGAAAAGTGGCTACGCCATGTCTGACCATAGCGTCATCGTCAACCAGCAAGATAGTTGCCCGATTATCTGTCATCCGCGTTTGTCTCCCGCATTTCTAAAAAGATGTGCTTTTTTTAATGGTGCGGAACCCTACTCTCATCACAGAGGGCGCGCAAGCAGGTCACCGAGGGAATGCTCTCAAAATGCTTGCTTTACGATAAAGATGCTTAACCACGCGCAAAGCAAAGATGTGGGACATGTCCCGCGCAGCGGCTTTTTAGAAGGCCGCCTCTCATGTAAGAATCAGTTTGAGTCCTGCGATTATTAAAACAAACGCCAACAGGCGCTTAATTGTTAACGGCTGAAGTTTATTGCTGCCAAGATAAGAGCCCATTGCTCCGCCGATGACCACAGCAATACCAAGTGGCAATATCAGATACGGCAGGCTTTTTGTCGCACTAATATTGCCAAGCAAGCCAGATATGGAATTTAGCAAAATGAACAGTGCTGAAACTGCTGCTGCATTTTTTGTCGCTGCCCCGCGCATAAGCAAAAGCATAGGGGTGAGGAATATTCCGCCACCTGTTCCGGTTAGTCCAGACAGTAAACCAAGAAATGCGCCAACACCCATTGCTACAGGCTTGGCCGGAGTATGCGTCTCCTCCTCAGTTTTTTGCGGCATAAGAAAACGGGCTGCTGAAAATAGAAGAACAACGCCAACTACTATTTTAAATACTGATGTTACGCAGCCGCGCTAAATTGCTGAAGTTCTGCATAGGCGGCTCGCGATGCGTTGATGAGTAATTTCCGACAAAGCGCGAAGGGATTGAGC
>JAYVJM010000023.1:0-12723 GCA_043769275.1 Cellvibrionales bacterium | reverse complement strand
GCTCAATCCCTTCGCGCTTTGTCGGAAATTACTCATCAACGCATCGCGAGCCGCCTATGCAGAACTTCAGCAATTTAGCGCGGCTGCGTAACATCAGTTACAAAACAACAAACATTCAGTTCGCTATGAACTTTCCGTATAAGTTTTATTGAACTATTCCCCCTCACGAAAGGTCTGATCAATATCTATACAGGCACACTTAGTGAAACTGTAGCGTCTGTATAGTATTTTTAGGCGGGCAAATGCTGCCCACTACAGCCAAACCAACATCTACTTTTTGAGGAACAAAATGAAAACCGTACGTATTTTTGCAGTCCTATGCTGTATGGTGTGCCTTTGTTCTATCGCGCAGGCTACACAGTATTATTATCAAATCACTTCGGCTGAAACAACCGATTACACAAACAGCGATAACACACCGACGATGTTTTCCGGCAAAACGACACCAAGAATGACTAACCCGAATGAAATATGGGTGATTGACACCAAGGAAATGACAATATCTGCCTCTATAAAGTTCGCACCATTTACCAAAAAGCATTACCGAGGCATGAATAATAAGGCGAAGATAGCGCTACCTAACACCGTGTGGAAAATCACACCGAACGGGGGGTTTGAGATTGATGCAACATGGAACAGCGCCATTCCCGTCAGCATTGAAATTCAAGACGATAATGGAAAAATAGAAGGAGGTGACCAGCTTCTTCTAGAGCAACTAAAGCGACATGGCAACACCGCAAACGGCAACTTACTGCTGACATCGCAAGATAGAGGAGAGACTGTTTCTATGACACTAACCGCCACAATACCCAACATGGTTGGGGGGAGTGCGACTCAAACAATGCGGATTACCGGAACGAAAATAACACCAGAAGAAGCCTCTGCTGAGAACCTTGCTCAACAACAAGAAACTGCCGGCGCTGAGGCTTTTCCACACGAAGAATCACAGACACCGCAAACCGAGTAACAAAAAAGCCACCCTTGCGGTGGCTTTTTTATGTCGGATCAAAACCATAAACACAAAAGAGGCGCGCGGGCTAGCTGCCCGCCATTGCACGGACTATATCCAACATTCGGTTCGCGTAAGCCCACTCGTTATCAAACCACACCAACACTTTCACAAGCTGGCCAGCGACGCGTGTCTGGCCGGCATCCACAATCCCTGAATGCGGGTTGTGATTGAAGTCGCACGAGGCCAGAGGCTCTTCTGTATACGCCAAAATACCGTGCAGTGCACCTTGGCTTGCCTCTAATAGTGCGCGATTGACCGCCGCTGCCGTCACTGGCTTTTGCAGCAACACCGACAAATCCATAGCCGATACATTTTGGGTAGGAACACGCAAAGCTTGCGCCTCAAAGCGGCCGGCTAAATGCGGCAAAATTCGGTCTATGCCGCGCGCAAGCTGCGTATCTATAGGAATAATCGAATGCATCGCCGCACGTGTTTTGCGCAAATTACTGTGGTGATAAGCATCCTGTACAGGTTGGTCGTTCATGGCGGAATGAATGGTGGTAATCACGCCCTGCTCTAAACCAAAGCGGTCATCCAATACTTTAATTACAGGCACGATGGCATTCGTGGTGCAAGACGCTGCGGAGACAATAGTGTGCGAGGTTTTTAGGTCGCGGTCGTTAACGCCGCACACGATGGTGGCATCAATATCTGAAGCGGTCGGCTGCGAAAAAAGCACACGCTTTGCGCCAGCGGCCAAATGCTTTTCTGCGTCACTGCGCGCCGAAAACCGCCCTGAACATTCGAGCACGATGTCTACGTTATACGTCTGCCAGTCAAGCTGCTCCAGTGTGTCAAAGGCCGACAAAACAATGGCATCCCCGCCGACCATCAATTGCTGGCCGTGTAACTCGACTGTTTCAGAAAAACCGCCGTGCGTGGAGTCGTAGCGCGTTAAATAAGCGATAGCCTCTGCGTCAGCCGGCTCATTGATGGCCACAATGCGCATGGCATCACCCTCCCCTTTGGCACGCCGCTCGTACAGCGCACGGAGCAGGCAACGCCCAATACGGCCATAGCCGTTGATGGCCAAATTAATACCCATGCCTTCCTCATTCTCGAATGATTGAATGCTTTTCTGTGTCGCCGTTAATCGCTAATGCGCGTTGATAAAGGATGCGTTTACTGCTGCCTGTAATTTTTGCCGCCAAAGAAGCGGCCTGTTTGAGCGGCAATTCTGCCAGCAATAAGGCGAGAATGCGTTCGCTGTCTGTATCATCGGCTTTTTGCGCGGCGGTGTTGCCTGCCACAATCAACACCATTTCACCGCGCTCTTGCACGCGCTTTTCGGTGATTGCTGAATTTAGTGCTTCGAGCGTGCTCAACGTGATGGTTTCAAACTGCTTGGAGAGTTCTCGCGCCAAACACACCTCGCGTGTACCGCCCAAACCAACCAACAGATCGCGTATTGTCTCGGCCAAACGGTGAGGAGCCTCGTAGAAAATCAGCGTAGCGCTTTCATTTGCCAAGCGCGCAATGGCCGTCTGGCGCGCCTGTGTTTTGGCCGGCAAAAAGCCGGCGAATAAAAAACGATCAGACGGCAAACCGGATGCCGCAAGTGCCGTAATGGCGGCGCAAGCACCCGGAATACTCTCCACACGCACACCATGCTGGTGCGCCAGCCGCACCAAACGGTAACCTGGATCGGCAATAGCGGGGGTGCCAGCATCAGAGATCAACGCGACGCGCTTGCCCTGTTGCAACAAGTGCAAAATACGTTCAGCCGCCTGAGTTTCGTTGTGGTCGTGGTAGGGTATTAACGGTTTACTGATATTAAAATACTGCAACAATTTGCCGCTGTGGCGCGTATCTTCTACAGCAATCGCATCGGCCAATTGGAGAACAGATAGTGCGCGCGGTACCATGTCTGCAAGATTACCTATAGGTGTTGCCACCAGATATAACACCGCCAAGGTCATGCTTTTTTACCGGGATCGAAAAAATGCCTGCCATTCTACCCCTATCACCACGCCCAAATCGCCGGACATCTCACGTACTGGCGGCGATCTGCTCTTTTGGCCTATTGCTGCTAACCGGCTGCCACGCCACACAGACCATGCAAACGGAGCGGATCGAGATAGAAGCTCCGTCAGAGGCGGCAACTCCACCGCACGAAGCAAACGCCGACGAGTACGCTAAACGCGCTGAAACACTTGAGAAGCAACAACAGTATGCGCAGGCGCTCAATGAGTGGCTGGCGCAAACGCCGCTGTTAATGACGGAGGCCGCTTTGCGTGCGAACAGCCTTGCCGTATGGCGCGTGTTGTCATCAATGAGCAATCAGGACTTTGCCAACTTACTGCATAGCAAGCAACAACAAGCGAGCGGCCAGTTATTCGGGGGCTGGGTGGCGCTGGCACAAATTCAGCGACTCGGCTCGAATGATCTGGAAAAGCAAGCGCAGCTTGTGCGGGAATGGCAGCAAAACTGGCCATTACATCCGGCCAATACCTATATGCCGGAAGACATGAAACTGCTGCGCAACTTGACTAAAAACCAGCCCAAGCAGATCGCGCTCTTGCTGCCATTTACCGGCAAACATGCAGCGGCGGCACAAGCGATACGCGACGGGTTTCTTGCGGCTTATTACCAAAGCTTGGCACAAGGCGCGCCGGCGGTGCAGATAAACATGGTAGATTCCGGCACTGGTGCCAACGTCCTTCCTGTTTATCAAAAAGCGGTAGCGCAGGGCGCGGAACTGGTTATAGGCCCGCTAGAGCGCGAACAAGTGCAAGTGCTTGCTCGCCAAACAACACTTCCAGTACCGACACTGGCACTCAATGATCTTTCGGAAACGCCCGCACTGAACGCGCAAAAAACGCCCGAAAACCTATACCAATTTAGCCTTAATCCAGATGATGAAGCCCAGCAAGCAGCCGATATTGCCTTTGCTCAAAACTATCGACGCGCGCTAATCCTTCAAACCGACAACGAGCGAGGCACGCGTTTGGCGCGAAGTTTTCGTCAACGCTGGCAGGCTTTGGGCGGCACCGTGGCAGCAGACGTGCGCTTTAATCCAGCCGGTGGAGATTCCCGCGCGGCAGTGGCGAAAGCCTTGGGTGTGTCTGGCGATCTTGGCAACCCTGCACATCGCCGACAAGATATTGACGTGCTGTTTTTGGTGGGCTCCAGAACAGATGCCAACCTGATTTTGCCCGCTTTGGCCTATAACAACGCGGCTGATCTTCCCGTTTATACGGGCTCGCAGATATTCAACGCACAAACCACGCTGCGCGGCAATGACCTTGATGGCCTGCGCTTTTGTCTCGCGCCTTGGCAGGTGAGCGACAGCGGGTTACGCGCCGAAATTCAGCGTTTTTCTCCGCAAGATGGTGCTGATTTACTGTATGCCATGGGAGCAGATGCCCAGCAGCTTTACCCGCGCTTAGCGTTAATGCGAGCCAACCCCAACTTGCGCCTGAGTAGGTATACGGGCTACTTGCATCTTAATCCGCAGCGCCGTATCGAGCGCGAGTTTGTGTGGCGCATGATGCAAGGCGGCATGGCTGTGCCTTTATCCGCCGACTCTGCCATTGCGACCGACGCAGCACCTATCCCAAATAATGCCCCCGCCACCGATGGAGAACAGTCTCCTACCGCCATGACACCTGAAGCGCAATGACAGTTAGCCACCCCAAAAACCACCTCGCCTTCGGCCATGCGGTGGAACGCGCCGCTTGCCATTTTTTGCAGAAACAAGGGCTGTTGCTCATCACCAGCAACTACGCTACGCGCGGCGGTGAAATTGATTTGATTATGCGTGCAGGCGAGTGTGTGGTATTCGTCGAGGTGCGCTATCGCAAAAGCGACCGCTATGGCACCCCCGCAGAAACAGTAACCGCCAGCAAACAACGTAAACTGCTGCAAACCGCACGGCATTATCTTGCAGAACATCCCACACTGAATACGGCACCATGCCGTTTTGATGTTATCGCCGCTCGCCCGAGCGAAAGCGGCTTACAGTTTGAGTGGATAGAAAATGCGCTGGGCTTTTAAAATATATCCAATCCATTTGGAGCATAGGCTGTGGAAAAAGAACAACTGATAGAACGACTATTTCAGAACAGTATCGCGGCTAAAATTGATTGCATAGAAGTTGTCACACAACCGCTGTTGCGTGCCGCGACCGTGCTAACAGAATGCTTACTGGGAAATGGCAAGCTGCTCGTATGCGGCAACGGCGGCTCCTCGCTAAACGCACAGTTTTTAGTGGCCACGCTGATGAATTACGGTGAGCGCGAAAGGCCAGGGCTGCCCGCCCTATTACTGGCGAGCAGTGGCGCTACGCAAACGGCATCTGGGCAGGAATACGGAAGTCACGATGTTTTTGCGCGGCAAATTCGGGCGCTGGGACAAGCCGACGATTGCCTTGTACTATTTACGCGCACAGGCACGCAACCTAACCTGCTCAATGCCGTGAGCGCAGCACATGCCCGAGGCATGCCTGTGGTAGCACTCACAGCTCATGATGGCGGCAACGTTCCGACGCTCCTAGAACAGCGGGATGCCGAGGTACGCCTACCCTTAAGCTCGCGCTTTCGCATCTACGAAATGCATTTATTGTTGTCGTTTGGCTTGTGTGAACTGATCGAATTACAGTTGTTTGGAGGTGCTTAATGGAAACGACAATGAAGCAAATAGAAACAAATGCACAAAAACTTGGCGCACAAGCAAGCGCGAACAAAAACACCCTTTTTAGCCAAGGACTGTTAATACTGCTGCTGTCGGCTTTGAGTGGCTGCACGACAGTGCTCGACGTGGTAAACACCGGCCCCATCCAACAAGATCACGGCGGGCGCAGCATGGGCAGTGCCATAAGCGACAGCAATATAGAAAGCGTGATTACCGTCAATATTCGCAAAACCAGCAGCGATCTACGTGCAGCCCACATTAATGTCATTGTTTACAACGGCATCGTGTTATTGCTTGGGCAGGTGCCCAGTGAAGGGCTGCGCGAAACCGTCGCCAACATTGCCGCAAACGCCAATGGCGTGCGTCAAGTCAACAACGCCCTCACGGTAGGCGAAGAAACGTCGGCCAGCGTACGCGGCTACGACGGTTGGCTTACCACCAAAGTCAAAACCAAAATAATGGACGCGAATGATATCGATAGCGGACACATCAAGGTCGTCACCGAAAACGGCGTGGTCTATCTGATGGGGGTGGTGACCAAACAAGAGGGTGACCGTGCAGCCAGCATTGCACAGGCCACGGATGGCGCACAGCGCATTGTCAAAGTGTTTGAATATATCAATTAAGCAGTTATGCACTTCGAGGTTAAATCTTCCCTTCCTGATTTTCTGTTCATCCTGAGCCTGCCGAAGGGCTGTTCATAGCTCGACTCCTTCGACAGGCTCAGGATGAACGGAAACATCACCACGAACAGACATATCAATTCGGGAAGTTTATTTTTAAACAAATCCTTAAACGGGCAACACGTCGCCAAAAGGAGGTGCGCTGGGAGTAGGACAGCCCGAGGCGAGGGGGCAAGCCACCATAAATTCGCGGATTTTGTCGGCCTGCGCCAACCCGTCTGCGTAACCGCAATCCATTAACTCTTGGCAATAGTGCGCCTCGAAAAGCAGATAACTGGTAATGCTGGAGCCACCCGTTTTACGTGTAGCACCGATAGTCTTTAAAAAAATACGCATGGAACGCGGCAGGTATTTAACGTGGCGCAAGGCAATTTCATCAAAGCTGATGCTTGGCGACAAAGCCAATACGTCAACCGGCTGCGCTTGTATTTGCGCCCGCTTTCCTGGCTCTATCTCCATTAGAAAGCGATTAAAGCGCTCCATTGTGCTGATGTCTTCCTCAACGGAATCAATAAATGCACTGCTCAATAACTGCGTAAAAATCTGCGCCAGCGAAGGCGAGTGCGTGACATCGGTACGCGGTATGCTGACATTGTGGCGGCTGGCGCCGATCACCAGCAGTTTACTCGCACCCAAATGCAACGCAGCGCTCATCGGCGTAGTTTGACGAATCGCGCCATCACCAAAAAACTCACGGTGGATACGCACAGCAGGGAAAATAGCCGGCAACGCGCTAGAAGCCATGATGTGCTGATGCGTCAATCCACAACGCACACCTGTTCGCCGCGCACGTTTCCATGACTCAATACTCTTATGGCCTTGAAAAAAGTTGATGCTGTGCCCTGTGCTGTATCCAAGTGCGGTTATACACAGAGCATGCAGATGGTTTTCATCAATCAGACGCTGCAAGTTATGCAGTGGAATATTGTCCAGAAGAAGATGATAAAGCGGCGTATTGTCAAACAGAGAAAGCGGCCTGCCGTACGATACACCACGGTGAAAAAAAGCACCCACTAACTTTAGGGAGCCAAGGAAAAGATCGGCAAAACCTGCACGCTGCACCTGCTCGATATGAAGATTCCCCCACAGATTTTCCAGTTGCGTTATACCGGTACGAAAGTGGTCGGCGGAACACGCCAGCGCAGCCGCGTTAATCGCCCCCGCCGATGTCCCGCAAATAATCGGAAACGGGTTATGGCTATAAAAAGGTAAAATTTCGGCCAGTGCTTTTAACACGCCAACCTGATAAGCGGCTCGCGCTCCACCGCCTGACAGTACTAAGGCTGTTTTCATTGTCTGAATCCCGTGGCTTTGCTTACATCTTAAACATTCTGATTTGGCTATATTCAGTGTAGCCTACGTGCTTTTATGGCTATCTGGCTTCATTATGTTTCGAGTTATCACCGTCAACACTAATGGCATTCGCGCTGCGGCGAATAAAGGTTTTTTTGAGTGGGTATTAGCAAGTGATGCCGATGTCATCTGCATACAGGAAACCCGCGCACAGAATCATCAGCTAGAGGATAAAGTATTTTATCCGGCTGGATACCACTGTTTTTATTTTGATGCCGAAAAAAAAGGTTACAGCGGCACCGCGCTGTATTGCCGCCGCCAACCAGACAAGATACATACGGGGCTTGGCTGGGAATCTGCCGATACCGAAGGCCGTTATCTGCAAGCGGACTTTGGCAACCTCTCTGTCGCTTCGCTGTATTTGCCATCCGGCTCCAGCGGCGCGTTGGCACAGCAGAAAAAAATGGACTTCCTGGCGCGTTATTTGCCGATGTTGCGCAAACAGGCCAATGACGGCCGCGACTATATTGTGTCTGGTGACTGGAATATCGCGCACAAACCCATTGACCTAAAAAATTGGAAAACAAACCAGAAAAACTCAGGTTTTTTGCCGGAGGAACGTGCATGGCTGGATGTGCTGCTTAATGACATCGGCTGGATTGATGCCTTTCGTGTCGTCGATCAAACAGCGGAGCAATACACGTGGTGGTCCAATCGCGGCCAAGCCTGGGCAAAAAACGTGGGTTGGCGTATTGACTACCAACTGATTTCGCCAAATTTGCGCAATAAAATCGCGAGCGCTTCCATCTACAAAACAACGCGGTTTTCAGACCATGCCCCGCTGATTATGGATTATGCGCTGTGATGGCAATAGACTGACACGCGTTTAACTTCCTTATTTTTAATAACTATTCGCATCAACAAGACGAGGGCGGGTCATGGCAGAAGCAGTGAAGTGGGATCATACAGTCGATGTATTAGTCGTAGGTTCTGGCGGCGGTGCGATGGTGGCCGCCATTCGCGCCACAGATAACGGCGCAGATACGTTGATGATCGAAAAAACAAATAAATACGGAGGCAATACCGCCATGAGCGGCGGCGTTATTTGGGTGCCAAACAGCCAATTAATGAAGACAAAAGGCTTAAAAGACAGCGCCGAAGAAGGTTTTAACTACCTCAAACATTTAATCGGCAACACCGTCCCCGACGCACGTATCCACGCCTACATCGACAAAGCCCCACAAATGCTCAAATGGCTGCACGAAAAAACCCGTTTGCGCTTCGAATCTCTTGATATTTACCCCGACTACTACCCAGGTGCGCCCGGCTATAAAAGCGGCGGACGCAGCCACGATCCAAAAGCATTTAACGCGGCAGAATTGGGTGCTGACTTTGACAACTTGCGTGAACAACATCCGCAAACACTGTTGTTTGGCATTTTCACCATGGAAACAATGGAATTCCGCACAGTTTTCAAAAAAGAAAAAGGCTGGATCACGCTATTTATGCGCGTAGTGGCGCAGTGGATTCTCGACTTACCCTATCGTTTGCGCCTGAAAAAACGCAGCCGCCGCTTGACGCTCGGTAACGCCCTGGTTGGCTCGCTGCGCAAATCCATGCTGGAGCGCGACATCCCGCTATGGCTTAACTGCGGCTTGAAAGAGCTGGTGATGGAAGACGGAAAAATTGCCGGCGCTACCATCGAGAAAAACGGCGCGCCGTTTCACATTCGCGCCAAAAAAGGTGTGATTCTCGGTGCTGGCGGCTTCGAAAAAAATCAGGCCATGCGCGAGCAGTATCTGCCAGCACCCACCGACGCTTCATGGACGGCAGGCTCGCCCGGCAACACCGGCGATGCGCACCGCGCAGGCTTGGCTATCGGTGCGGATGTTGCTTTTATGGACGACGCTTGGTGGGGGCCGACGGTGGTCGTGCCCGGCGAGGCGCAAGCGCGCATGATGATTGTGGAAAAATCGTTACCGGGCTGTGTGTTTCTCGACATGAACGGCAAACGCTACACTGACGAAGCCGCGCCCTACATCACCGTGGTACAGGACATGTATAAGCGTCAGCGCGAAGGCGTGCAGACGGTACCGTCGTGGATGGTTTTTGGCAAAGCCTATCGCCAAAAATACCCGTGCGGACCTGTATTTCCTGGCGACGTGATGAAAGACGGCAGCGTGCCAAAAGCCTTGTGGGACAACTACATTTTCAAAGCAGAAACACTGGACGAGCTGGCGAATAAAACAGGCATCGCTGTAGACAATCTAAAACAAAGCATGGCCGCAATGAACGAGTACGCTAAAACCGGCAAAGATTTGGAATACGGCAAAGGCGATGACGAATACGACCGCTATTACGGCGACGACCAAACCGGCTTCCCCAACCCGTGTTTAATGCCCATTGAAGCGCCGTATTACGCGGTGAAAGTCCACGCCGGCGAGCTAGGAACAAAAGGCGGTTTGCTGGCCGATGAGAAAGCGCGCGTGCTGGATAAAAACGGCAGGATTGTTCCCCATTTATATGCAATTGGCAACAACTCATCAGCCCTAATGGGCCCCACCTACGCCGGTGCCGGCTCCACTATCGGCCCCGCAATGGCCTTTGGTTTTATCGCCGCTGACGACGTTATGGCCGTGCAGGCAAGCTAAGTACCGTATTAACTTAGGCAAACACCCTCTTCCCGCAACAGGAGGAGGGAACCTGTGTTCTCACTTTATGTCGAAGGTTACGTTGCCCTCCGCCCGAAAACCACATGTGGTGTACATCTGGCATCGCTCTGTGTTCGATGCAAAGGCATCACTCAAGGCTTGTCTCAACATAGCACTGCCCTTTCAGAGCACACAGATATGACCCGTGTGACAACGACCGACGTGCACAGCACAGAGCCATGTATTGCAGCCCTACCACCCCCTGTTTTTTTTTGCCCTCGCACAAAGCGTTGACGTACAACCACCGCTGCGATCGGCCATTACAGCGGCGTATCGCTGTCCAGAATCCGCGTGCGTGCAGGCACTGCTAGAGCAGGCAAAAATGCCCAATGCAGAAGTTGTGGCACATACTCGCGCGCTGGCCTACCAACTGGTTTCGACTCTGCGCGACAAAGGCTCAAGCAGCGGCGTAGAGGCTTTAATGCAGCAGTTTTCTTTATCGAGCAATGAGGGGATGGCCTTAATGTGTCTGGCGGAATCGCTGCTACGCATTCCCGATGCCGCCACCAGAGATGCCTTGATTCGAGACAAAGTTGGCAGCGGCGACTGGTCGTCTCACATCGGTCAATCACCGGCATTTTTTGTGAATGCCGCGAGCTGGGACTTAATGCTCACGGGCAAACTGGTGAATACAGAAAGTCACACGCATTTTTCCAATGCCTGAGCGCGACTGTTGGCTCTCTGTGGGGAACCTGTTGTGCGCGGTGCGATGACAACGGCCATGCGCATGATGGGCAATCAATTCATCGCCGGCGAAACGATTAGCGATGCCTTAAAAAATAGGCGCGAGTTCAGCGCGCGTGGCTTTTTGTATTCCTGCGACATGCTCGGGGAGGCCGCCTGCACGGCGGAAGATGCGGCACGTTATTACCAAGACGACGAAGCAGCTATTCACGCCATTGGGCAGTCTGCTGGCAATGTCGGCGTTTATGCAGGGCCTGGCATTTCGATCAAGTTATCCGCCCTGCACCCACGTTATTCGCGTGCGCAAAAAAAGCGCGTGATGGCCGAACTATTGCCACGCCTACACGCATTAAGCGTCCTAGCGCGACAATACAACATTGGAATCAACATTGATGCTGAAGAGTCTGATCGCCTCGACCTGTCACTCGACCTATTGGAAGCGCTGTGTTTCGACCCTGCATTTGCCGGCTGGAATGGCATTGGCTTTGTGATCCAAGCCTACCAAAAACGCGCACCCTATGTCATTGATTACGTGCTGGATTTAGCACAGCGCAGCGAACATCGCCTGATGGTTCGGCTGGTCAAAGGCGCTTATTGGGACAGCGAAATCAAGCGTGCGCAGGTAGATGGCTTGGCGGATTATCCGGTTTATACGCGCAAGGTGTATACCGACCTTTCCTATCTCGCCTGCGCAAAAAAACTACTGGCAGAACCGGAATGGATTTACCCGCAATTTGCCACACACAATGCGCAAAATGTGGCGGCTATTTATCACCTCGCCGGCCACGATTATTGCGCAGGGCAGTATGAGTTCCAGTGCCTGCATGGCATGGGAGAAAAACTTTACGAAGAAGTCACCGGCATGGACAAGCTCGCACGCCCATGTCGTATTTACGCGCCCGTGGGCAGCCATCAAACGCTGCAGGCATACCTCGTGCGGCGCTTGCTTGAAAACGGCGCAAACAGCTCCTTTGTCAACAAAATTGCCGCACCATCCATGCCGATAAATGCGCTGATCGCCGACCCTGTCGATCAAGCACAAGCTGTCATGCCTTTGTTTTCATCGCACGAAAAAATTCCGCTGCCGCGTGCCCTATTCGGAACGGAACGCCTGAATTCACAAGGCTTGGATTTATCCAACGAAAATACCCTAATTGTATTGGCTGCCGGTTTACTCAGCAGCGGAAGCCAGCAATACAAAGCGCAGCCCATGCTAGGAGCCAATCTGCCGCAGCCACTAAACAATGAAACGCTAAAGCCTGTGTGCAACCCAGCCGATCACCGTGATGTAGTGGGCTTTGTGCAAACCGCCACTGCACAGCAAATACAGGCGGCATTTGGTGGCGCAGCCGATGCACAAAAGGCTTGGCAGACAACGGCTGTGGGCGAGCGCGCCGCCTGTTTGAATCGCTGCGCGGATTTAATGGAAGCGCACAACGCAGCCTTGCTAGGCTTGCTTGTGCGTGAAGCGGGTAAATCACTACCCAACGCAATAGGCGAAGTGCGCGAGGCGGTGGATTTTTTACGTTATTACGCGAGCCAAATCACGCAGTCTTTTGATAATGCCAGCCATATACCCTTAGGCACTGTGGTGTGCATCAGCCCGTGGAATGACCTATGCTGCAAAAAGTGGACACCGTTTTGCCAATAAAATACAAAGCGGAGAGTTTCGATGAAGGCGAGAAAGCAAATGGTTTACACGGCAGAG
>JAYVJM010000022.1:0-43020 GCA_043769275.1 Cellvibrionales bacterium | reverse complement strand
CTCTGCCGTGTAAACCATTTGCTTTCTTGCCTTCATCGAAACTCTCCGCTTTGTATTTTATTGGCAAAACGGTGTCCACTTTTTGCAGCATAGGTCACTATGAGTAGTGCGGTTTTTCGCACGTATCGAAGCATGGGCGGGGAGCAACTGCTTTTTCTAGATTGACCACGACAGCATTTGCCGGCTTTCAAAAAAACGCGACTCGCCAGACACTGGATCAATAAACGCCAGCGATTTTGCCAGCAATTTTAATGGCCGCTCAAAATCATCCTCTGCTAACGGCTGCGCGTGTGGATAAAAATCATCGTTAATTATTGGCGCACCCAACGCGGCCATGTGTACACGCAACTGGTGTTTGCGACCCGTCACCGGCATTAACTGATAACGCCAAACATCGCCCTGTTTTTCGATAACGTCGATCTGCGTTTCGCTATTTTCCGCACCCACTGCTTCCCGCGTGCGAAAAAACTGCGCATCTTCCTCTAGACGGCTGCGGTGTGTGTAAGGAAAGCGCACAAGCGGCAGCGCAGGCGCAATCGCCTCATAAATTTTTTGCACGTGCCGTGCGCGAAACAGTGCCGGATACAACGCGCGGGTTTTTGGATTCAGCGAAAACAACAGCAGCCCAGCCGTGGCGCGATCAATGCGGTGTGCAGGCGCGAGATGCTCAAGGCTCAGCCGGTTACGCAGCCG
Source organism: Cellvibrionales bacterium (assembly GCA_043769275.1). GTDB lineage: Bacteria > Pseudomonadota > Gammaproteobacteria > Pseudomonadales > UBA7239 > JAYVJM01. Next base: position 42,327 of record JAYVJM010000022.1, on the reverse strand, counting down.
CACCAACAGCGTTTCGTGCAGAAAACGCCCGCTGGGGGCGACAGCCAAAAAATGCGGTTTGTCTGCAATAAGAATGTGCTCATCACGGTATAAAACCGTTTCAAAAAACGGCACTGCGCGCTCATCAAACAGCTCGCGGTAATAAAAAATCTGCTTGCCTGCACGATACGGGCTATGTGCCGATAACACAGCGCCCGCCGCATCCAAAACCTCCCCCGCCTGCAAACGCCGCGCCCAAGTTGATGGTGTCACCGCCGGAAAATACGCACAAAAAAAAGCCAGAAGATCAGGCCACTGACCAACAGGCAAACACAGGCGGCTAGCGCAAACGCCTGCACGCATGGGCAGGGGAGAAACTATCATTGGGGTTTTTGCCTTGCGTAAAAAATGCGGCCTAGTTTATTCAAGTATGCAACTAATTGCCGGTGCATTTTGTCCTAGCTTTCTCAGGCCTATCCGTCTATTCCACGCACAGCGAGCATGCATTATGACAACGGAAAGAAAAATCCACTTCTGGGTCGCCATACAGATCAAAAAAATCGCGCCATTTATCTTGTTAATGCTCACTACATGGCTGTATACCTACGCTTATGGCCTTAGTGGCGTCGAGAGCGCGATTAGCGTTGGCACTGGCGATAATGAACATATTGTTGCCGTCGGCAAAAAAGGCTTGGTGCTCATCACCGAGTCAAATAAAAACTGGCACCAAGCCACACGGGCTACCACAAGCGATCTTCACGGTGCCGCTTCGATGCAAACAGCCGATGTCAACTCACTCGCGACCGTTGCCGTGGGCACCCATGGAACGTTTTTGTACAGCGAAAACCTTACCGAGTGGGAGCATGTGGCCAAGGGTGTTACGAATACACATATGCGTGCCGTCACATGGACGGGGAAATACCTGGTTGCAGTGGGGCAAAATAGTGCCATTTTCCGCAGCTCCGACGGAAAAAAATGGGAAAAAATTGCGCTTGATGAAACGTTTAACAACGCATATTTTTATGATGTTGCGTGGAATGGCAAGGTATTAACTGTAATTGGAAATTACAAAAATGCCATGCTTCAGAGTTATGACGAGGGAGCCTCTTGGCGGGCCGTATCGGGGGCAAAAGAGGGTGAGTTCTACTCCTTCACGAAGGTTTACCCACATGGCGATGCCTTTGCCGTTTTACATACGCATGGCGCTCTTATTGCTGAACTGGGTACGCCTACGGCAAATGCACCCGATCATGCGGCCAATAATTTTTCTGACCCAATAAGCCCACCTGTCACCAAACTACTCTGGGGAGCAGACAACCACAGAAATTGCCATTTATTTACCCTAGCTGAAAACATTACCGAGCAGAGTGTTCCTGAACTGCAAAACTTTGAGGTGAAGGCCACGTTTCCCGCATTTGGAAAGCTAACTGCACTGGGAAATGCGAAAGGAAAAACCCCTAGCATTGCCACCCAAGAAGCAGATGAGTCGTGGCATCTAGAGAAAATCCACGTCAGCTCGACACACAAGCAGCAAAAGCAAAAAAAACGCCGCTGATGTTCATTCAACGCCTTGACTGGCACAGTCGCACCGGCTAGGGCTTCGCGGCAACAATGCCGCTAGTCGATAACCGCTTCCACCGGGGCAACTGCGCCGGCTTCCGGGCTGCGCAGCAGCAATGCCAGCGGGATAGCAGCTAGAGCCATCCACATAATCAGGCGAAAATCAGCGATATAAGCCATCTGCGCCGCTTGGCGGGTGAGCTCACCGTTGAGGGAGGCCAAGCCTTGTTGTGTCTGCGTATTCAACACCTGCACCACAGACGGCACACTCAGCGCCTGATTAAAGAGGGTAAGGCTTTCACCGATTACTTCGTGATAAAACTGCGTGTTATCCGCCAACTGACTCACCACAATTGAAATGCCCACGCTGCTGCCAATGTTGCGCACCAAACTAAAAATAGAAGCCGCCTCGGTGCGCAACACAGGGTTAAGCGTCACGAACGCCACCGTGCTCAGTGGCACAAACACCAGCCCCAAACCTAAACCTTGTACAAAACCCGTCCAACCGATTGCTACGCCGTCGGTATCCAGTGAAAAACCGGTCATGTACCACAGAGAAGCCGCAATGCAAAACAAGCCCAGCATGATGATAGTGCGTGCAGAAAAACGCGCCATTAACGGGCTGCTAAACATCATTGCCAACATGGTGCCTGCCCCACGCGGCGCCAAAATTAAACCGGCATCCAAAACGGGATAACCCAACAGACTTTGCAAGTAAGGCGGCAACAGCGCGAGTGTCGCCAACAAAATAATGCCCACCATAAAAATGAACACGAGGCTCAACACAAAATTGCGATCACGGAACAGCGCCGGCTCAATAAAAGGGCGTGGGCAGGTGAACATATGCACCACAAACAGGTACATAAACAGACAACAAATGACGAGTAACGAAACAATTTCTAAGGATTCAAACCAGTACTGTGACTGGCCGCGATCAAGCATCAATTGCAGCGCACCAATGCTGATGCTGAACAGAAAAAAACCAAACACATCAAAGCGCCGCTCGCGATCCAGCGGCGATTCCACAACCAGCGCACTGATACCCACAAACGCCAAAATACCAAACGGCAAGTTGATATAAAAAACCCAGCGCCAACTGTAATACTCGGTCAACCAACCGCCTAACGTTGGCCCAAGAATAGGCGCGACCATTACCCCCACACCCCAGATGGCCATCGCTTTAGCGTGTTTTGCCACAGGAAAAGTATCGAGCAGAACCGATTGCGACAACGGCACCAAACACGCACCAAACATGCCCTGCAACATACGCAGCAGCACCATTTGCGTGAGCGTTTGTGCGGCGCCACACAAGCCAGAAGCGACGGTAAAACCCAGCACAGACCACAACATCAAGCGTTTGCGCCCAAATTTTCCAGCGATAAAACCCGTCATCGGCATGGTGATGGCGGCAGCGACGATATAAGAAGTGAGCACCCAGGCAATCTGATCCTGATTGGCCGACAAACTGCCCTGCATGTGCGGCATAGCCACGTTGGCAATCGTGGTATCCAGCACTTGGATAATCGCAGCCAGCATCACCGAACAAGTCAGCAAGATGCGACGTGTCGATTCAGGCAGATTTTGCAGCAACCGGTTCATCAATCCATCATCCTAAAAAATGCAGCCGTTGCCGCGCTGATGCTTCGATACACGCAAAAAGTCGCGCTACTCAGCACGAACAGGGCATCATCTGTTGAATGAAAACCGCTCGCCCTGAGCCTGTCGAAGGGTATGCGCGGGCTCTATTGTTCTTTTTTCAGGCCTATGTGCGCGGTTATAACGCACTAGAAAAGTGACGATACGCCGTGTTATCGGCACCGGTATCCACGGTCACATCAACACTCATGCCCGCACGCAGCACGCGCCCGCCTTTCAACTCTTCACGCTCAAGCACAATGCGTACCGGAATGCGCTGCACGACTTGAACCCAATTACCCGAGGCATTCTGCGGCGGCAAAATAGCGAATTCCGCGCCGCTGGCTGGGCTAATACTCAGCACATGGCCTTTCAGGGGCTGATTGGGATACGTGTCTATATGGATGCGCACAGGCTGCCCCAACCGCAGTTGCGACAAGTCCGTTTCTTTGAAGTTGGCTTCCACCCACAAACCCGTGTTTGCCACGAGCGTAAGCGCAGGATTGCCAGCACTCAGATATTTACCCTCCTCTGGCACGTTACTCACCACGCCGTCGAATGGCGCCCGCACCGTGGTATGCGCCAAATTAAGGCTGGCCTGCTCCACTTCAGCCGTCGCTTCGCGCCAGCGTGAGCGTTGCTCTAACGGTTTTTCAGGCGTGCCGCCCAGCTTGGCTACCGCTTGCGCCAATAACTGCGATGCCATCGTTTTCTGCCGTTGCGCTACATCCAAAGCATGCTTGCGATCATCCGTCTGCATTTGTGAACTGTATTTTTTTTCAGCCAGCTTGATCTGGCGCCGGTACTCTTGTGAGGCGTACTCCAGATTTTCCTCAGCCAGAGCCAGCGCCGCCTGCTGTGTATGCCAATCGGCCTGCAACACGGCAATTTCCGTGCGCACACGATCCTGTGCGGCCTGCGCCCGCACCAGCGCCGCGCTGTATGAGGCGGAATCCAATCGCAGCAAAGCATGCCCTTTACGCACAAATTTATTTTCTTCCACCAACACCTGCCGCACCGTGCCGGCCACTTCCGCGCTAACCACCACTTTATCGGCTTTCAAAAACGCATTATCTGTGCTGACATAACGCCCGCTGGACGCATAAAAAAACACAGCGACAATCACCACCACAACGGGTCCGGCTATTAAAAAAGCATGTCGACGATTCATTGTTAATACTCGTTATTTGAATAGTTAAACCACGGATAAAAAACAATCAGCCCTGTATTGTGAAGGCAAGCGGCCTTTATCACAGTGCGTAATTTCCGCCGTACTTTAGGTGTTTTTGATTAGCAAGCTCCTTTCGATTGAGTAAAAAATCACCGCCCGCCCCCATATTTCCGTTCGCCATGAACCTGTCGAGGGGTCGACGGAAGTTTTACACCTCACGGTAGAAACACACGCTTTGCTTCAGATGCATGTGCGGGCTGGGAAAAACTCCCATTGAGGAACAATCCAGCGCAGGCTTTGTCTATTTCTTTGCTGCTGCCTTTCGCCGCCAGCTTTGTCCCGCAACTTTCACTTATGGAGCCACCTAATGCTTTGCAAGCTAGGCATTTATATTTTTCTTGCTGCAACAAGCTTCGCTGTACAAGCCAATGACGCTACTGACGCTACCGAAAAGCGAGAAAAAGCCGCGGCGACTGCCTTGCGTCAAGCGTATACCGAAGCAGCGAAAGCAATGAGCCGTGCTGCTTGGGATACGGCCGCGCTACGGTATATGCAATATCAACAGGATCAGCACACGCACGTGCGTGAGCTGATTGCTGCTGCCGCAACAGATGATCGCAGGGCTCAGGGGGAGCTTGGCAATCGACTTTTGTATGGCAACGGCGGCATGGCGCGCGACGTTCCGCGAGCAGTGCGCTGGCAGACATTAACAACAGGTGCCGATTATACCGCCACCAAGCTTGCCAAGCTCACTGCGTCTACCACTCCCGATGCTTTCTTGGCTTTAGCCACCTATCAGGAGGCCGGCTACGGCTGCGAACAAAGCTTTACCTATGCGCAACAAAACTTTACCGCAGCACGAACTGCGCCTGCTACTGGTGCAGCGACATGGTCTCCCCTCGCGTGTTGGCGTGCCTACCGGCTACGGCAACAGCAACAGCTATGGCAACCGCTACAGCAACAGCAAATCAATGCTGGATTATGTATTCCAGAATTGGACATTCATGACCACGCCACAGAACGGCTCGCAAACCTGCTGTACAGGAATGGCACTGGCCTGCAAAACACGGCAGAAGCCGAGCGCCTGTGGGATACAGTCACCAAACGCCGGCATCCATCCATAGACAAAACGACCGCTGACGGCTTGATGATGATAGGGCTCAGCTATTTATGTGACAGCAGGCGAACGGGGCTGCACGGCCTGCCCAGCAGCAGACCAGTGGTGCTGGCCGCGCACTGGCACTAGACCCCAACAATGAGCGTGCAAAATTTGGCTTGGCCATGACACTGCAACGCGGTGATGCCGGCTTGCCACAAGACCTTGAGCAAGCGCGCACACTGCTAACACAATTACAAGAAACCTACCCTCCCGCCGCACAGGCACTGCAGGTGGAGCAGGCAGATCACAGCGAACTGAATCAACGGGAAGACGAGGCTTTTGCCAAGGCCCAGTCGCTCCAGCAAGCAGAGTAACACGCAAAACCCGATGCCGCAGAGCAGGCCAAGCAGGAAAAAGCGAAATAACAAAACAACCCTCTCATGAGGGCAGTGCTTGCGCCTGAACTTACTCATGAGTAAGCTACTTTCATGACAGTAAGTTTGCCGCCCCCACCCCCCCGCCGCACCACACTCAAGGCGGACGAAACCCGCGAGTTAATTCTCCAAGCGGCAGAAGCGCGTTTTGCCTCGAAAGGTTTTTACCCCACACGGCTGGAAGATATCGCTGACGATGTGGGCATCACCCGCACCGCGGTGATCTACCACTTTCACGACAAAGAAACGCTCTACAACGCCGTACTGGAAAAACTGTTCACGCAACTGAACGCCCGCATCAACGCGACCCTCGACACCAACGAAGCCCTGCTCATTCGCATCGAAGCGGCCGTGACTGCGTGGGTGCTGTATGCTGGCGAACATCCGACCTTAATGCGCCTATTTATGCGTGAAGTCGCCGGCTCAGAAGGCGGTTTGCGTTTAGAAGTGAGCCGTTATGTAGCGCCGATGTTCAGTCGCTTGGTGGGTGTTTTGAGTGAAGCGCAAGCGGCGGGCTTATGTCGCGCCATAGACCCCGTGCAGTTTTGGTCGATTCTGGCGGGAGCCACCATGTTTTTCATTATGGATGCGCCGCTGTTAGCGCAAGACAGCAATATGGCCGCCGATTTGCGCGTGCAAGCCTACGCGAGCGAACTCACGCGCGTGATCCACGGCCTGCTCGATATTGAAAAGGCACAACGGCTATGAGTGCGAGAACACCAACATGAGCACCGCCGACACCTTTGATGTGCTGTTCTTGCCTGCCGGTGTACGCGGCGAGTTCGCGGCGGGCACGCCGGTACTGGAGGCCGCACGCGCGCTAGGCGTAGGCATAGAATCCATTTGTGGCGGTACCGGCACCTGCGCCAAATGCAAATGTGTCGTAATGGAGGGGCATTTTGCCGACGATGGCCGCGAGCTGTCGATGGGCGGCATGTTAACGGGCACTCACGGCCTCCACTCCCGCGCCAATCACGTCTCCGCGATGAGCGAACACGAACGCAAATTGACCGTTAAACACGGTTTTAAAAGCAGCGAGCGCCTAAGCTGCCAGACAAAACTGCACGCAGATGTCGTTGTGTTTATTCCCGAAGAAGCACGCGTGCGCGAAGCCGTGGTGCGCAAAGCCGCCGGTAAACCGATTACCGTGCGCGACCCCATCACAGCCAAGTTTTTTGTGGAAGTGCCCGCGCCCACGCTGGAAGACCATCGCGGCGACTGGGAACGCCTACAGGCATCACTACAAAAGGCGCACGGACTAAGTGAACACTTACAAATTGACTTTACAACACTGAAACAACTGACCACGATTGCCCGCCCGCAACGCGCTAAAGTGATGCACTTAACCGCCACGGTGTGGGATGGCCGCGACGTGGTGCGCGTGGAAAATGGCGACACCACCGCCTGTTGGCTGGGGTTGGCGGTCGATTTAGGCACCACCACGATGGCCGCTTATTTATGCGATATGCAAACGGGCGAGACGATTGCCACCGAATCGCAGATGAACCCGCAGATCAAAATTGGCGGCGACGATGTGATGAACCGCATCGCGGCTTCCGACAATCCGGCCAAATTGGAACACATGCAAAATGCCGTCACACGCACGCTGGACGAGCTGGCCATGCGCGTGACTGCCGCCGCCGGTTTTACGGCGGAAGACATCAGCGAAATCGTACTGGTCGCGAACACCTGTATGCACCACATTTTTTTGGGGCTTGACCCAGACTCTTTGGGAAAGTCGCCATTTAACCCGCGCATTGCGCAGTCAATGAACGTAAAAGCGCGCGATCTTGGCCTGCACCATATTTTGCCGGCCATCAACGTGCATTTATTGCCCAATCAGGCCGGCTTTGTGGGCGCCGACAACACCGCCGTGGCGATTGCATTAGAGCCTTACAACAGCGACGAATTAGTGGCGATTATCGATATCGGCACCAACGGCGAAATTTTGGTCGGCAACCGCGACTGTATTTATTCCACATCCTGCCCCACCGGCCCAGCACTGGAAGGCGCAAGCATCAAATACGGCGTGCGCGCGGCACGCGGGGCGATTGAAAAAATCCGCATCGACCCAAAAAGTTACGACGTGCGTTTTAAAGTGATTGGCAAAGAAGCGTGGAATTCGCGCCTCGATGCCGACACGATTCAAGCCATTGGTCTGTGTGGATCGGCCATTATCGACGCGGTCGGCGAGCTGTACAAAGCCGGCATTCTGGCGCCGAATGGCAAATTCAACATGGAAATAGACACGCCACGCCTGCGCCGTGGCGAGGATGGCGACCCCGAGTTTGTGATCGCGTGGGCGGCGGAAACGGTGATTGGAAAAGACATCACCATGACCATCGACGATGTGCGCAATGTGCAGCTCGCCAAAGCCGCCGTGTATTCCGGCATACAAGTGCTGCTGGATAAACTCGGCCGCGACAAGCCAGAAAAAGTGATTCTGGCGGGTGCGTTTGGCTCACACATTGATTTGCGTCGTTGTTTGATGGTGGGCTTGTTTCAGGATGTGGGCTTGGCCAATGTGCGTTCGGTCGGCAACGCCGCCGGTGACGGCGCACGCATGGCGTTAATGAACCGCGCCAAACGCGAAGAAGCCGAACACATCGCCCGCAAAATCCATTATGTGGAATTGACCAACGAGCCGAGTTTTGTGCCGCATTTTGTGGATGCCACACTGCTGCCACACAAAAAACACAGCTTTCCCTCGCTGGCGCGTTACGGCATAGACCCAGAGCCGCCACAGGCGGTGAAAAGACCGCGCCGCGTGCGCTCGGAAGCAGCTTGATTGCGTTGAGGAATGCAGCATGAAAATCGAATCCATCCGCCTTAAAAACTTCAAAGCCTTCCGCGATGTGCATCTGAAAGACATTCCCTCCTTTTTAGTGGTGGTGGGAGCCAATGGCACCGGCAAAACCACGCTGTTTGATGTGTTTGGTTTTTTGCATGATTGCTTGACCGGAACCGTTCGCACAGCACTGGACAAGCGTGGACGGTTCAAGGAAGTTATTAGCCGCAATGCTGACGGCGATACCATTCTGATTGAAATCCAGTACCGCATGGAAATTGTGGGCAAAAATCGTTTGGTCACGTACTCACTGGAAATTGGTGAACAAAACAATGCACCGTACGTAAAAAGAGAAATTCTGCGTTACAAGCGCGGCAAATCCGGCAAACCATTCCATTTTCTTGATTTTGAAAACGGCAAAGGTTTCGCCATTACCAATGAGGAAGATTTTGACAAGCCTGATGGTGATCTTAAAAAGGAGGAGCAGTCTGTTTCACCCGATACCTTGGCCGTCAAAGGTGTAGGGCAGTTCGAGCGCTTTAAAGCTGCCAATGCGTTCAGGCAATTGATTGAGTCTTGGCATGTGTCCGATTTTCATATCAATGCCGCACGTGGCCGTAAAGAAGCCTCTGGCGATTCAGAACACCTGTCAGAAACCGGCGATAACCTGCCGCTAGTTGCGCGTTATCTGCACGAACAGCACCTCGAGACCTTTCTAACGATATTGGACACGATGAAACGTCGAGTGCCGGGCGTGAAAAATATCGAACCCAAGCTGATGGATGACGGATACCTCACGCTGCGCTTTCAGGACGGCTCCTGCAAAACCCCGTTTCTGGATCGTTATGTATCCGACGGCACCATCAAAATGTTTGCCTATTTAGTGCTGTTGCACGATCCAAAGCCGCACCCGCTGCTGTGTGTGGAAGAGCCTGAAAACCAGTTGTACCCAACCTTGATGACCGAGCTGGCAGAGGAGTTTCGCTTATACGCTAATCGCGGCGGGCAGGTTTTTGTGTCCACTCACTCGCCCGATTTTCTCAATGCCATTGAGCTAGACGAAGTGTGCTGGCTGGTTAAAAAAGACGGTGCCAGCGACATTCGCCGTGCCAAGGATGACAAACAAATTGCCGCGTATATGGCCGATGGCGACCAAATGGGCTACCTGTGGCAGCAGGACTTTTTTACCGGTGCCGATCCGCTATGAAGGAATTAGTTTTCTTGCTAGAAGAAGCCTCTGCCAAAGCCATGCTGGAGAGCCTGCTGCCCAGAATGCTTAATCCAACCATCACGCCACGTTTTATTCCATTTGAAGGCAAACAAGACCTTGAGCAACAAATGGTCAAACGTTTGCAGGGCTACCTGAACCAAGATGCACGTTTTATTGTGATGCGCGATCAGGACTGCCATACAAACTGTAAAGAGCTAAAAGCCTCACTAACAAAAAAGTGCTGCGACGCGAAGAAAAAAGCCACGCCGTTGGTGCGTATCGCTTGCCGTGAGCTGGAAAGTTTTTATCTGGCCGATCTTGCCGCAGTGGAAAAAGGACTGGAACTGAAAGGGCTGGAAACAAAGCAAAACAAAGCAAAATACCGTGAACCGGATAAGAAGCGTTCACCCAGCAATGAACTGCAAAAACTGACAAAACAGGCTTATCAGAAAGTCAGCGGCTCACGCGAAATAGGCAAACATCTTGATGTGGAAAACACGCGCTCAAACAGTTTCCGCCATCTGATTTCCGGTATTCGACGTATGGAGAAAGAGCTGTTAGGTATCGGCCAGTAAGCCGGTGGCGGTGAAAAGACCGCGCCGCGTGCGTTCAGAAGCGGCGTGACATATAACGCTTCTTCTCATAAAAAAACGAGGCATGTAGATGGTTGGCAAAATGAGTCTATGTATTTTATTGATGGCCACATGCTTTGCCGTACTGGCTGACGGCGGCGAAGCCGCAGAGAATCAACCCGCACCTGTGACAGAAACCGAACTAATCGAATTTGCACAGGGGAAAGCACGCAGAAAGGTTATCGAGGCGTACATTTACGAGCAGTGCGAAATGGGCGTGCTGCTTTTAGAGGGTGATGTAGATAGAGGTGTCGAAAAAAACGCACTGCAAGCGGTGCAGCATCTCACCCAAGCGGCTCTCGGTGGCGATGATGAAGCCCAATTTCGCTTGGCCATTTTGTATGACAATGAAGGTGTCGAATATGGTATTTTGCCAAACTACCCGCTTGCCATAGAGCTATTCACTAAGGCGGCGAATCAAGGGTGCGAACAATCGGCCGCCAATCTAGTCGGCATATACACGGACGGACGAAACGGCATCGCCGCCAACCGCGCACTGGCGAAGTATTGGCGAGAAAAAGCCGTCGAGCTTGGTTATGACACAGCAGCAGACGACATGCACATCATGAACAACAGTGATAGTGAGAGCAGCAGCGAGGAGAGCAGCAGCGAAAGTGAAGATAACTCAGAGCCACCCGCCAAACGGCGCGCAGTTTCGCCGGCTGACGACGACGAAGAGCAACAAGTTCCATCCTTGTAGACTAAAAAATGATACGGGGCAGAAAGAGACATCAGAATCTGCGCTATTGCACGACGCATTTACTGGGATTCGCGTCGTGACGTGCTTGCTCGCGTGCAGCGGCCAGCAGTGCCGTTAAGTCTGCCACCACCCGCTCCTTTGAAGCCGTCTTTCATGTGGGTGCCAAGGCGCAGCAGCGTCTGGCTGGACGTGCCCAGCCGGTATTGTGCAGCAAGCACAGTGATTGCATCAGGGAAGCTGAGCACAAATGGCTTAAGGTTGTTGTATAACTGCCGTTCGGCGCGGCTCAGGGACGGCAATTTGGGTGCCGCCCATGCTGCACAACCAATGAAAAACAGCAGCAAGTTTGCCTACGAAAACACCGCTATAACAGTGTGCACCCCGCCGTCTGCCGCACCTCGCCACCCCAATCGAGTGTGCTTGCAAAGTCTGGGTCTTCTTGTCCCACCAAGTTCTTAAGCCCAAGATAATCTGTGTGCTCATCGGGATCGACTAATGGAGCTAACCGCGTAAGCCAAGGCCTGGCTCCCGCCCACCCACCGTAGCCGTCTTCCTCTATAGCGATGCGTCCAAGCTCCACCAGTGCACCAATGTTTTTGGGATCCATTTTTAGGGCGATGCGATCATGGTAGCGGGCACGAGGAATATTTCTCGGCCTTCCCTCCCCACGTGAATAAGCGCGAGCTAGGTGAACTCGGTCTGCGACACTATTCAAAGGAAAGCCTACGAGCTGCCGGTCTTCTGCCTCCCATAACGCTTCTTGCGCTTTCTGCGCTTTCAGCACAGTTTGAGCTTCTTGCGCGAGGACAGCACAAGCACCAGCCCTGTCCAACACGGCTTGATATAGCACTTCTGCATTCGGATAACTTTGCTGCACACCGTCGATGCCGTCTCGAAAAGAATGGCCTAGCCGCAGCAAAATCTCGTCAGACACATTAGGCACATCCACTTGTTGTAGCTCCCGCCAAAAAACAATGGGTTGCATGAGATCTATTGCCACCTGCTCTTCCACGCTCAACGGTGGGAGTGGGGGCGACGACCATGCCGAATACGCAGTGATTAACAGCAAAGTGAAAATAACGAACCTGAAAAACATCATGTGTACTTCTCTCTCATTAGATACAACAGCGAGTGGTAAGAAGCCGAGATTATGGGGCAGCAGCCCCAACATTAAAACGACCGTTTAGTTCTAAAAAAAACACTTAACAGATTGCAATAAAACTTACTCATGAGTAAGCTACTTTCATGAAAGTAAGTTTTTGCTGATGCACTACCCCAGAGCCGCCCCGTAGAGGCGGCCTACAAAACGAAAAGCACAACCATAAGTACAACTACGACAAAAACCTTGGAGACTGTTATGGACCAAAAAGATATTGCAGAAATTGCCGAGCTGATTGCCGATCTTGATGACGAAGCGGCCACACTCGTACAAGAATGCCTAGATGCCGGTCTTGATCCGGTTTCCGTGCTGAAAGAAGGCGTGGTGAAAGGCTTAGAGAAAATCGGCCAATTGTTTGAATCCAAAGAATACTTCTTAGCAGAGTTGATGGTGGGCGGCGAGCTGGCGGAAACCTGCATCAAAATCATTGACCCGTGGCTGCCCTCTTCTGCCGGCGAACAGAGCCAAGGCGTGGTGGTGATCGGCGCCGTGTCGGGTGACTTGCACGACATCGGCTACGGGTTGGTAGCTAAACAGCTTGAGCTGGCCGGTTTTGAGGTGCATTCGATTGGCGTAAATAATGATTCCATGCGCTTTATCGAAAAAGCCAAAGAAGTGGGCGCGCACATTATTGGGCTGTCGGCATTTTTGGTCACAACCATTCCCAACTGCCGCGACGTGGTGAATTACGTCACCGACATGGGCTTGAAAGAAAAATTCAAAGTCATCATGGGCGGCGCAGAAACCAATCAGGAAAAATCCAACATGATGGGCGCAGACGGCTGGGCACCGAATGCAATGGATGCCGTTACCCTGTGCAAAACAATCATGCAACGTGACTTTGGGAGAGCTGCATAATGGCCGGCAAATTGTTAGACATCATGGACTTCCAGAAGCGTTCGGAAACGGGCGAAGTGATGGAAAAAACCAGCAAGTTCGACATCAAATGGTCGCGCACGCTGCGCCAATTGGCTGAAAAAAACAACGTGAAATACACGCCAGACAGCACGGTGATTTCCGATGACATCGCCGACGGCGTGTTTAACGCTGCCGTGGAACTGCTGGCTACTTGCGGCATTTACCACATGAATACCATGCGCATTATCGCGCTCACTGAGCAGGAAATCCGCGACACTGCCGCGCATTACGCCACCAATCCGCACGTATCAAAATTTGGCCAAGGCGCAGATCGCCTCGAATACACATATCGCAAACAGTTCGAGAAAAAACTGCCGATTCTGGCGGGCGGCCCTTGTGGGGTGATCGGCCAAGACTGGTTTGACCCGTATGTGCGCTCGTTTGTGAAAGAACCAACGAACAGAGCGATGGGCATCACCGGCGGTATCGAACAGGTAGACGGCCACTCCGCCAAAGCCGGCACGCTGTCGGAAATGTACGCCGCCGGTTGGGAATGCGCGCAAATTCAACGCATCTGCCGCGAAGAAGGCCGCGCCGGCATGCACCAAGGCTTGTTGTGTACCGCTTCATCGGCTGCCGCTTCTTTTGCCTGCATTGACGACCAAGACGAAAACCGGCGCAAAACGTGGAACACGCAGATCGGCATTCACATTATTCCTGAAATGAAAATCGACTGGAACGCGTTCATGATGGCGAAATACTGCCAAGAACGCGGCGTGGAACCGTGGACTTCGTGTGTATCGCTCACCGGTGCGATTTGCCGCGATGGTGCAGAAACCGCCATCGGCATCGTTTGTAACGCACTCGGCCAACTGGCTTACGGCCACGGCGGCATGACGCAAATGTTTGCTAACCACTTAGACGGCACGTGGTCAGACCAAGAAACACAGTGGGCAGTAGGCGCGGCTACACGCGCCGCCGAACGCCACCTAAAAGTGCCGATTGCCAGCGTGTGTGCGGGCATGGAGCAGCATTGGCGCCAATATTCTGGTATCTGGCAAGCACAAGCGATGGCAGTATCGAACACCATCAACGGCATGGGTTATGTGTGGATTGGCGGCCATTCTGGCCTCGAAACACGCCTAGTGGGCGAAGTGATGCAAGCCACTTTAGAGATTCAGGATGCCGGTGAAGCCGACATTCTGATGAACAAAATTTTTGCCAAACGCAACGAAGAAACCGAAAAACACAAAGCCAGTGGCGTGGGCCCGCGCAATTTTGTAGATGCTTACGATTGCGAAAAGTGCGAGCCAAAACCGGCGCTAATGGAAGATTACAATCGCGTGAAACAAGAGTTGTATGACATGGGCTTGAAAGCGTTGAAGTAAGCCTCCCTCTCCGTTCGTGCTGAGCCTGTCGAAGAACGTGCTTCGAGCAGGCTCAGCACCAACGGGAATATCAAGTCGGAAAGAGTTACTTTTAGCCCTGCCCTTCATTTTTTACGGAGATATTTATGGCCGTTGTCGTTATTGGCGAATCCTTAAACGCCACCATTCCCGCCATCTGTGAAGCAGTCAAAACACACGATGCGGCGTACATTCAAAAAGTCGCGCTGGGGCAGGTAGAAGCCGACTCGGACTACTTGGACTTAAACGCGCAAGTCACCGGCTGCGATGAAATGATCGACTTGCCGTGGATGGTGGAAACCGTGCGTGCGGTGAGCAATATCCCGATGGTGCTCGACAGCTCCAACCCGCCCGCCATTATCAAAACGCTGGAATCTTTCGACTGGAACGGGCAAGTGCCGATCATCAGCTCGATCACCAACGAAGGCAAAAGCCCCGACAAACTGCTACCCATTGCCGCGAAATACAACACCGGCATCGTGGCGCTGTTAATGGACGACGACGGCATTACACACACTGCCAAAGGCCGCTTTAAGATTTGCCAAGAGCTGGTCAACAAAGCACGTGACGCGGGCGTTCCAGACCACAATTTGTGGATAGACCCACTCATTTTGCCCATTGGCACAGACGACAACGTCGGCACCATCAGTTTTGAATTGCTGCAAATGATGAAGCAGGCGTTCCCCAATATTCGCACGTACTGCGGGCTGTCGAATGTCAGTTTTGGCATGCCCCATCGCGCCCTGATGAACCGCACCTATGTGGCGATGCTGGCCGCTAACGGCATGGAGGGTTTTATGATTAACCCGCGCGTGAAAGAAATGCGCGCCATGATTTTAGCCATTCGCGCATTGATGGGCGAAGACACAAAATGCGGCAAATATATTCAAGCGCACCGCGACGGCGTGCTGCTCACCCCCATGAGCGACGACATGAAACAAAAAATTGCCGAAAAGCAGGCGCAGGAAGCTGAAAAAGCGGCGAAAAAAGCCGAGCGCGAAGCGCGGCGCGCAGGCAAAACGGAAGAAGCCAGGCAGTAAGTTTTGAAGCCGTTAGCCTTGAGCTTGTCGAAGGGCATGTGAGGACAAAAATGCTGTGACCGGTATTTTTTGAACCGGCAGCTACGCTCATAGAGACAAAAGCCGCTATTGCGCGGCTCTCCCCTATGGGCTTTAGCATGAAAAAAAATCATTCCACAGGTTTTACTCTGATTGAGCTGATGGTGGTTGTGGCGATTATTGGCCTTCTGGCGGCTATCGCACTGCCCGCGTATCAGGACTATACGGTGCGAGCAAAAATAACCGAAGCCGCGAGTTTATCTGCGCCGGCGCGCACAGCAGTTGCCTTGCTGTGCGGCGGAGTTATTAAGAGCGCCGTTGTCGACAATGCGGGGCTTGACTTGCACTCAGGCGCGTCTTACGCCAGCCAATACATAAAATCCGTGGATGTTAGCGGCACACAAACAAACCCTGTCGTTACCGTCACCCTAAAAGCCATAGGCTCCTCGATCGCCGCAAATGAAACGCTGACATGGACAGGCACCTGTGGCAGCCACACCGTTTCTTGGCTCGTAGGCGGCACTGTGGCCGCCAAGTATTGGCCAAAACCTTAAGTTAACAGGGAGTTAACATCTGCCGTTTGCGCCGAAAAAACAAAACCGACAAAAAACGGCACACTTGAGCGCTTTTCAATTGCAGCCAATATCAAAAAGCACAAAGTCAACGCTATACGGCATCAAGAAAAATAACAGCAACACACTGATAAACATCATAATTTTCATTAATTTTCTTTTTTGGCGCGCAATTTGCGTGTATTTACGTAGAGGCCACGACTCGCCCGCACGGGCTATCAAAGCCGCTACTTAGGTATTTATCTCATCGTCTATCGCGCTGTATTCTTCTTGAGGAAATCACCATGAAAAAGCAACTGCAACACGGTTTTACCCTTATCGAGTTAATGATTGTGGTTGCAATCATTGGCATTCTGGCGGCTGTCGCACTGCCTGCGTATCAGGACTATACAATTAAAGCCAAAGTGTCTGAGGCTGTGGGCATATCTTCACCCGCGCGCACAGCCGCAGCATTAGCATGCAGTGGCGGTTATACGACACTTACATCCGCATCTGTAGTCACTAATGCAACACTAGACCTTGACGCAGCAGCGTCCTACACCAGCAAATACGTCACAAGCGTGACGGCTGCGGGTACTGTTGCGGCCCCTACGGTAACGATTGTTCTGCAGGCGGCGGCGGGTGTAACCGCAGGCCAGACGGTTGTGTACACCGGAACCTGTACAACTGCTAGTATGACATGGACTATCGGCGGTACTGTTGCAGCTAAATACCTGCCGAAAGTGTAATGGCCTGCTGGGCTTTCGTTACGCCATGCCTGCCCATACAGGCTGAAAACACCATGATTAGCTGAAATCTAAAAGCCCTTCTCCCACAAGAGAGGGGTTTTTTAATGCGTCTAACAACCCTACTCGCTTGCTCGGAGTTCATCGAAGGGCATTGTGTCTACCAGACGTGGTTCGGTTCCTTCGACAAGCTCAGGATGAACGGAAACAATTCACCACGAACGGCTCAATTGTCGCGTTATTCAACATAAACACCTTCCACGCCATTTTCATCGTCGTCACCCCAATCGTCCGCGTCATCACTTTCTGCATCAGCTTCGCCGGCACGTTTGCGGCGGCGCGCCTCTGCCAACTGCGCAATGGCATCGCGTGCTTCGGCTTGCATCGCCGCCTGCACAGCCTGCTCCGCTAACAACAGATCAGGATTTTCCAACTGCGCCGCACGTTGAGACTCTAAGTCGCTCATAATCGCCTCACACAGCGCGGGCGTGCCGTGACCGCTGATGGCAATAATCGAAAAATGCAGCTTTTTACCGATTTTCAAGCGTTTTAGGAGCTTTTTGCAGAAGGCTTCGCGCTCATCTTCAGGAATCAAGTCGAGTTTATTCAGCACCAACCAACGCGGGCGCGCAGCCAGCGTAGGGCTGAAGGCTTCCAGTTCCTGTTCGATGGCGAGCGCGTTTTCAGCCGGATCAGAGCCGTCCACCGGCAACACATCCACCAAATGCAGTAGCAAACGTGTGCGCGTGAGGTGCTTGAGAAAACGAATACCCAGCCCCGCGCCTTGCGCCGCGCCTGGAATCAGCCCCGGAATGTCTGCCACCACAAAGCTGCGATTCTGCTGCAAACGCACCACGCCAAGGTTCGGCACCAAGGTCGTGAACGGATAATCCGCGACTTTCGGGCGGGCGGAGGAAATGGCGCGAATCAGCGTGGATTTACCGGCGTTAGGCAAACCCAGTAGCCCGACATCCGCTAACACTTTCAGCTCCAGTCGCAAACGGCGCTCTTCACCGGGCGTGCCGGGCTTGGTCTGGCGCGGCGCGCGGTTGATGCTGGATTTAAAGCGCGCATTGCCGATGCCGTGAAAACCACCCTGCGCCACCAGCAAACGCTGGCCGTGCTGGGTTAAATCGCCTAACACTTCGTCGGTATCTTCGTCGATGGCGGTGGTGCCTACGGGTACATTCAACACCAAGTCTTCGCCACCGCGACCGGTGCAGTCTGCCCCGCGCCCATTCGTGCCTTCTTTGGCGCGGTAATGGCGCTGGTAACGGAAATCGACAAGTGTGTTGAGCGCGGCATCCGCTTGTAACCACACGCTACCGCCGTCGCCGCCGTCGCCGCCGTCAGGGCCGCCAAAAGGAATGTATTTTTCGCGCCGAAAACTCATGCAGCCATCGCCGCCTTTTCCGGCGTGAACAGAGATCGGGGTTTCATCAACAAACTTCATGGGATGTTCCTGAGAGCGACAGCGGGCGGCATTCTAACAGGCTGCCGAAATTAAGGATTTGGCTAACAATGACATCCTGATCTACCGTTCGCCCTGAGCGCGTCGAAGGGCATGCTTCGACAAGCTCAACATGAGCGGCGATCTCAATTCGGGAAGTTATTTTTAACCACGCGTTTAAAAGGCGCTCTGCCTTTACAATAGAAGCCCTATTCACCAAGCACCTTGTTGCCATACACCCATGATTTCCTCGCTTATCCCCGAAAAACAACTGTCTGTCTCCCCTGCTCTAGCGGCCACGATTGGCCTTGAAGAAGCCGTGTTACTCGGCGTATTGCACGAGCTGTTCACGCACCGTGCGCAGGGCGGCTGGGCACGAGTAGAGGAGGCGGCTTTGCAGGATTTTGTGCCATTCTGGCCACCGCAAGATATTCAACGGATCGTCACCAGTTTGCGTGATAAAGGCATTGTGCAGGTGCGTTCAGCACCGCTTTTAAGCGGCCATGTGCTGGATTTTAGCCTGTTAATCCCAACGACACAGACGGCATCCCAGCCGGCACCATCACCCCGTCAGCCGGAAAAAACCGCCCGCAGCGGCGGAAGCGCGAATCTTATTGCGGATCATTGGCAGCCCGACGACGAGCTGTCGCGGCAGATCAGCATGTTGGGCATCCCCGCCGATTTCGTGAGCGCGCAAATCCCCCCTTTTGTGCGTTACTGGCGCGAGCAGGGCGTGGCGCACCACGCGTGGGGCAGCCGTTTTTTGAAAGAAGTTTTGCGCAATTGGCGCACGCACGAAACGCACGAAACGCGCAAAAGCCAATTGGTACCGATGAGCGACGGCTGGCAACCTGGCATCAACGCCATGGAAATTCTCCTGCGCGACGGCATACAGCCTGAGCTAATCGCAGACAGCGTGGCGGAATTTGTGTTGTTCTGGCGCGATAAAGGCAATGTGTCTAACACCTGGGACAGCACCTTTATCAAACACATCCGTCGGCAATGGGCGATTTTCACCGCCAAGCTGGTCAATGATCCAACGCCGCGCCCGATGGCCAGCGGCTGGCAACCCTCAAACGACGTATATGATATTTTGCAGTTGGCCAATATTGATGCCGATTTTGCGCGGGCGCAGTTGCCGGAGTTTGTGCTGTACTGGCTCGATAGCAAACAAGTTCACAGCTCGTGGAACAGTAAGTTTTTGCACAACGTCAAATACCGTTGGGCTAAACGCCACCAACTGCCTTGGCAGGGAGAGACAGATGGCTTTATCGAAAAACACACCGACAGCAGTTGGCGCGAAAGTCTCTAAGACCCGCACCCAAAACGCGGAAGAAAAAAATCGCGTGATGGACGCGATTGATAACATGTTTGCCGAGTTTGCGCTGGTGTATCACAACCAGTTCCACAAAGCGTTTGCCGATACCAAAAGTCTCGCCTACGCCAAACGCCTGTGGTTTTCGCACCTAGGCCATTACAACGCGCAGCAGATTATGGATGCCGCCCGCCGTGCGACGCAGGAGTCAGAATACCTGCCCACCGTGCGCGGCGTGCTGAAATATCTGGAAGCAGGCGATGGCTTGCCCGCTGTGCGCGAGGCTTACCGTGAAGCGTGCTTGGCGCCTTCGCCAAAAATTGAGCAGCACTGGTCACATCCGGCGGTGTATTGGGCGGGCGCGGCCAGCGACTGGTTTTTTTTAGCCGCTACCGAAGAGAAGCAGGCACTGCCGGTATTTGAGCGCCATTATCGGGGGCTGTGTGAGCGCGTGGCGCGTGGCGAAGAGCTGAGCTTGCCCTCGCGGCCTGCACTGCCCGCTGAAATCCATCAACCACTTCCGTCCGCTGAACGCCATGCCGCCTTGCTGGCCTTGCGCGCAGCCAGTGGCATATAACGTTATTTATGGAATCCCTAACCGTCACAACAAGAGCCAAACAATGACGCAGGTCGCAGAAATCAATATTCGAACCGAAGTTAAAGACGCAAAACGCTGGGTGATTAAAATCGGCAGCGCGGTGTTGACCGACGATGGCCGTGGGCTGGATCGCGCCAGCATCCAACATTGGGTTGAGCAGATTGTCGCGCTGCGCTGCGCAGGCGTGGAAATTGTGCTGGTGTCATCCGGTGCGGTGGCCGAAGGCATGAGCCGCTTAGGCTGGAAAGAACGACCCGCCGCACTACACGATTTACAAGCCGCCGCCGCCATTGGTCAAATGGGGCTGGTGCAGGCATACGAGTCTTGTTTTCAGCAATATGGGATTCACACGGCGCAGATTCTGCTCGATCACGACGACCTTTCCCATCGTGAGCGTTATCTAAATGCGCGCGACACGCTAAAAACGCTGATTGCGCTGGGCGCTATTGCCGTCGTCAACGAAAACGACACTGTGGTGACGGATGAAATCCGCTTTGGTGACAACGACACGCTGGCCGCGCTGGTGGCCAATTTGGTGGAGGCCGATTTGCTGGTGATTTTGACCGATCAAGACGGCTTGTTCGACAAAGACCCGCGTACACAGGCGGATGCAAAACTCATTGCACGGGCTTCGGCGGGCGACAGCAGCCTAGAGCAGATGGCTTCTGGTGCAGGAGGGCGACTGGGGCGTGGCGGCATGAGCACCAAGCTGCGGGCGGCAAAATTAGCGGCACGATCAGGCTGCCACACCATTATTGCCAGCGGCAAACGCAAGGCCTTGTTGAGCGGCCTGCACCGCCTAGAAACACCGGCAACGCTACTGACAGCTGACGAAAAACCGATGGCCGCACGCAAACGCTGGCTGGCGGGGCAGTTGCAAACTCGCGGCACGCTGGTGTTGGATGGCGGTGCCGTCACGGTGCTGCGTAAGTCGGGTAAAAGCCTATTGCCGGTGGGCGTTTGCGCCATCAGCGGTGAGTTTAAGCGCGGCGACATGGTGGCCTGCGTGGATGCCGAGGGCGCGGAAATCGCACGCGGGCTGGCCAACTACAGCGCAGATGATGTGCGCAAAATCATGGGGAAACCCAGCAGCGACATCGCTGCCCTGCTGGGTTATATGGGGGCGGAGGAATTGATCCACCGCGACAATCTGGTGCTGGGCTAACCGTACTATTTGTCCTTCTGCTTCTATCTACGCTCCCTCTCCTGCGGGGCAAACCTGTCTTCGAACATAAGGCCTGCACACAAGCCGTGCAGTATCAGCGGCTTTTTTTCATTTTTACGAAGACTTCAACCAGTTTGACAAAAGTTTGCCAGCCGGCTGGCAATCGCCCGCAACGGCCTTTTCTGCAGGATAGCTACGCTGAAGATATTTGATAAAGTCGATACTGTTTTGGTCGGAGATGAGCGGGTCATAAGAAGCGCCGTAAATCCTTGCGTGACTGCCTTCAACATAAGTCATTGCTGGCTCACGCTCCACAAAGGAGTTGCTGCCGTTATTGGCAGCAAATCTATCCTGTTTGCCTGCCAGATAATCGGTAGCAAATGGCTTGGTCACAATCCAATCTTTCCCCTTTTTTTGAAACGCAGTGTTCAGGTCGATTGCCGTGCGTCCGTAGTGGTTGTCCACCTCGACCACATTGCGTACGCGCGCTCCCAGTAAGTACGGATACGCTTGAAGCGCTGGCCCAAAGTAGGGGTCTAGTGAAGGGCCTGCTCCCGTCACATTACCCATGTAGGCTCGCGCCATTGCGTCGATAGCATAAGGGCCTTCTGCCGCCCATAGAGTGCGGGGTTGTGTGGGCTCGTGAGCCCCCATATACGCAAGCATTGCCGCTGCCGAGTGACCGCCTTGTGAGGCTCCGATCAAGGTGACGGGGAGCGTTTTGTCCGAGCCAAGCAGTCCGCGCGCGGCCGCTAGCATGTCGTACGCACCCACGGCAGTGAGCTGGCTTAGCAAATAGGGTTCAACAGCGGTTTGGGTGTCGCCATGTCCTAGGTTGTCGGGTAACAGCACCAGATTTCCCTCGCTGGCCAGAAGCATCAGCGGAGCGACTTGAATGTCGGGCTTTGACGGGGCGGAACTTCTATCGATCGAACCATGAAAATTAATAACAATCCCACTTGGCGTAGAGCCTGCGGGGCTCATCATCAGACCGCTGAGTATGATGGCATCGCCATTTTGATCCACAGACCAGTAGCGAAGCTTCTCAAGCTTGATGTTGAATTTGTTCTTGTGCCCAACAGTATTCTTGAAAAAAGCGTGGAGCAAGTTATATGCGAATTTGTATGAGAAAGCCGTCTGGTCACACCGCGGGTCTTCGGGATGAGTTGTCTGCGCCGGCACTGAAAAACTGACTCCGGCTTTTTTTAGTTGTTTTTTTATTTGCTTCTCAGACAGCCCTTCAAGCATGTTTGGCAGGAGGGCTGGGAATGTTGTTCCTGCAAGATGGTCGCCTGAGTTGAAACTGTCTTTGCCTTTGTCGCGCCGAGCAGAGCCGCAGCACAGCAAGCCGCCGCTTGGGCTTGCCTCTTCTTCAGTTTTTATATTGCCCCCACCGCAGGCGAGGACGGTGTCTATCTGATCAAGTTGGTCTACGGTGTACGTGCTATCGTCTTTCAGTGGTGGAAAGTTGCCGTTGACGGGCGTTAGGTTGTCCAGATCGCCGCGCTTTTTGCCTGAGGCGTTGTCGGTGGTGAATTCGCCGACTGGCTCTCTATTCAGTGTAACCATGTAGGTTGTAGCGGGCAGCCAGGCAGCGCCATTCTTAGGCTTCACAGATTCGTTAACGGCCATCCAAGGGTTACCGGTTTTTGAAGAAGGCGCGTTCCATTGTGAGTGATAGAGAGTTTGAAGCACTATTTCATCGGCGCCTGATTTGACGGCAATCTGGCATTGCTTCCCCTTCGCTGCTTTGTAAGTTAATGCCAGCTCGCCATTGACCGGTGCCTTTGTGCTTTTGCCGGTTGCTAGGTTTGGCGTGCTGTACAAAAGCTCGCAATTGCCAAAACTGTAATTACTGAAACTAAGCAGCAGCGCGGCAGACGATAGTGCCGCGAGCTTTCGAGAAGAAAAAATAGCCATGATTTACCTCTTTGAAGAGAAAGAAGATCGTCATCCTGACAACTGCGGACATACTAAAAAGCGCTGCTGATGTCCAAATAGGCATAGCTAAAGACAATAAAAAAAACAGATTTTGTTCCTCCGTCATGTATTGACAAGCAATAAATTATCTTGCAGTTTGCGATGCTGCTGACGCGTGAGCTCCATTGAGGCAACGGGTTCGCACGTGCCGATGCGTGCGCAAATGCAGTGAGCTTATCCCCTTTTTTTTTCGTGGGTGAAGCATCAAGCGTCGGTTGTATCGATGGTGCTGAGCCCCTTCCCCGTCGCGTTTAAATCCTATAGGGCATGATTATGAAGCAATGCGTAATTTGGGCTGCTGTTGTCTGTTTTGGCGTGATCGCTTTTGTCATGCTCGCATTAGCGCGCGGCGAACCGGTCAGCGCATTGTGGTTGGTGGTAGCCGCGCTGTGTGTTTACGCCATCGCCTATCGTTTTTATGCGCGCTTTCTCTGCGTGCACGTGATGGGCGCAAACGATGATCGCCTCACCGCAGCCGAACGTCATAACGATGGCCTCGACTATGTGCCCACCCACAAATGGGTATTGTTTGGTCATCATTTTGCGGCAATTGCCGGCGCAGGGCCTCTTGTTGGGCCGGTGCTAGCCGCGCAGATGGGCTATTTGCCCGGCACCTTATGGATTTTGTTTGGCGTGGTATTCGCCGGTGCCGTGCAAGATGCCATGATTTTGTTTGCCTCCACGCGCCGCGACGGGCGCTCGCTAGGCGAGATGATGCGCATTGAAATGGGCAACACCGCCGGCATTATCGGCGGCTTAGGCATACTGGCTATCGTAGTGATTCTGCTGGCCGTACTGGCCATGGTGGTGGTGAAAGCACTTGTGGGCAGCCCCTGGGGTTTGTTTACGCTGCTGGCAACCTTGCCGATTGCGTTGTTTATGGGCATTTATCTGCGCTGGCTGCGTCCGGCCAAAGTGGGGGAAGTCTCCGCCATCGGCTTTGTATTGCTGATGCTGGCGCTGGCCTATGGCAACAGCGTGGCGGCACACCCGCACTGGGGGCCGCTGTTTTCGCTCAAAGCCGAAACGCTGGCTTTTGGTTTAATGGGCTACGGTTTCATTGCATCGGTTTTGCCGGTGTGGCTGCTGCTCGCTCCGCGTGACTACCTCTCTACGTTCATGAAAATTGGCACTATTCTCGTGCTCGCTGTTGGCATTATTGTCGTCGCACCGCCTTTGAAGATGCCGGCACTCACCGCTTTTGTTGACGGCAGCGGGCCTGTATTTGCCGGCGCACTCTTTCCCTTTTTGTTTATTACTATCGCCTGTGGTGCAGTGAGCGGCTTTCATGCTTTGGTCGCGTCTGGCACTACGCCTAAAATGCTGGAGCGCGAATCACACATTGCCGCTATCGGCTATGGTGCCATGCTAATGGAGTCCTTTGTGGCAATAATGGCCTTGATCGCCGCGTCAGTACTGGAGCCAGGGCTTTACTTCGCCCTGAACAGCCCAGCCGCCATTATCGGCTCCACCGCTGAACAGGCAGCGCACACGATCTCAAGCTGGGGCTTTTTAATCACGCCCGAGATACTAACCAACATGGCAAATGAAGTGGGCGAGTCATCCATTCTCTCCCGTACCGGCGGCGCGCCCACTTTTGCAATGGGCATGGCGAAAATTTTAGCCGACCTGCTGGGCGGCTCTGCCATGATGGCTTTTTGGTATCACTTTGCGATTCTATTTGAAGCGCTATTCATTTTGACCACCATCGATGCAGGCACACGCGTATGCCGCTTTCTGCTGCAAGACCTGCTGGGAACAGCGGTACCTGCGTTAGGCGGCACTCGCTCGTGGTTTGCCAATATTTTTGCCACGGCGCTGGCGGTAGGCGCATGGGGTTGGTTTTTGCATCAAGGCGTGACAGACCCATTTGGCGGTATTAACAGCCTGTGGGCACTGTTTGGCATTGCCAACCAAATGCTGGCCGGCATGGCGTTAATCCTCGCCACTGTTATTTTGGTGCGCATGAAAAAAACGCGCTTTGTCTGGATTACTGCGTTGCCCGCTGCGTGGATTTTGATAGTCACGTTGTGTGCTGGCTGGCAAAAACTGTTTTCAGCGGATGTTCGAATCGGCTTTTTGGCGCATGCTGAACAGCTTTCATCCGCGATTGCGCAGCAACAATTGTTAGCGCCAGCCAAAAGCCTGTCGCAAATGCAGCAGCTTGTGCGCAATGATTATATTGATGCAGTTACGGCGGGGATTTTTATGCTGGTTGTGCTCACTGCTGTGGTTTACGGCGTGCGCGCTGTGTGGCACGCACATATGCATCCTGATGTCAGCACCCAAGAGTCAGAGATCATATGGCGCACAATGCCCACGCACGCAGAGGTACTGTGGCATGAATAATTTTTTTACACGCCTGCGGCAAACTGCCCAACTAATGGTAGGCGTGGGCGATTACAACGCGTATTTATCCCACATGCGCACGCAGCACCCAAACCACACGCCTCTAACACCCGTCGAATATTTTCAGCGGTGCCAGCGTGCGCGCTACCCCAGTAAAGATGGCGCGATAAAACGCTGCCCGTGCTGAATTAAAGGAGAAAGCCGTATGCGAGAACACCGCATTTTTGTGGAGGCAGAACTACTAGCGGGCGCGGCGCTCACACTGCCGCAAGCGGCTTGCCATCATTTGCTGGTTGTATTGCGCGCCAAAGTCGGGCAGCCGCTTATTTTGTGCAATAACACCGGCGTTGAAGCAATTGCCGCTATTGAACAACTCGATAAAAAATCAGCCGTTGCCCGCATACAGTCGGTAGAGACTATCGAGCGTGAATCGCCGCTAAAAATCCATTTGGCGATTGGCATTTCGCGCGGCGAACGTATGGAATTTGTGCTGCAAAAAAGCACGGAACTGGGCGCGTCTGCCATCACGCCGCTATGGTGTGAACGCACAGAAGTGAAGCTGGATGACGCACGTTTACAAAAAAAAATGCAGCACTGGCAGCAGATTATCCTCAATGCCTGTGAACAATGCGGGCGCACACGACTGCCTGTTTTACATGCACCGCAGCGTGTTCACGACTTTACCAGCGGCGACATAAACGAGTTGAGATTTGTGTTGCATCACCGCAGTGCGCACGCGTTACCGCACGCTCGGCACAAGCCCGTATCCGTAAGTTTGCTCATCGGACCTGAAGGTGGTTTATCGGAAGCAGAAATTTCGTCTGCGACACAAGCCGGTTTTAGCCCGCTGACTTTAGGGCCGCGTGTACTACGCACAGAAACTGCGCCATTAGTTGCCCTGAGTCTTTTACAATGCCGCTGGGGCGACTTGTCCTGACCGGCACCTGTATGCCGGTTTTTTTGTTCTTTTTTTGTTCTTTTTTTGTTCCGGAGTTTGCATGAAAACCTTTTATCTGCCGCTAGCGACTTCCGTGTTGGCGTTAGGCGTTAGCGCGTGTACGACCGTACTTAAGCCAAGTTACATTGTGAGTGATCCTGAGGTGATGCAGATCAGCAGCAAACGCCCTGTCGCCAAACCAGCGGAGCTGGTTAATCTTGGCCAATTTTGTGTGAGTGTGCAGGGCCAATGGAAAGCCGATGGAGAAACGCCTGATGGGCAAACAATATGGACAAAAGACACCTATCGTAAGGCTGCCGCGTGTAGATAATACCCAGACACAAAAAAAGCATCAGCTACCAACTCAACCGTTTGCGGTGAATTATTTCCGTTCACCCTGAGCTTGTCGAAGGAGTCGAGCCACAGATGGCACACACAATGCCTTTCGACAAGCTCAGAGCAAACGGAGAAACCTCCCCTAACGACCTCGGTTACCGCCGGCAGGTGGGCGCGGCGATCTGCCAGTAGGCGCGCCGGTTCTGTTGCCACGTGAGGATGCATCATGCGGGGAATAACCGCGCGCACCGCCTGGTCGTGATGAACGCACGATTTCAAACGGCATACGGTTCTCATTACTCATGGGCTGCCCACCGCTGCGACGAGGCCTGCTGTTATCAACACCGTTAACACTGTTGCCCATAGGCATAGGCCGGACGTGCTCAAGGCTTGATGCCGGACGAGCCGCATCGTGAGATGGGCGACGAGGATTGGCCGACGTGCGAGGACTGTGCTGGGGTGCCTGCCCCCCAGCTTCTCTGCTGGGTCTTTGATCTTGAGACGAACGCTGACCTTGGGGCGACCTTTGGCTTTGGCCTTGGCCTTGTCTTTGATCTTGCGCAGGGCGCTGGCCCCGTGCCGGTTGGCGCTGGCCTTGGCGGCCATTTGGAATAGGCTCTGCGCGGACACTGGGATCCGGCTCAAAACCAGGCACAATCTGGCGTTCCAACTTGCGCTTAAGTACGCGCTCAATATCGAGCAACAGTTTGTGCTCATCCACGCACACCAAAGAAATGGCCTCACCTTCCGAGCCAGCACGGCCGGTGCGACCTATACGGTGCACATAATCTTCTGGCACATTGGGCAGCTCGAAATTAACCACATGCGGTAACTCGCTGATATCAATGCCGCGTGCAGCGATGTCCGTGGCGACCAACACCTGCAGCTTACCGGCCTTAAATTCGCTAAGCGCTTTCGTGCGTGCGCCCTGGCTTTTGTTGCCATGAATCGCCATCGCCGTAATGCCGCTCTTATCGAACTGCTCGGCCAAGCGGTTCGCGCCGTGTTTGGTGCGCGTAAATACCAGCACCTGATGCCAGTTATGCTCCTGGATCAATTGCGTCAACAGTTCGCGCTTGCGCTCGCGGTCGACCATGTACACGCGCTGCTCGACCGTATCCGCTGCCGCGTTGCGCCGAGCCACTTCAATTAGCGCTGGGTTATCGAGCAGCGTGTCGGCCAGTGCCTTGATCTCATCTGCAAAGGTGGCGGAAAACAGCAAGTTTTGACGTTGCTGCGGCAACAGTTTTAAGAGGCGACGAATATCGTGGATAAAGCCCATGTCAAGCATACGATCGGCTTCGTCCAACACCAAAATTTCAATGCCCGATAAATCAACGGTACGCTGCTGCACATGGTCGAGCAAACGCCCTGGGGTCGCCACCAGCACATCAATGGCACCCTGTAACTGCTTAATTTGCGGATTGATACCAACGCCGCCAAACAGCACCATCGACTTGAGGGGCAAGTGCGCACCATACGTCGCCACACTCTCTTGCACCTGCGCGGCCAGCTCACGCGTTGGCGTGAGTATTAGCACGCGAATTTTGACACGACTGGAGACAGCGGGAGGGTTTTGCGTTAACAGATGCAGGATAGGCAGGGTAAAGGCGGCTGTTTTGCCCGTGCCGGTTTGCGCGCCAGCGAGTAGATCGCCGCCAGATAAAATGGCAGGAATAGCTTGTCTCTGGATGGGGGTTGGTTCGTTATAACCGCGCTCTTTAATAGCACGCAGAATGGCATCAGCCAAACCAAAGGATGAAAAAGACATAAAACTCCAATGCGGAAAGCATGAAAACACTTCCGTCTGTCACCACCGACGCAGGGCTGCGTCGCATTTTGTAGGTGCCAATCCAGGCAGGAAGTTGAAAAAGGTAAACCGAAACGGGTGGCCAAGGCGATTGGAATAAAGACCACGGGCTGATTCTAACAGAACTTCCATAAAAAAACTGCATTATCCCTTTACTTTCCGGATGCCGTACCTATACTGCATGTGCTGAAAAGACACAGTGCTCTTATTTGTGATCAGAACTTCGATAGATACTCTTGTAGTCTCCCTCCTTGTTTCTTCCCAATGAATAGTGCCTGCCTTTTTAGATACACTGCAAGCGTTTCGCGAGCATCGTCAATATTATCTAAGCATTGCGCTTGGGGGAAATACATGTCTACACAATGTACCGGTAAAGTAAAGTGGTTTAACGAAAGCAAAGGCTTCGGTTTCTTGGAACAGGATAACGGCAAAGATGTATTCGTACATTTCAGCGCCATTGTTAGCCCTGGCTTCAAAACACTGGCTGAGGGTCAGCGCGTTTCTTTTAACGTAAGCCAAGGCCAAAAAGGTCTGCAAGCTGACAATGTACAAGTAGTCTGATTACTTGTACACGCAGGGTCTGTTAACAGGCTCTGCACTAAATCGCCCCTGCTTGCAGGGGCTTTTTTTTGGCTATTTTTTGGTGGTGTCCTTAAGCCCTATAATGCCGCGCCTTTTCCATCTTCTTTCTTTTGCAAATAGGACTCCGCCGTGACCGCGCAAGCCGCTGATGTTTTGACCTTTCAGGGTCTGATTTTCGCCCTGCAACAATACTGGGCGCGCCAAGGCTGCGTTATTTTGCAGCCGTTGGATATGGAAGTAGGTGCAGGCACCTTTCATCCCGCCACGTTTTTACGCGCCATCGGCCCTGAAACATGGAACGCCGCCTATGTGCAGCCCTGTCGCCGCCCAACCGATGGCCGCTACGGTGAAAACCCCAACCGTTTGCAACACTACTATCAGTTTCAGGTGGTGTTGAAGCCCTCGCCCGACAACATCCAGCAACTGTATTTAAATTCTCTAATTGAACTCGGCATCGACCCCACAGTCCACGATATTCGTTTTGTGGAAGACAACTGGGAATCACCCACCCTCGGCGCGTGGGGGCTAGGTTGGGAGGTGTGGCTCAACGGCATGGAAGTGACGCAGTTCACCTATTTTCAGCAAGTGGGCGGCTTGGCGTGTTTTCCAGTGACCGGCGAGATCACTTACGGGCTGGAGCGCATCGCCATGTATTTACAGGGCGTAGATTCCATTTTTGACTTGACGTGGACCGTCGAGCCCGATGGCAAAAAAGTCACTTACGGCGATGTGTTTTTGCAAAATGAAAAAGAAATGTCGGCCTTTAATTTTGAAGAAGCGGATGTGGATTTTTTACAGATCAGCTTTGATAAATACGAAAGTGAATCCACGCGCTTGATGGCTAAAGCGCTGCCGCTTCCCGCTTACGAAATGGTGATGAAAACCTCGCATATTTTTAATTTGCTGGACGCACGTCACGCGGTTTCCGTCACCGAGCGCCAACGCTATTTGTTGCGCGTGCGTGCGCTGGCGCGGGCAGTGGCGCAAAGTTATTTCGAGAGTCGTTTAGCGCTGGGTTTTCCGTTGGCGGAACCGACTTTGCGCGATGAAGCACTGGCACTCGCAACACAGCAAGAGAGAGCCAATGCTCAGAAAAAAGGAGCAGCACAATGAGCGCAAATAACGTTCCAGCAGATGATTTTTTGGTGGAGATTCGCACCGAAGAACTGCCGCCCAAAGCGTTAAAAGAATTGCTGAAAAGTTTTGCCGCCACGATTAAGCGCGAGCTGGATAACGCCGGACTGGCCTATAAACCTGATGCGATGCGGATATTTGCTACGCCGCGTCGTTTGGCTGTGCATGTCATAAAACTGGGCAGCAGACAGGCCGATCGTTTGGTCGAAAAACAAGGGCCATTTGTCGCCCAAGCCTTTACGTCCGACGGCCAGCCCTCACCCGCGGCCAGCGGCTTTGCCCGTAGCAACGGAGTTACGGTAGAGGAGCTTGCGCGCGCGCCCTCCGACAAAGGCGAGCGGCTGGTATTTCGTGCCACTGAAAAAGGCCGCACTGCGGTTGAATTACTGCCTGCGATTGTTGAAAAAGCGCTGGCGGAATTGCCCATTCCCAAACGTATGCGCTGGGGTTCGCACCGCTCAGAATTTGTGCGGCCTGTGCATAGCGTGGTGATGTTGTACGGCAAGGACGTGATCGACTGCGAGATTCTCGGCCAGCGTGCGGGGCGTATCACACGCGGCCACCGTTTTCATGCCGATGTTGACATCAGCATCCCACAACCGGCGGATTATCAAAAACTGCTGCTAGAGCATAAGGTCGTAGCCTGCTTCAAAGTGCGGCGTGAACGCATTGAGGCGCAAGCGAAAAAACTCGCTGCCGATTTGGGAGGAGATGCCGTCTATGCAGCCATTCCGCCTGACTTGCTCGATGAAGTGACCGCGCTGGTGGAATGGCCAGTGGCATTGGTGGGCAAATTTGATGAAGCGTTTCTCACTGTGCCGCACGAAGCGTTGATTGCCTCGATGAGCGAACATCAGAAATATTTTCATCTGCTGGACAGCCACAACAAATTGCTGCCGTACTTCATCACCATTGCCAATATCAACAGCACAGACCCTGCGCAGGTGATTGCGGGCAATGAGCGCGTGATTCGCCCGCGTTTGAGCGATGCTAAATTTTTCTACGAAAATGATTTAAAAACGCCCCTGATTAAACGCCGCGAAAAATTGAAAAACGTGGTGTTTCAGGCGGGGCTTGGTACGTTGTTTGATAAAACCGAGCGGCTGGCGAAGCTGGCGATGGCGATTGTTATAAAAATCAAAAACAGCCCAAACTCAGCAAACGCCCCGTATGATATTCCTATAAACGAACTCAGATGGGCAAGGCGCGCCGGACACTTGAGCAAAGCCGATTTGCTTTCCGACATGGTGCTGGAGTTTGCCAGTATGCAGGGCATTGCCGGCAGTTATTGCGCCGCTCACGACGACGAGCCGAAAGAAGTAGTGGATGCGCTGCGTGAGCAATACCTGCCGAGATTCGCTGGTGATGCGCTGCCGAAAACGCTAACTGGCACAGCACAGGCGCTGGCCGACCGGCTGGATACTTTGGTGGGTGTTTTTGGCATCATCAGCCAGATTCCCAGCGGCTCCAAAGACCCGTTTGCTTTGCGCCGTGCGAGTATTGCTGTTTTAAATATTCTAATTGAGGGTGAATACAATTTAGATTTGCTAGAGTTGCTGAATGATGCGCGTTATGAGTACAAGAATGACAATGCTCAGGTATTCGCGTCACTGACGCTCAAGTCAGACGGCGACCCTCTGTTGGGCTATATGCTGAATCGTTTACGCGGTATCTGCCAAGAAAAAGGCATTGCGAACGAAACATTTAATGCCGTGCTGATTAAAGAGTTGACAGCCCCACTGGATATTCACCGGCGGGTGCAAGCAGTACATGCGTTTAGGCAATTGCCGGAAGCGGCGGCATTGGCGGCGGCGAATAAACGCGTGTCGAATTTATTGGCGAAATCCGCCGCTGGCGCGCAAAACGCTGCCATCAACCCCGCACTGTTATTTGAGCCAGCCGAAAAAGCCTTGGATGCCGAACTGAGGCAAAAAGAGGCAGATGTCGCCCCACTGTTTGCCGCCCGCAATTACATAGATACACTCACGGCTTTGGCCAGTTTGCGTGCGCCGGTGGATGCTTTTTTCGAGCAAGTAATGGTGATGGTCGACGATGAGCCGTTGCGCAATAACCGGCTGGCTTTGTTAAAGAAATTACAAGCGCTGTTTTTGCAGGTGGCCGATATTGCCCAGTTGTCTTAATACTGCGCGCTGCGGCTGAACCTGCGTGATGACCACTGATGTTTAGGGTCTGCTTAAAAACAACCTCCCGAATGGGTATGTCCGTTCGCCCTGAGCCTGTCGAAGGGCGAACGGAAACAGCAGAACGAACGGCAACTCCGGAGATTATTCAACAAATCCTTAGCGTGCCGCTAATTTTGCGCGTGGCGTTGCCGGTGCCATTGCGCCGCGTGTTTGATTATCTGCCGCCGCTGGCGACGGACGCAGCGACGGCGCAGGCTTTGCAGGCTGGCGTGCGCGTGCGCGTGCCGTTTGGCGCGCAAAAATTGGTTGGCATGCTACTGGAAGTAACCCAGCACAGCGATGTGCCTTTGAGCAAGCTCAAACACGCGAAAGCAGTGTTGGATGAACAACCCCCTTTGCCTGTTGTGCTGTTTGATCTGGCTTTGTGGGCGGCTTCGTATTACCAGCACCCCGTAGGCGAGGTGCTGGCGGCGGTATTGCCAACCGCGCTACGTGAGGGCGCGCCACAATTTTTGGAATACGATCACCACTGGCGGCTAACCGCACAAGCCAGCGCGCTGGCCGCCGATGCCTTGGTCAAAAGCCTGCGCGGCAAACAGCGCATTGCGTTGTACGAATGGATGAAAAATCAGGCAGGAGTCACGCGTGCGGCTATTTTGGAAGCCGGCTTTTCCCGCGTGGTTTTCAAGGCTTTGCTCGAGCAACAGATGCTGGAGAGTTTTATTCCCGCGCCGCACGCCTTCAGTACGGTAGATTTGCTCGCCGAAACACCGTTGACCTTAAACGAAGAACAAACACACGCGCTGGCGGCGATTGAGCTAGGCGCGTTTCAAGCCTGCTTGCTGGAAGGAGTAACCGGCAGCGGCAAAACCGAGGTTTACCTGCAATTGATCGCCAACGTGCTGGCGCGTGGCGAACAAGCACTGGTGCTCGTGCCTGAAATTGGCCTCACCCCACAAACGGTGGCGCGTTTTCGGCGGCGCTTCCGCTGCCCGATTGCCGTGCTGCATTCTGGCTTGTCGGATGGCGAACGTTTTGCCGCGTGGCGTGCGGCCAAACGCGGCACCGTTGGCATTGTGATCGGCACCCGCTCGGCGTTGTTCACGCCGCTGGCGCGCACCGGCATTATTATTGTCGATGAAGAACACGACAGCTCCTTCAAACAACAAGACAACTTCCGTTATTCCGCGCGTGATTTGTCGGTGCTGCGCGCACAGCGCGAAGCCGTCCCCGTGCTGCTGGGCAGCGCAACGCCGTCATTAGAAACACTGCACAACGCCCTGCAAGGACGCTACCGCCATGTGCAATTAACACAACGCGCAGGCAATGCACGCGCGCCGGTTGTCGAAGTGGTGAGCACGCACAACCAAGCGCTCACGGAGGGGCTAACGCGCGACACACTGCAAGCGATACGTGATGAACTGGCGGCAGGGAATCAAGCCTTGGTTTTTCTCAATCGACGCGGATTTTCTCCTGTACTCGTGTGTACCGATTGCCGCTGGCAAGCGGCCTGCCCACACTGCTCGGTGCGCCTGACGGTTCACAAAAAAGATCGGCGTTTGCGCTGCCATCACTGCGATTACTCCCTTTCCTTGCCCGCGCATTGCCCCGAATGCCGCAGCACGCGCTTGGATTGCATCGGCGTTGGCACGCAACGCAGCGAACAGTTTTTTATCGAACAGTTTGCGGAATATCCCGTGCTACGCATGGACCGTGACAGCATGGCGCGCAAACAGGCTTTGCAAACGATGCTAGATCAGGTGCACCGCGGCAAACCCTGCCTGTTGATTGGCACACAAATGCTGGCCAAAGGCCACCACTTTCCGCATGTCACACTGGTGGTGATTCTCGATATCGACGTAGGCCTGTTTTCGACCGATTTTCGCGGTGCCGAAAAAATGGCGCAGTTGCTGGAACAGGTGGCAGGGCGCGCAGGACGCGCAGAAAAACCCGGGCGCGTGCTGATACAAAGCCAATTTGCCGAGCACCCGCTTTTACAAACGCTGCTGCGCGAAGGCTATCAAAAACTGGCGCGTGTGCTGTTAACGGAACGCCGCGCCGCCTTGCTGCCGCCATTCTGTTATTTCGCCCTGTTGCGCGCCGAACACAAAAACCCAGAACGCGCCTTGATAGCGCTACATCAGTGGCGAGAAAAGCTGCTCGAGCTAGGTGGCTCATGGCTAAAAATTGCTGGCCCTTTCCCTGCGCAATTGGAAAAGCGCGCCGGTTTTTATCGTTTTGACTTACAAATAAAAAGCGAAAACCGCACCGTATTACAAGGCGTTCTGCGCGATTTTTGCCTCTTTCTTGAAGGGCAAAAAACCGTGAGCGGATTGCGCTGGACGCTGGATGTCGACCCCGTCTAAACGCGGCAGCGGCTTTGACAAAAAAGCAAACGTTGACTACAACCAAAGGAGAAGCCTGAAAAACAGCCTTGCTGTGGCGCGCTCTATACATTCCAAAAACGCGCCGCGTTTTGATCAGCCAAGACAGCATGCGCTTGCCAGATAGCCTGCATCATGAGAGCTAACCATGCACAAACAGACAGGACGTCGAATGAAAAAATCCGTCTTATTCCACGCACTGGGCTTGCTTGTTTTGCTGCTGAGTTCGCCGCTACAGGCACAAAGCGTGCAGGCAGTACAGCAAGCAATACAGGCAATGACGGCGACAGGAGCGCCGTTATCAGCAAGCGATCAAGCCACGCTACGGACACTCATTGCCCAACTGGCGATAATGGCACCAGCTCCTCCGCCACCTCCGCCGCCTCCGCCGCCTCCACCGCCTCCGCCACCATCCGCCGCCGCAATCACAAAAAAGGCTTTAGCTAAAGTGCCATCAGCCGCGATGGCAGCAGTGCCAGTCGGACATTTCAATGCGTTACAGGCCGCAGCGCAGGCACGGCAAGCAAGAGTGGCGGCAGCTCCACCCATTCCACCCGTTGGCGCAACCCCACCGACAGGCGTAACCCCACCCACTGGTACGCCTCTAAGAGCAAAAGTTCCGAATGCAATAAAAGCCCAAATAGCCGCCAATAAAGCGGCGGCAGCATTAAAGCCATCAGCACACACACCGTCAGCGCCAGTGGGGCACCCATCAACGGCGGCAATTACGGCAGCAAAAACAAAGCTAAAATCCCGCCCTGGAAATGTGCCCGCCGCGCCAAACCCTGTGGTGCCGGCACCTGGTGCAATAGCCCCTGCTGCCACTGTCGCTGACACAGCGGCCAAGCTAGCGCAGGCAAAGGCTGACACGCATACGCAATCGGGGCTTGCCATCCAGGCCGCGACGCGAGCCGCCGCTGCCAAAAACACCGCGCTCACGGCCATCACAGACGGTACGGCCGCCGCCGCCCGCGCAACCGCCGCCCTCGAACTTCAGGATGCCGCGCTGGCCGCCGATGATGCCAGCCGCGCCCAAAAAGCCGCCGAAAATGCCGCAACCGCTGCAGCCATAGACGTAGAACAGGCCGATACGGCAGCCCTCGCCGCCCGCAAATGGTCAGACATCGCAACCAAAATAGCCACCGCCGGCAATCCCGCTGCCAAGCCGCCACCTGATGTGGTAGCAGCCAATAAAGCGGCGGCCGATGCTCGTACAGCAGCCCGTCAGGCGCTTGCTGATCTCCATGCCGCTAAGGATGCCGTTCAAGAAACCAAAGATCAGGCGTTTATCGCACTGAGTGCCTATGCAGCAGTAGCGAAGGTCGCGGCCACCACGCCGCCTCCCGCACCTGCGCCTGCGCCGCCCGCGCCAGTTGTGCCCATGCAGCGTGCCGCACACCCCAGCGCCAGCTATTTGCACCTGATTGCCGAAGGGGAGCGTGTTGCCACCCGCTTTGGTGCCAGCCTAGTGAACGTGGGCAGCACCCTGCGCGGCAAAAAAGATTACATCGCGATTGGCGACCCTTATGCCTTCGGCAGTGTTTTACGCGGCAAAAAGCTCTTGATACAGCCCAAAGTCGGTCGCCTGCTGGTGCTTTCACTGGCAGACAACAAAACGGTTTATTCTGTGTATGGTAAACAGCGCAACCAGTGTTTTGGCTTCCGTATCCGCGCGATGCTGGATATAAACCACGATGGCGTGAATGACATCCTCGTTAGCAGCAATTGCATCGAACCTGAAGCGGTGATCGCCGCCCGCGCTTCTGTGCCGCGCGGCGTGAACAACACGGTCGAACTGCTCTCTGGCAAGGACGGCGGAACCCTGCTCACGCTGGCCGGTGCAAAAGGTGAGATTTTTGGCGCGGATGCCATCGGCATCAACGACATTGATGGAGACGGCCTTCATGACATCGCCGTCGGCAGCCTGTGGGGAAAATCCGGCGGCGGCAGCGTGGCGGCATTTTCAAGCCGCAGCGGACAGAAGTTGTGGGAACAGCAGGGCACGGCAAAAAACAATGCCTTTGGCATGAGTCTGGCTGCCAGCGCGGCCAATGGCGGCAGCATCATCGTGGGTGAACCCGGCTTTGATGCCATACAAATCACCACCAACGCCAACGGCAAGCAGCAACGCAAACAACAAAGAGATGTCGGCCGCATCGTGACTCTATCGCAGCGCGACGGCAGCAAAGTGCACAGCACGGTAGGCGATGCAGCAAATGGCTGGCTGGGTTTTAGCGTGACGAACGCGGGGGATGTGAACCACGACGGTTTTGAGGAATACGCGGGTGGCGCACCCCATGCAACCGGCTACCGCGTGACTCTAGGCGCGCGGCACAATGGTCAGCGGCAGGCCAGTAGACAGGTATCGCTACCCAAAGCGGGCAAGGTGATTCTGGCTTCTGGTGCGAATGGCGCGGTGCTGGCACAAGTCAGCGGCACAACGACTACCAGCCTTTTTGGCTACAGTCTCATTGGCGTGCAGGACGAACACGGCTTTCCCAATTTGGGTATAGGCGCGCCGGGCGGCGCGGGTCAACTGTTCGTGTACGCCATCAACGACACAGGGCAGCTTGTGTTGCTGTCGAGCCACGCTGGCGAAAAAGCAGGCGAACGCCTAGGGTACGCCATAACCAGTGGCGAGGCGGGCACTGGCAGTAAACAGCACATAATCGGCGGCGCGCCCTTCAACGGCGACGGCGCGGTGTACGTGTTGTCTGGCAGCGCGACGCTCGGGCAATAGTCTGCAAGGAAAGCCATTCCATGACCGACAAAAAAAAACCTAAAATCCTGTGGTGGCTGCTGCTCTGCACGGTGCTTGTTTGTTTTATTGTTTATCTTCTTTGGACAGCAGAAGACGTAAAAAACCCTTCTACGGAACGCCCGGCACCAACAACACCCGCACCTATAGCCGCCGTTAAAAAACCCTTGCCAGCCATTCCGGTAAGTCAAAACCCTGCGGCGCCAACAAAACCAGTGCCCTTGCCGGCTTATGCGGAAGGGCAAGTGCTGGTGAGCTTTACAGAACAGGCGACAGAAACCGACAAAGTGGCGATTCTTAAAAAAGTGGGTGGTGTTTCACGGAAAATAATTTCTAAAAGTGCAGGCATTGAACTGTTCAAATTGAAGCCTGGTGTCAAGACAGACGCGGCGAGTGCCGCGCTGGCACAAGAGCCGTTAGTTGATATTGCCGAGCCGGATTACATCCTTCACCTGTATGGCCCCAGTGGTATCAATGCGGCTGTGAAAATACCAAATGATCCGCGCTTTCGAGGGCGGCAGCCGTATCTGTCGAATCCTGGTCAGTGGGGTTTATATAACACTGGGCTAAATGGCGGTGTTGCTGGCATAGATATTGGCGCGGCAGCGGCGTGGACGGTAACAACCGGTGCACCCAATATAGTCGCCGTTATCGACACGGGTATTGACTACCTACACCCAGACCTTATTGACAATATGTGGAAAAACCCAGGCGAAATACCCGGCAACGGCATTGATGATGACGGCAATGGTTATATTGACGACGTACATGGCATCAATGCCGCTACCGGCACGGGGGATCCGATGGACGACGACAATCACGGCTCACTCGTTGCCGGCATTATCGCGGCCAAGGGCAACAACGGTATTGGTATTGCCGGTATTAGTTGGAAGAGCAAGTTGATCGCCTGTAAGAACAACTTTCACCTAGCATCTTCTCTTAGTAGCAATACAATAAAGTGCTACGACTATCTGTATGACCTTAAAGTCAACCATCATATCAATATATTGTTGGCCAACGCCTCCTATGGAGGGTCAAACCTGACAATCACAGCGGTCAATGCCGTCAACCGTTTAAATGCTGCGAATATTTTGCTGGTGGCAGCGGCGGGCAATAGCGGCACAAACAATGATACCAACCCAATTTATCCAGCTAGCTTCCCACTGCCTAATGTGATATCCGTGGCCGCCATTGATAAGTTCGGTGCGCTTTGGAACCTTTCAAACTATGGCGCGAGCAGCGTTTTTATCGCGGCTCCTGGTGTCGACGTGGTAAGCACAATGCGAGTCGGTTCATATATAACGAGTGATGGCACATCAATGGCTGCACCGATGGTTAGCGGAATTTTAGCTTTGGAAAAAGCGCACAATCCAGCATTAAATAGCCAGCAGCTCAAAGACTTGCTTGTGACCAGTGGTCGCCCGTTGCCCTCTCTGCAAGGCAAAACAATAACCGGCAAAATGGCAAGCCTCAGCTTTGATAGCGGGCTTGCTCCACCGCCACCGCCTGCACCACCGCCTGCACCACCGCCTGCACCAGCGCCTGCACCTCCTTCATCCGTCACACCAGACGTAGGCACCCAGTATTTGCATCCAGTTGTTGCCGGAGAACACGTCCACGTTCGTGCCAATACCCGCTTCGGCACCAGCATCACCAATATCGGCAGCACCACACACGGAAAACAAAATTACATCGCAATTGGCGACCCTTACGCCGCAGGCCTTGTCCTCATCAGAGGCAAAATACGCATGCAGCCACGAGTAGGGCGTCTCATCGTGCTTTCACTGACAGACGGAAAAATTTTGTACACCTTATACGGCAAACGCCGCCATCAGTGCTTTTCCGCCAGTATCAAAACAATGCCAGACACGAACCTTGACGGCATTGATGACCTGCTGATCAGCAGCAACTGCATTGAACCTGAAACGGTTATCAATGGCCTGCCGGTGCCGCGCGGTGTTAGCAATTCCGTCGATATTATTTCTGGCAAAGATGGCAGCGCAATCCGCACATTGGAGGGCGCAAAAGGCGAAATTTTCGCCGCAGATGCCATTGCAATAAACGATATAGATGGCGACAAATACCCTGAAATAGCCGTAGGCAGTTTGCGCGGGAAATCCGGCGGCGGCAGCGTAGCTGTCTTTTCTAGCAGCACCGGACAAAAAATATGGGAGCGGCAAGGCAAAGGCAACAACAATGCCTTTGGCATGAGTTTGGCCAGCACGAATGACAGCAAAGGCGGCAACCTCATCATTGGCGAACCCGGTTTTGATAGCGCACAAACCACAACCAACGCCAAAGGCAAGCGGCAAATTCGACGACAAAAAGATGTCGGCCGTATCGTAGTGCTATCGCAGCGCGACGGAACCGAACAGCACAGTACCATGGGCGATACCGCGCTTGGACGGCTCGGCTTCAGGGTGGTGGCGGCGACGGACATAAACGGTGACGGCATGCAGGAATACGCGGGCGGGGCACCCAATGCCGTCGCCTTCCGTGTCGTCAAAAACCCTCGCCGCAAGGGAAAACCCGCAACAAATCGGCAGATTCGCCAGCCAAGAGCGGGAAAAACCCTGCTCTGCTCCGGCGCAGATGGCCATGTGCTCGGGCAGGCATCGGGCGCAATCAGCAACGGGAACTTTGGTCGCAGCATCATCAGCTTGCAAGGCGACAAAGACAACGTCGCCTATTTGGTCGTAGGAGCCCCTGGCGGCAACGGCGGCGTGTTTGTTTACGCTATCGCCCATGATGGCCAACTTGCGCTGCTATCAAGCAAAGCCGGCGCAAAAAAAGGTGCTCGCTTGGGTTACGCCCTCGCCAGTGGCGAGGTGGGCGACGACGGCAAACAACACATCATCAGCAGCGCGCCTTTCGGCGGCGATGGCACGGTGTACGTGCTGTCTGGCAGCGCGACGCTCGGGCAACTGTGATGCTTTACGGCCTAGTTAAAAAATGGCGACAACCCGAGAAAAAGCAGTTGCCACCCCGTTCATACTTCGACACGTGCGAAAACGGCACTACTTAGCACGAACAGAAAATCACCAACTGGACGAAAACCCTGTTCGCTAATTTACTGCTTTATAAAACAATACTCGCACGCAGTTTTTGCATGGCATTTTGCTCAAGCTGGCGTATACGCTCTGCGGATACGTTGTACTGCGATGCCAGCTCGTGCAAAGTTGACGTGCTATCAGCCAGCCAGCGCTGTTGCAAAATATCGCGGCTGCGCGCATCCAGCTGCTTGATACTCTGCTGTAACTGCTGCGTGCTGACAGTCTCCCAGTTGCTTTCCTCAACCTGTCGGGCAGGGTCGTTACGGCTATCTTCCAAGTAATTGGCGGGTACAGCGCTGCTACTTTCTTCGTCATCATCAGCACTGGCATCAAAAGAAGCGTCGTAGTGTGCCAAGCGCCCTTCCATTTCACGCACCTCGCTCACTTGCACGCCTAAGTCGTGTGCAACAGCGGTCGCCTCAGCATTAGACAGCCAACCTAAACGCTTTTTACTGCCGCGCAAATTGAAAAACAGCTTACGCTGCGCTTTAGTCGTGGCAATTTTCACGATGCGCCAGTTGCGCAAAATGTATTCATGAATCTCGGCTTTGATCCAGTGCACCGCAAAAGAGATCAAACGCACCCCCTTTTCTGGATTAAAGCGTTTGACTGCTTTCATTAGGCCGATATTGCCTTCTTGTACAAGATCGGCTTGTGGCAGACCGTAACCGCCATAACTGCGCGCAATGTGCATCACAAAACGCAAGTGCGACATAACTAACTGGCGGGCGGCATCCAAGTCCTCGTGGTAAAACAAGGCTTCTGCAAGCGTGCGCTCCTCGGCGGCGGTCAAAATAGGAATGCTACTGATCGATTGTGCGTAGCTGGCAATACCCGCGGTCGGACTTAAGCGGGCAGGAGTCAATAGGCTGTTCATGCGGTTTCCTCTCGTGAGGGCGGTGTGTAAGTGGCCTGTAATACGTATTTAGAGGTATTTATCGGGCAGAAATTCTAGTGCACTTTTTGCGTTAATCGCGTTCATTCGTCGTTTTGTTCGAGTGCCACAGCGTCAACATAAGCATCGGCATCCAGCAGTTCCTCCCATTCGTGTTCCAATTCGGTGGGGCGTATTTTGAACAACCAGCCGTCTCCGTAGGGCGACGCATTGACCAAATCGGGGCAGTCTTCCAGTTGCGAATTAACAGCGATGACCGTGCCAGACAGCGGTGAAAATAGATCAGAAGCGGCTTTCACCGACTCGATCACGCCCGCTTCCTCGCCCTGCGCCAACTCCGCACCGACTTCAGGCAAATCAATAAAAACCACATCACCCAACTGCTGCTGAGCGTAATCGGTAATGCCGACGCTAACGCAGCCATCTTCTTCACAGCAGGCCCACTGGTGGG